>NZ_QTLZ01000044.1:0-11263 GCF_003635425.1 Parabacteroides sp. AF27-14
CTCCATATTCTATGCATGCCGTACCCTTCTGGGGATCTATACGCATTGTGAAGAAGGTTCCATCTTCCGAAATCTCATTAAAGTAAAAACTACCGTCCTCCGACATGCTCCAATGAGCCGGGGGATTCGTCTTCATCCACCAATAGAATCTCTCCGTTTCACGACCCGGTTCAAACTTAATATCTATCCGATCAATATAGTCCAAAGTGAACGACTTTTTTCCATAGGTGCGATCTATAACCTCGTACGCTGGCAATCCTACACCTACCTTGTATGAGATCTCCATACGGCTCCCATACGGCTTATTGACGATATCTGATACAAACGAGCAAACATATATTAAGCTAATAAGAGAGATAGGGGATAACAGCGCATAAGAACACCTTCTCCAACTCGCCCGCCGCCATTTCCGCTCAATCCACACGTACAAAGGCGGACAACATCCCCATGAGACCCAAGTAGCCAACCAAAGGCAAAAAGACTTAAATGTCCATCGCTCCGGCCTTGCCCAAAATAGAAGGATTATGAAAGCCAGTAACCCACCACCCCAAACTATCACACTAACTAATAAAAAAAACATCATAACGCCTCAAATTAAGAACTACTATTTTACCTTATTCATACTCCTTCTTTATAATTATCATAATCTCGTATCCAATCCAATTCTTTTGCACTCGAAGGTTCTGTATAAAATAGATCTATAACACTTACATTTCTATTTAGGGCAGCTATCCCTTATAATTAAAACATGGTCATATAAAGTTCCATTTCTTTCCTATGGAGTTGTTGTTCGCATTGCCAACATGATACATTCCCCAACAAGTGCTATTTCCGCTAGTAAATAATGTCGAGTATTGTTCCACATCACACTATGTCCTGCAATTTCCGCCGTACGTAAGAAATTATTACGTACTCTCACGTCATTGAAATATGTTGCTGCCCCCACAGCGAATGCTGTTCCGGATGGACTGAGGTTGAACAGTACCGGGCCTGCATCAATGTCAAATCCCAACCAACACGAATAATCATGATATTCCCGTATACCAGACAATAAACCTGATTGCAAAAAATGGGATTTGAGCCTATGATATTGCTCTCTTGCAAATACTGAATCTATCTGCGTGAGGTATAGACAGTTTAATGCGGAATACGAGCCTTTCACCGGGGCGGCTTTAAACGGTATGCCATCCTCACTCAAAAATGAGACAAGTAGGCCTGTTTCTTTGTCAAGCCATTCAGATTTAGCCTTTCGTACCCATTTACGTACCGTAGAAATATATTTTCCCTTGTTTAATTTCGAGTAATTATTCAGTGCGACAATCGCAACAAGCATATCAGGGACATATATACATTCGCTTGGATATGTTGGTAAGTTTAGACTTTTACTTCGAAGAAGCCGACGATTCATAGTTCCGCAAAGATCATCAAACAAGTTATTATATTTATCATTTCCTCCGGCCATCTTATACTCGCTTATCATCCACGCAAGATGACTGATATATGAAATATGACTCCTGTCACCATCCAATGTTTCCAGAGGATCCTCGCCCCAACGCTCAGCATCATATTTTCTCAACTCAAAGGAAAGTACCATCTCAATAAGATTATCTATGTTCTCTAGATTCTCTGTTTTTGTTTCGGGATAAAGTTTCGACATATTGAATAAGGCTGCCGCCAGCATTGAACAAGAATACAACGCCCACTCACCTTGAAATTGTGTTCCAATTCCTTCTGGCATTTCACACAACAACGCACGTGGTGAAGTTACTACACGATCGATCAGGAAATCCCGACGTTGAATGAGTTCCCCCTTCTCATCCTCCCATGTACCATTATCAGTACACGACCAGTAAACCCATAATATTTTGACCAATATAAATGCAACCATCACCACTGCGATTTTAATTGATTTGTGTATCAAATCAATATTGTCTCGTATAATATCTACATATTTCTCAGGCTCAACCGTTTCACGCTTGGGTTGCAAGCACGAACAGGGCAAACTAATCTTATTTTGCCATTCATTGTCAAGATAATCCTCAAAACGGATGACGACCTTCAACAGATCATCGGATAAACGTTTCTGGCACTCTTTAATAATGTATTCAGGAATTGGATAAACACAAGCCGCTATTGCGCCAGCTATAGCACCTTGCGTATCAGCGTCACCACCGAGTGACACGGCATTTCTTATCGCATCTTCATAACTATCGGCTTCTAAAAATGCGATGATAGCCTCAGGCACGCTACCTTGGCAAGATACATCAAATTCATATCGGGGCCGAATCTCATTCAATGTACGGTTCATGTTATATTCGAACTGATTGGTAACAAAATCTCTTATGTATACTTTTAATTCGTCTATTTCCCCAGTCCAATGTAGCGCAATGAATATACTTGCAGCTACAGCCTGCGCTCCCTTTATAGCTTCCGGATGATTGTGTGATACTGCGGCTGTTTGTTTCGCTAAGCGCAAGCATTCATCCAAAGTCTTAGCAACAAGACCTACCGCACTAACACGCATAGCGGAACCATTCCCCCATGAGTTATAGGGGGTTGGATCATTACATAACCAATTGCAGAAAAGGCCACCGTAGCCAACAGCCGGATAACGGTTGCCAAATTCACACATAGTGTCTACAAGCGTGTATTCTGAGCGGGTGACATCCTCCATTAGCCATCGTGCGATAGCTAATGTCATCACCGTATCGTCTGTAAAACAGGCACCATACGGAAACAACTCGAAGTCTTTGCTCTTGACAGAACGAAACTCATACATCGAACCTATAATATCACCAGCAATCGCTCCATAGATAGTTCTGTAAGTATTTTTCATCATGGCTAACTTCTCTCTATACATAAATTCTTTAACACAAAGATTGCAAAAAAACTCGATTTATCATCGGTAACTTGTTTCATTTTCGACCTACCACCAAGGATCTTGTATGGCGAAAATCATTCCGACTCCAATTATCGAAGTCCCTCCATATCACATATATGCCTTATTCTCTCTAGGATCTATATCCATAAAGAAGTAAATTCCATCATCTAATTCTCATCGAATGGGAAATCACCATCTTCCGATATACTCCAATGAGCCGGGGGATTCGTCTTCATCCTTTGTTGGAACTCTCCGTTTCACAACCCGAATCAAACCTAATGTCAACCTCATCCGTATCCCCATTTCGGCCATGAGAATTTACAATCTTGTATGCTGCCCCTATCCCTACCTTGCTTGAAAGATCTCTTCGGTTATAGAAAGGCTTATTGACGCACTTACATACCAATGAACAGATATATACTAAGTAAACAAGAGAGATTAGAGATAACAGCGTATCAATCCCTGTCCAGTCTCTATTAATAGCGTTGAGATCTATATCTATTATCAGGCTATCAAGGTTATGGATGAAGCGATGCGGATCGAACGTACAGGCATCTACCAAGAAAAGAAAAGAGACTGGGGATAACAGCACAAATAGCGCCCTTCTTAGACTAGCCTGCTGCCACTTCCGCTCAATCCATACGTACAATGGTGGAAAACAACACCACGAGACCAAAGAAGCTAACCAAAGACAAAAAGACTTAAATGTCCATCGCTCCGGTCTTGCCTTGAATGCAAGGATTATAAAAACCGATAATTCAAAGATTATAAGACTTATACAAACTAACACCATAACACCTCAAATTAAGAACAACTTATTTTAAACCACTGTCAATAACAAAAACTCACATGAAAACAAGTATCCCGCTTGTTTACCTCAATCACAAAGATATCATAAGGGGAGTTTAAATCTCGAAACTCGTATCTGTCCTCGTATTTGACCCATCGAGAACATGGTTTCCCCGTAATATCCTCAAGTCTTTTTTGCAAGGCTCTCTTGTTATCCGCTGATAAAGAATATGTAATGTCAATCCAACAAAGTCTAGGATATTGTGTCTTGCATCTACGTATCTCTCGATAAGGAGGAAATTCAACGCCAGATATTTCCCTTAAGTCAAATCCCGCCAACATATCATCATTCGTACAAGTACGTATCAATACCATAGTACACACTATCGAATAGATGATCAAAAACCTCGTTTTTACCATATTCACAACTTTACCGCTTTCTTTTAATTAGTGTTATTTGCATTCAGGCCGTTTCTTTTGCCCTCTAAGACACGATATAGGACGGATCTATAAATAACCCCTTTATCAGTTATCACCCCTTATTCGCAAGGAATAGGCTCATGTTTCATATCCTCATCGCCAAGCACCACAAGAGAAAACGGGGCTGGTGTCCCCGCCGCCGCCTTCCGCATCCACTCGCAGCCTCCTCCTTTGGTGCCGCCCCGATCCACGCCATATAAAGCCATTCGTACCCCAAATCCCCCCTAAAGATCATCTTTGAATATAGTAGGATTCAATTCAACCGGGGATCTCCACTCTATTCGATAGTCCTCCCATAAAAAACGTTTCATCACTTGCCAATACTCGAAACATGAGACCGGGGTACGAAACCAGTTACCAGAATCAATTTTTTTATCAGAGAAGTAAGATCGTAGTTTTTCCTCTAACTCCTTCTTTATGGACAAATAGGCTTCAGATTCCTCAACCGGATCATGTATTAAACCGGAAATTTGAGGTTTACAATCCCAGCTACAAGAAGCACGATCAAAGCATTTACTTGTTTTCATATCAAACCAATATCCGTTATCAACTCTTTTTCTTCACCTGTTTTTATTACCACAAAATAAGTACAAATCCTCCGATTTACCTCGGCCTTATGTTACCACTCCCAATCCAATAATATAAGGCCATATACTAAAATCATGATATCTCCAACTCCCTTCAAAACAAATTACCTGTTGCCACACTCTCTGAGACCTTATTCAAATTGCAGATTTCAATAAGCGTGGCACCGTTCCGTTTTAGACTATAAAAATCATTTTCACTTAACAATATATAAAGCCACTGTCGGTTCATTCTATATTGGGCTCTCAGTTGATTAATCTTATTGCACCATTCAAGAGTTGCCAATTGTTTTTGTCGGACATTTTTGTCGAAAATCTTGTCTTGTCCTTTCGTTTCTATAATATAGATGTGTTGTGATGTACATACCATAAAGTCCGGATGATAGGTGGCCAATAGACCGTCCTGCCGGATATAATGGATTGATGCGAAGCTATGTTGATTCTCATTTATTTTGATAAAGCAGTTCACTTCCGAGTCGGCATCCAAAAATTCAAGGAAAGCTTTCTCGAAACCTCCTTTATTGGAAGGGTAGCCCACTTTTTCATAGATAATCTTTTCCAAATCAAGTGAAAAACTTTCTCGTATACGTAGTGTAGGTATGGAAGAAAAATAAATCTTCTCAACTATTGCATCTGTTATATCTATTTGTTCTTGCATATAATAGATCGCCTTACTGATCTCTCTTACAATATGCTGGGTCGCAACTCCCTCATTGTGTAGTAAAATCTTCCAATTATAATTCTCGAACGGATTGAATGAACGTGAAAATAACTTGGTTCGGATATATCGGTCGATGACCCGTATGATTTCTTGCTGATTAATTTGCAATGTAGGTAGTTCCTTAGGCTTACTCCTTCCTACCTTGTCGAAGCGTGTTGTGACGATGCGTAATACCTTTTGCAAGTATTCATTGTAGCTTTGTGCATTGCATAAGTCTGCGTTTACCTCATATTTGCCGAATTGAGTACCGACTAAGACGTCATGCGAGATAAAGGATTCACCGGGTTTCGCCAAAATTTCTTTTAGTTGTTCATACGAAAAGTCTGTAAAAGGTGCGAGTCTGTTTATATCTATTTCTGAAGGATGTATCTCCTCCTCTTGCTCTTTGATAATAAGAGGCCAGAATAAATCATAGTCTTGATAATTGTCTTTTAACCCTACCTTTATAATATCACCGGTTACATTGGAGCCATCCGGCAAATCACCTTCGTCTATACCGGCAAGCTCTTCGTTCATCAAATCATTGTAGAAATCAAGAAAGGCCGGATGTTCAATGATGGAAAGCATATCGATATAAGATTTAGGTGCTTTCTTTTTAACCAATACTTGCAATCGGTTTTCCCTTTTTTCTTCTGAATATTCAGGCTCTCTCCACATCAAACGAAGACCACGCCCTACGGTTTGTTCCAACAAAATAGCGGATTGCGTAGATCGTAACGGTACGATGACACATATATTGTTGACATCGAAACCTTCCCGAAGCATCAACACGGAAACGATGACTTTGGGTGATTCATATTTATCAATATTGAACAATCGTTCTTTGACTTGCATCCAATCTTTTTCTTTTACTTCGCCTTTAGCGTTGCTGTCAATACGGAGAACATCCTTTTCGGCTAATCCCTCTTCTTTTAGGAATGATTCGACAAACGGGGTGACATTGGTATCCTCACAAATCACCATCATCTTCGGTCGTTTCTTAGAATCCAGCTTGATAAAACCTTCTTCAAGGATTTTTAATTTTCGTAATCCGGCACGAAGCATTAAACGTTGTCCGTCGCTCAATCCAATCACTTTTTTTCGTTCATCACGTAAAGCGTTATAATCCAGATTGGCAAGATCTGTCAATTCTTGTCGGCGATCCAACAACAAGGTCTTAACCAATCCGCTTTTCATCGCTTGGCTTAAATCAAAGTCAGATATAATATGCGGGAAATAACATTTCATCTTTTTCTTCCCGGAACCGACCGTATCGTAGGGTGTAGCTGAGAAGTCGATTTGGAAGAAGTGACCTCCTTTGTTGTGGGCAATCTTATTCAATCCTTTTTGCCATTCAACCTCTTCTATTTCTCCTTGCTTTTTATTCTCATGGATATGATGGGCTTCGTCATTGATTACCATTAAGTCCGATAGTTCGGATAAATAGTCCAATTCGCTTCCTCGTAGGTATTTCCTATCCAGTGCCTCTAAGACATTACCACCACTCAGGCCTGGTGTAATAGGCAATAAATCTCTTATAATAGAGGGAGCGGAGTCTGGGACCATATTCTCTTTCTCTTCATCAGACAAGAACAGATGCCAGTTGGTTAAGGCGATCAGTCCGTTTCCGGTTATTTTTCGTCCGATTCCCTCTTCTTTGGTGACAACATTGTTTTGTATAAAAGAGAATACTTCGTCCCGATAAGCCGGAGGTATGAAAAGATCTTTATGCAGATAGAGGTCATTTGTAAAAGGATCTCTTTCCGTGCAGTTCTCTTTCAGGCGTCCACAATAGGCATCCTTTAGCCGATCATAAACAATCAGGCCAGGAGCTACGATCAGGAAGTTTTGGGTGTAGCGTCCGCTTCGTTCTTCTTGTTCTTCATGTCGTGCGTTAAGGAGTTGCCATAAAAGTAAAGCGTGCATGACCCATGTCTTACCTGTTCCGGTTGCCATCTTTACGGCATATTTGGGAATACGATATTTTTCTTTAGCCAAATCACTTAGATTACATTCGGCTAATAGATCCGGCGCAACTTGCCGGTATATTTCTTCTACGGTTGTCACTTGTAAAACTTCATGCAGATAAATGATGTTTAGAATACTTTGTTTTTGTCCTTCATGAAAGTTCTTGGAGCGTTCTTCCGTATAAGGCCCCATGAACCAAAACTTCAGCAAATCTTGTGTTACCGGGGTAACGGCATCTAATAAACTGCCGTTTTCAAAGGCTGTTTTGACTTGTTCCGTTAACCGGCTTGCCAATTCCAAGGATATATCGTTTCTCATGTTGTGTGTCGTTTTTAAGAATGAATAGTCTCTGTTACCATGCTCTCAAAGCCGAATACATCGACCGCTTTCACGCAAACCGTCCGTTCTGCTTTTCGAGGAGTGATTAATGTAGCTGTATAGATACAATGAAGTGGATCGCTATCATTGTCCGTGTTTTCCCGATAGTCTTGCCATTGGCTGCGGAATGTGATGCCGTCGTAATCCGGGTCGATGCTCCAATACTCGATCAAAGCCAGCGGATCTTTCTCCAATACCTGTTGCAATTTGGCTTTATCTTTATCATCCAACGGGATATTGTCGGGTGAAAGAAGCACATAATTATCCAATTCGATTGTTAGTTTGTCCTGTTCACCGTAATGCGCTTCTGTCTGAATAGGTTTTACCAATAGATATTGATAACTGCTGAAACGGACAGAGCCTTCCCTTATCAGTTTGTCATATCCTTTCTTGGAGAGTTTGTCCAACAGGTCTGGTGGAATCACCAAGACCTCAACATCCTCCTTGTATTGTTGGATAGCCGCAGAAATGTCAAAAGCAAAGTTCCAAGCTAATACGACCGCCTTGTTCCATCCACCGCCCAACAGATTGTTTTTGGCTTCGTATGCCCGGCGGATTGTAGCTGCCCCGGTTACTTTATTGGGACTATCTACCAGTACCAAAGTCCGTCCGTTCTTGATATACCCCCAATTCCGATCGTTCAGTTGTTCCTGTGTAAATGGTATTGCTCCATACAGTTGCATGATGATTTGGCTCAAATCGCCAATCCGCTTGTATTGCTTGTTGTTTTGGAAAGCCTCTTTTTGATAATCACCGATGGCTTGATAAAGGAATGGTTTTACCTCTTGGTCGATAAAGCGTTTGCGCATAACTAATGTAGCCGGTTTGCCAATATCCGTTGTAATCCATCGACGGCCTAACCGTTCGGTAACGGCTGCGGTTGTTCCGCTTCCACCGAAGAAGTCGCAAACAAGGTCACCTTCGTTGCTACTGGCTTTGATGATGCGTTCGAGAAGGGCTTCGGGTTTTTGGGTGGCGTAGTCTATGCGTTCTTTGGCTGTAGATGATATAGGTTGTATATCAATCCATAAATTACCAATTTTTCTTCCTACATACTCATCTGCATAATTTTTATATCGAGGTCTACCTGTATTTGTCCAAAAGATCAAATATGGATTTTGTGATAGCCGTTCATCAAAAGTTTCTTGTGTCCATATCCAGCCGATATTTGATGTAATCCTTCGACCTTGTATAGTTCTTGTTTCACCAGCGCTATAAGCGTTTGAAGATTTTTCTAATTTTTCATGATTAAATCTTCTGCCAGTTTCTTTTTCTATATAAGGAAACTTTTCATTTAATTCTTCACTTGTTAGAGATTCGTATTCTTGATTGTAAGTATATAAAGAGGATTTTGTATAATAAAGAATAGTGTCAGTCATTACATCATATCCATTTGTTGCTAAGTGATGTCCTCCTGTTCTTTTCCATATAATCTCACTTTGTAAATTTTCTTTCCCAAATACATCATCTAATAAAGTCTTTACATACGCCCCAACATGCCAATCAATATGTACATAAATACTCCCTTTATCTGAAAGTAACTCCCGCATTAACACCAACCTCGGATAAAGCATCTTCAAATAAGAAACCGTCCCATCCTGCCATGTATCCGAATAAGCAAATTGCTCAATTACCGTAGGCTTTTGCTCAATATCAACACCCGGCAAATTAATCTTTGTCCGATAATCCGCTTTGCTATCAAAAGGAGGATCAATATAAATCAAATCCACCTTTCCCCGAAGTGAGGATAATCCGGTTGCTTCATCTCCAGCTAACAAGGCTTGCATTGCCAATAAGTTATCGCCATAGACGAGACGGTTCATCCATTCTTTGTTTATCACTTGCTCGTTTTTCCCTTTCCATAATCCGGAAGTGTCTTTGGCTGGAAGAACCAATTCATTTGTTTGTAATCCGATACGGGTGTTGCTACTCAAACGTTCTAAGATACGTTGCGCTTCTTGTCTTCCTTCTTTTACGATTTTAGGAAGTTCTTCTATTAAGGATGTTGCTGGCATAATTGAATATTGTAATTTGATGTTCGACAATGTTATATGTATTACAGGGGACTAGTGTTCCCCTTATTTGTTTTTTTGCGAAGTAATTTTATGAAAAAATCCTTATATATTTCTGCTTCATAATCGCTCATTATGTATGACTCTGTTATATTTAAATACGGGCTTTTTCTTTTTAATAGTTTTATTAGCAATGAAGTTTCAATGTTCAATATATTTGATATTTGAGATAGACTCTTATTGTATAGAACACTTATTTTTGATCTTCTTAATCCTCCAAATCTGAATCTTCTGTTTGACATTTGTTTTGCAATTGGCATTATAATATCATGTAATTTTTTATGCCAATAATGGAAATTCACATGAGATATATTACCTAGATAATAGGGTTTATCTTTCAAACTATAAGTTTCTATCTTATTATTGTTAATATAAAATTTGTTTTTTATTCCATTTCGTGTTGTATATATATCTCTTATATCATTTTTAATTATTTGAATTTGATTTTCAAACTCATTTTCAGATAATAATAAAAATACATAAGTGGCGGTATAATTATCTAGCGATTCTAATACTCCAAAATATATTTTTTTACGTTTTAGCACATAAAATTTGGTATTACGAGTATTGTACGAGTACGAAAAAGGATCATAGGTAAAATTTTCATCCCATGTTTGATTATATTCAGAAATAGATACTCTTTCAAGGTAAGTTATGGTCGCTTCTCTTATGGGAAGGAGACTTAAATCTTCTCTATCTTTTTTAGGGTGAGCATTCTTTAAATCGTTTTGTGTTATCATGATGGAGATTGAATATTTGTCTTCCTGCTCCCCTATGGAAAGATTAACAAACAAAAAAGCGTGGGAACCGTACCTTGCTGCCCGTTCCACGCTCTAAAGGCTCTCGCATTGCCCTATCTGTCGAAACGAGCAACGCCGAAAGCCCCACGCCGATGTGAATATATATGATACACCCAGTTCCCTTATGGATACACCAATGGCTACACAAGGTACAATGAGGGCTATATAATACACCCTTGAGGACATCCACCGTTGCTTTGTTTTTGACAGATAGTTGAGAATTTGCGAGATTCTTAGAACGTCAAAACCAAAGCGTAAAGTAAACGCCTTTTCTAATTTATGTCAGTTCCCGCACCACCCTGATCGGCGTGGTGCTATTGAGAACTATACAAAAATACAATTTAATTGAACAAATAGGTAACGTTTTTAGGAAAAATTTTAATATTGTTTATGCCTCCAATGATAATTTTATCACAGCCATTCACGGCGCATTTTAGAAAAAGACAAAACTCAGAAACAGAATTATATAACTTAAAACGGACTTAAAAACATCAACAGATACTATCAATAGTTATCTACCTAAGAGTATTAGATAGGTACTTTATTGATAGTGATCGCATTAAAAATGAGAGAGGCGAAAGATACCACCTCCTCGGAAATATCCCCCACCT
>NZ_QTLZ01000045.1:0-345 GCF_003635425.1 Parabacteroides sp. AF27-14
CTCCTCGCTCCTCAGTTCTATGTCCTTATTTCTCTTCTCCAACTAATTTTCAACTTTCAATTCTCAATTCCCAAGTTCCAACTGGTTCTTCACCAACTTATAGTAAGTCCCCCGCAAGGCCGTGAGCTCTTGATGCGTCCCTTCCTCCACGACGCGTCCCTTGTCCAGCACCACGATCTTGTCGGCGTCACGTACCGTGCTTAGCCGATGCGCCACGACCACCACGGTCCGTCCTTTGTAGAAGGCGTGCAACTGCTCCATGATCTCCCGCTCGTTGTTTGCGTCCAAGGCGTTCGTGGCCTCGTCCAGGAAGATGAAGTCGGGATTCTTGTACACCGCCCGGGC
>NZ_QTLZ01000045.1:355-11043 GCF_003635425.1 Parabacteroides sp. AF27-14
TCGTCCAGGAAGATGAAGTCGGGATTCTTGTACACCGCCCGGGCGATCAGGATACGCTGTCTCTGCCCTTGGCTCACTCCGTTTCCCTCCATGCCGATCTTCGTATTATAGCCCAGCGGGAGCGAATCGATGAAATCCCGGATATTCGCCACCGTCACGGCATGCAGCAGGCGTTCCTTGTCTACCACCTCCTCCCCGGGGGCGATGTTGTTAGCTATCGTATCCGAGAAGATAAAACCATCCTGCATGACCGATCCCGTCTTGCTACGCCATACGTGGGGATTCAGGTTCCTGAGAGAGGTATCGCCGATCCTCACGTCCCCCTTGTTGGGATTATAAAAACCGAGCAGGAGTTTCACGATCGTCGTCTTCCCGCTCCCGCTGGCCCCCACGATGGCGGTCACCCTGTTATGCGGTATCGTCAGGTTGATATCCTCCAGTACGTAATCCCTGTCCGCCCCGTCATAGCTGAAGTTGAGGTTCTCCAGCCTTAGCGTCCTGTCGTCGGGCAAGGAGTTGAGTTTCATGTCTACGGTCTGCTCCTCGTCCTCTTTTCCATGAATCTCACCCAGCCTCTCCAGGCTGATCTTCGCGTCCTGCAAGGAGCGTGAGAAATCGATCAATTGCTCGATGGGAGAGGATAGCTGCCCCACGATGTAGGTGACGGACATCATCATGCCCAATGTCATATCTCCCTGCACAACAGCCCGGGCGGCGATAAAGGAGATAAGGATGTTCGTGGTCTGGTTAAAGAACACCGCTCCGAGCTGTTGATATTGTTGCAGGGCCAAGCCTTTAATCCCTATCTTGAATAGCTTCACCTGTATCCGTTCCCATTTCCACCGCATCTTGGTCTCGCAGTTGTTGAGCTTTATCTCCTGCATACCGGTGATGAGTTGGAAGAGGTTGCTCTGCTCCCCCGCCGCCTGGTTGAAGCGTTTGACATCCAATTCCCGCCTCCATCGCATGAAGGCGAGTACCCACGCCACGTACAGGCCGTTGCCTACCAGGAACAGGCTGAGGATGTTCCAGTCGTAATAGGCGAGCACGAACCCGAAGACGATAAAGTTCACGAAGGAGAAGAGCGTATTGATGGAAGTCCCCGTCATGAAAGCCTCAATGCGGTCATGATCCCCGATCCGCTGCATGATATCGCCCACCATCTTCGTGTCGAAGAAATGCAGGGGCAGGCGCATGAGCTTGGCGAGGAAGTCAGAGATCAACGCTATGTTAATACGGGTGTTTACGTGCAGCAATATCCAGCTCCGGATGAAGTCCACGGACAGCTTGGCTATAAAGATCACCAGTTGCGAAATGAGGATGAGGGTTATGAAGCCGAGGTTGTTGTCCCGTATACCCGTATCCACGAGGCTCTGTGTGAGGAAGGGGAGGGTTAGTTGCAAGATGCTGGCGGTAAGCATCCCAAGCACCAGTTGAGCCATTTCCTCCTTATAGGGTGAGAGGTAGCGGAAAAAGAAGCGTATATTCCATTTATTTTCTTCTGTATCATCTTCTGTATTGTAAAATTTGGGTTCTGGTTCTAGCAAAAGAGCTACTCCTGTATCTTGTCCATTTACTTTTGTATTAATCCAGCTGTGTTCAAATTCTTCTTTAGTATATGTTACTAATCCTGAAGATGGATCTGCAATATAGAATTTATTATGGCTAATTTTATAACACACTACGAAATGGGCTTGATTCCAGTATAGAATGCAAGGTAATGGAGATTCTTTTACTAATTCTTCTGTTGTGAGTTTTACTCCTTGAGTTCTAAAGCCTATAAGTTCAGCGACTTCACTAATGCCTAATAGCGAAACACCTTCACGTGTAATATACGAATGATTTCTAAGATATTGTAGTGTATAAATACGACCATAATATTTAGCAATCATACGAATACATGTAGGGCCACAATCCATTGTATCATATTGATAAAAATAGGGAAATCTGTTCAACATAATATGTATACAGATAAATTTATATAGCTATGAGTTCATTTTAAAAAGTATGTATTAAGTATGAGTAAATATATCAACACTTAAGGCATTCTATTACTTCTTCATTAATTTCTTTTGGTAATTCAATGCTTGAAGATATCATATTGTCAAAATGTGAATTTTCCCAAGTGTTGTTTCTGTGAAACACATATACATATATTTCGGGTTCGTTTTCAATTAGTGCTATGTGATGTTTTGATATTAACTGTTTTATAACAGAAACATCCTCTCCCTTTTCAATCGGAGGATATGGATATAATGTAAGGATTTCCTTTTTACATAGTATACTTCCTTCCCAAGCGTGAATAAATGATAAATAGGATTTTTTTAAAAAGTCGTCATAGATAATCCATCTTAATAATATAGATGCTGATTTTTTCATTTTTAGTAAATATTTTAGTTGTATTTCTAATCTTTCACAGCTATACCAGTCGTCATCATCCCATTGACAAATATATTCTCCATCTGATTTTTGGATACTTATGTTTCTCAATTCTCCTAATGTTAATTTAGGGATAGATAATGATATCATTATGATTTTTATATTGTTAGAAAATGTATGTGAGTCTATGTATGCTTTTGTTAGTTTGTCTAACTCTTCATAAACAATTACTAATTGTTTATTATTGTATGTTTGATATTCAAAGCATTTTATTACTCTTTCAAGCATATTGGGTCTATTATGTGTTACACATACACATGATATTAATGGGCACTTATTTGTCATACATTTATATATTTTAAGGAGTTATGTATTACGATTCAATTGTTTTTAACAATTCGCATTTAGACTTTGTTGTTTGAAAATATGAATGGAATTTTCCATTCAAATCTCGAGGATGTGTCAAGTGATATAAGGGACCATTAGAACGATATATTTTTAGCTTATTATTTATCGATCTATAATAAAATTCGCCATCTTCCAATCCCCATCCATAAAATTCTTCGTTCATTTTTCCTATTTCATTGAATTTGTTAAGATCTATTATAAAAGCACCACCTACAGCCCCAATATTGCCTGATGCTTGATATAATAGGTTCATTTTTTCTTTATTATTATCAAGTATTGATATCTTTTTATTTACCATATAGTAACTTCTAATAATATATGACATATCTAAAAAAGTCCCATTATATGGATATGCCAGATCGAATTTACCAGATAATAAATTTGAATAACAATCTATTATTTGTGTATGGTTAAGTATAACATCAGCATCCCAAATAGCAATATATTTAGTAGAGGCTTCTTGTGATAGTATATTTATATATTTGGTTTTATGAAATATATCATCATGATCTTGATAGAATAAATAAGACACCTTGCGCTTTATCAACTTTTCTAGAATCCCATTATTATACTTTGTAGCTTCCAATACTATTATTTTTACATGGTAATAATTGGTTATATTATCTATTGATAATAGCAAATTCTCAAGTCTAATAATAGAGTCTATTCGTACAGGTATGAGAAATGTTATATCCTCTAAAAAGTGTTTTCTCATATTATATTTCTTGATATAAGGTCTAAAAATAATCTACTTCCTGGATATCCATTAAATAATCCTGAATGCATATATCTATAATTATTATCAGTTATTATAAGGTCCCATGCATGAGATTCTTTTATCATATTTTCATATAATTTTGAACTAATACTTATGCTGTTTTTTATATGCATATTTATATTTTTTGTTGCTAAATATAATATAGGTAATCCATTGTGAAAAAAAATATTCTTCTCCTGCATCTCTTTTTCTAAAATATCTTTAATATTTATTTGTTTAAATAAGAGATAAAAATGCATATTCCATTGTTTGCTTTTGTAATATCTGTTAAGCTCTAAAAGGCAGGATGTTTTTATTAATTTGAAAGAGTTTAGAATAGGTATTTGCGAAGTAATAATATGCTCATGTTTATTGATTAGTCTAAATATTTTGGTGTTATATATATTTAAAGATAAAATCTTACTAACAACATATATGAATAGTCCTAAATTGTATTCATCTATTAAGAATATATTTGGTTCATAAAAGAATGAACAATCAATGCTGTTATACAAGACGTTTACAATATTAATTATTAAATTATTATATATGTACAATTGATTTCTATTTGCATCTATTATTCTTTTATATAAATAATAAAGAAGTAGTAATAATTCTTTTGAATTGTAAATATCTCCAATCTCATATGATGATAACTCTTTATATATTACATTATCTAGTTCTTTTGTTATTTCATTTATATTACCCTTTATAAATCGGTTCTTATGTAAATAATTAATTCCTAACGAAATGCCAGACAAGCCATCATTAAATCTAGCAGAAGTGTTTGCACTTATATTGTTTATAAGACTTTCTAGTATGTCATTGGCATAATTGAAGTAGATCTCACTACGATGTATCCTATACATATTAAAAAAATATATAGAAATACCTATTTTTCCGCTATAAATCCCGTTATGGAATTTATTCATAGAGTCATTGTATAGAATTGTGTCTAATTCTGAAATATTTATATCGCTGTATCCCATATGTGTGTATGATTGTATTATTACTCCTGCTTTATGATGTGATCTAATTGTTTAGGAGATATGTTAATACCTATTATTTTCCCTGATTTAACTAAAATATTATAAGGAATAAATCTTATAAAATATTCCTCTCTTATTTTCTTGTTTTCATTTGATGATATGATAAAATTTTCCCAGTTTCTTTTCAATTTTCCGACTTCTTTTTTCCACAATAAAATATCATCATCTATTGATATTGTAATGATTTGAATTTTAGAAAGTGACTCTTTAGAAATATTCTGTTCTATATTACTCATCCTTGTTAAGCAAGAAGAGCAATAAGATGCCCAAAATTCTACATAGGTATACTGTTGGTTTTTAATTACATTAAGGAAATTAACGGTGTCATTATTTAGATTTATTAAGTGCATATCAAGTAATTGTTGATCATAAAGTCTATTCATTTTTTTTTCAAGTTTAATATCATCTTCTTTTTTTTTCAATAACTCAACAATAAAAGGATCTAATTTTATACTCAATTTAAAAACAGAATCCTTAAAAGCATTAAATTGATTTTCCGGAAATGCCATAATTTCTCTTTTTATTACACTTTTTCCTATGCAATTATTTATATTTCTAATAATGTAATTTGAAAGATAGGTATATAAACTATCATTTAGCATTATGTATCTTTTATTTAAGTGCAATTTATTAGGATCGGAATCATCTAAAATTTCTTTGATTGATCCAAAATAGTAACTACAGCTATCGATATAAGATTTATATTCATTATTTAGTTTTGATCCTTCTATTTTTATATTACCAAGTGCCAAATATACATTTATATTGCCATTATCCAGTATTACCTCATTGTAAAGATCATCATTGTTATTTCTTTTAATGTGTAAAATTGAAATATCATTAGGATTTGATTTACCATAAAATTGGAATTGCGAATTTTTAATAACAGTTTGGAGTGTTTTATATTTTGTATCATGTTTGTAAATGTATAGATAAACGCTATCCTTGTCAAAAGTTGAATCCATAAAACCTTTTAATTCAAATTGAGACATCATTTTTGTCGGTATATAAAGCATAAAAAACACTATAAATACTTTGTATTTAGTGATAACATTTCTTTTAGGTTCTGATATATAAATATCAGAACCTTTCTTGATCAATCGTGATTTCATTTACGAATGATTAATTACTAAATTATCTGCACCCACAATCACCAGCACCATTAAGGCGTGTACATGCTAAAACTTTGCATGCTCCAGAAAAGCATTGGCCTGCACATGAACCAGAGCCTGCTAGAATCATTTCCATCTCTTCTTGGCTCATTACTTCAGAACTCTTAATCAGTGAATTTTTTTTTAGAATTTTTGTTTTCATAAGACTTTTAATTAGTTTGTTGAACAATAAAATACATTAATATATAAAATTATAAATGATATTTTAGATCTTCAATTTTGAAATATTTAGGTAATCGATATCCGTTAATTATTACAGTTGGAGTTCCTTGCGGCTTTGCTTCTTTTATCCATTTTTTATGCTTTTCAATTTCTTTTGAAATTTCTGGTGAGTACAAATCAAATTTGTATGATTTACTATAATTGTATAGCTCCATCTCATCAATAAGCCATTCTTCATATTTCTTCTCTGAATTACTATTATTAAGAAAAAAATGAGCTTCTCCACCTTTAAACCAATCGTTATATATTTTGGCACAAAAATCAATATCAAAATACATATAAACATAAATCAAGAAACGATTACTTATTTCTAGGCTTTCATTGAATGACGTAAATATATATTGAATTAATATATTATTCATTAAGTCTTTCAAATTATCATTAACAGCCTGATGGATTTTCGCACAAGGATGACAATGTGGATTTGAAAAAATAGTAATTATATTTGTACTTTTTATATTTCCAAAGGTCAATTTGGAAAAAACAGAAGATGTATCTTGATAATACGTTTGATTTGATAATAATATATTAAATACTTCACTAGAAGCTTTTATACTATTAAGTTCTTGGATTAACGGAGTGACTTTTCTACTCTCATTTAATACTTTAATAAATATATGGGTTGATAATACTGCTACTATATATACTAATATTGTAAATAACAAATTCTCAAAATTTATTCTTCTAAATGAGTTGAAGTTGTTAAAAGACAAATTAATAATAAACAAGATCCACATTTGTATTTGTACATTCACACATAAGACACACCATTTATGTGCTCTGTATTTTTGGTACCATATACTCCATATTGTATATGGTAGACAAAAAAGATTATAAATGCTTATATATTGTACTAAATCTTTTGAATATAGAATGATTATTATATTTGAAAGAAAATAACCAAAACCAATCTCACTCCAGCTAACATTCAATATTTTAGCTGATTTTGATTCCAGTATATCGTTACAGTTGCCTTCTTTTATTATTGTGCAGATTTTATTTACATATGCACTATTTATTTTCAGTTGCTTACTTAACAAAAGAACACTTAATATAATTCCCGTTGAATTGCTAAGCAACAATAACGTATTATTTGTATTAATAGTAAATCTTTCACTTGTTAAAAAGCAAGCCATTAGGAACAGCGATATAAACAAGATACTTAATAACGAATGTTGAATAACATTCGTTTTATAATGTTTATAATAACTTGGCTCTATAGATTTCTCGTCAATATCACATATCAAAGTGACTCCAGTCCATAAATTCCAAAACTTTGATAGTGGAATCTTTAGATTTTCACCATTTGATATGTAAGAGATTTTATCTTCTTTTACTTCGTCTACAACTACAAATTCATCACCAACATAAGCAATAAAAGGTGTTTCTATATTATTTAAATCATCTTCTCTTTTCCAGACAGTAATTCCTATATTATCAATATTATATAAATTTAACATCTGAGAAATTCCTAATAAATTGTTTTTATTAGGATGCTCATTGTATATTTTATTTGCAAATGCATTTGTGTGCTTAACCTTTGCTGATTTAAGATAGGAAACAAATACATTAGAACCTCTATTAAACATAGTTTATATTATTATTAATCAAATATGTATTCTTAATTATCTAATAAACTATCATGTGGAAATATATAGTTAATATTTGTAATAGCTATTAATTCTCAAACTTACCAACTAGACATCCTAATTTGTGAGTCAAAATAACTTGGTATGTATTTGAGTCTACCTCACTTAATGGTATACTGAACACTTCGCCTATATTTCCGGATATTGTATTCTCATATATTATAATACCTGCCTCATCCGTAACATAGATAGTCAAATCATCCAATGCATCTACTAATTTCACACTTAATACATTTTTCTCTATAGATAATGTTGGGGGTAACGCCGTGATAGAGCGATAATCTTCATCATCCCACTCTCCATGTATAGGGATGTCATCTCCATACGCTAATGAAATGGAGAGGAAGAATCCAAAAAGGATACACAAGGTCAACAAATGTGCTTTCATGTTTCTAATTTTTATTTTGATATCAAAGAAATGATAAAAACATGAGAGTAAAAAGAACAAAAAATGAACAAACATTTTTTAACTCAATATCTTTGTTCATGTTTTGTTCATTTTTTCACAAAAAGAACTATAAATCAGCGATATATTTATCAAAATCCTTGGTTGATCCACGACTCCCTGTCAGTTTCTCATACAATCGTCTACGATATATAGACGCATTTTCAAGATCTAGCAATATACCAATCATTGTCGGTTTTACCTTGATCTTGGTCAAATAGCAAATCTTTTTTTCGGACGCATTTAGCCAATTTGACTTTTCCAATGCGATTGCAAAGCCGGGATTATTTCCATCCACAGAGGCGAAAAGGGTATTCCAGTCTTCTTCTGTCGGTTTCCAATCGGCAGGGGAGTGAAAGTTGTGATACAATTGTGTAGCTTGAAATTGTTTTAAAAGGTCCTCTCTGTTCTTCTTCCACTCGCTTAAGGCAAGACATTTATTATTTAGCGTTTCTACCTCTTGTTCCAGACGTTTTTTGATGCGAGATAGGTTCTCTAGCCGTTCCTTCGTTTGCGCAAGCTCCTGGTTGTCTTTATTGGTACAGGTATCTTGTAGCAAACTATCTCTAAGGGTTGACAATTCTTGGATGGTTTGTTTATTCTTACGGATTTGGGATTCGTTCTCTTCTAATTGTTTTACCAATATTTTTTTCTTTTGCGTGTAATGGATGAAATAGAGAATTATACCGCATAAAACGACCAAGAAACCTATTATGAATATAGTGTATCGGTATTTCATGTCGGAGGCGTAAAGTCGCATATTACATAATTCCCGTTCAATTTCGGTATAATCATAGAGGGCTTGGTTCTTTCGTATCAATTTGGTTCGTTGTTCCTTTTCTATGGAATCACGCAACGACTCATATTGCTTAGATAATAACGCCGCTTGCTCCCACTGTTTTTGTGCCAAAGCGATCTCTTTTAAGTGAAAAAATCCTCCGGCACGTGTGGTCGGTGATTGGGTGGAATCTGCGCAGGCTTGTAAATAGAAATGGGCAGAATCGATTTGACCGCTTTCTTTATAAAGCTGCCCCAGCACTAAATATACGGGATATTTGGCTTGTGGTTTTGCTACATTCTGTAAGGATCTTTGTAATAATTCGTACGCTTCCTCAATTCGCTTATCTCTCATATAAAGAGATGCCAATTCCGTATAAACGGAAGGAAGAATCTTCTCTCCCATTAAAGCGATCGCTTTTTGATTGCTGATGATCGCACTGTCTCGATATCCCAGCATCGAGAACGTTCTCCCTAAATCTCGCAATGCGAATACTTGGCCCATGGAATCTCTTAGGGTACGGAAATCCTCTACCGCCTTTTTCTGGAAGGGCAATGCCTTATCGTAAACCTCCTGGTATGTATAAAGCATACCTATATGATTGTTAATTCTGCCGAGTAAGGCATGATCCGTAATTTGCTCCTCATCCCTCAATGCCTTTAGGTAATATTCCTGCGCTTTCAAGGGCAGGTTCAAATCCTGGTTGACCCGCCCCCGGTAATACCAGGCTTTGGCTTTCCGCTTCGAGTCATCCGTATTCTCGTAATAGTCCGTGGCGATAGTGATCAAGGAATCTGAAGCATGTTTCGCACGGGTTTTGTCTTCTGCTTCTGTTAGCAGCAAATAATAATGTGCCTTATCTTTTCGGGATAGGTTTTCTTTGTTCTCTATTTGTTCAAGGAGCATTAACGCGCTATCCGGATGTTGGGGCATAAGGTTCTCTACTTTCCAGAAGTCTATGATTGGGTGGCCTATTCCATCGCAAGAGATCAATATAATATGTATTAGTGCTAACAGGGTAACAATGTTTTTTTTCATTCGCATATTATTTGTTGCCGATAAAGATAATACAAAAAGGCGATGACATGATACAGATTTACTTCACACGTAATTAACAATTAAAAGAACGTGTGTAACATGTCAAACAAGTTAAGAGAACGTAAAAATTACAGCATGGAGTTCAAGCTCCGTATGCTGAAGGAGTATTATGAGAGTGGCTCAACCAAGTACAGGCTATGTAAGAAATATTCGGTTGATTACGTGACCTTCAGTCGCTGGGAAGGTTATTTTGAGTCAAAAACGCTATCTTTACCGTCCGATCTGACAGAGTTAGAACATCAGGTATATATGGCACGAAAGAAATCCGAATCATCCAAGGCGACCGGTCCCCAAACGGAGAGCGAGAGGCTCCGGGAGGAGAACTTGCGCCTACGCAAGGCGTTGGCCTACTCTGAGTTGCGCAATGAGGCTCTGCATGAGCTTCTTAAGATCGGGCGGGAACAATATGGCATCGACCTGCTAAAAAAAGCTGGCGCCAAGCGGTAGACAACCTTCGGCTCAGGCATCCCAAGGAATCGATCGGTAGCCTGAGCGGGCTGTTTGGCAAGACTAGAGAAGGTTATTACTCCGTGAGCAAGGAGAAACGCATGCGCAGGGAATTGTCAGAGAAAGAGATACTTGACACCGTGAGGGATATCCGGCATGAGGCTCCGGGCATCGGGGCGTACAAGCTGTACCTGATGCTCAAGGAACTCTATCCGGACGGGATGCGTGGCCGGCCGGGACTGGTTCTACGGGCTGATGCACGAGTCACACCTGATGCTGAAGCC
>NZ_QTLZ01000046.1:0-7700 GCF_003635425.1 Parabacteroides sp. AF27-14
GAACTTATCAAAAAGGAACATGACAAGAAAGGGTACAGATAACCAACGGCTTATGATTTATTTATAGGGGATTCCATTAGTTCCCCCGTAACTTCTTTGCGCCTGTTTTCTGAACTTTGCTTCATCAATCGATTGACAGACCATAATGTATAATCAGAAAAATGAAGCAATCATGTATATAGATAATGACGATTTCAGCGTATGGATGCAGAAGCTGTACGCCAAACTGGAAGAACTCTGCAAGGATGTACGGGTACTGCGCAATGCCGACAGGGTGCTGCCCGAAGATGACAACCTGCTGGATAATCAGGACTTGTGCCTGCTGTTCAAAGTAAGTATCAAGACCCTGCAACGCTACCGGGCTATCGGTGCGCTGCCGTACTTCACAATCAGCGGAAAAGTGTACTACAAGGCTTCTGATGTCCGGGAGTTCATCAAGGAGAGATTCAGCGTCACCACGCTACGCCAGTTCGAGAAAGAACACTGCACGAAGAAAAAGAAGTGAATTAAAAAGCCGGGGCGGTTCTGCTCCGGCTTCGCTTTTGTTTTATGGCTTGCCTAATTTGTCGGCTTTCTCCCTTAGCTGCTCGGCTTGCTCATTTAACAGCCTTGCCCGTTCCAACGCTTCCGCCTGCTTCCTGCTGCGGTATTCAAAGCCTTTCACTGAATCGGTCAGGCTTCGGATGAAAGCGTTGTCCCGTTCCCTGCTGAACTTCGTTTCCAGCAAATCAAGGCTGCTGCCGTCTGCCTTTCCTTTCATCAGGATATAGCGGTATTTTATATCATTGTCCTGTAACCGCTGCATCCGTTCCGTAAAACGAATATTCAAGATTAGCGAAGTGATACAGATAATAAAACCTGCTGAAAGAAGAAAGAACTTGGGCTTCAGGTAGGGAGTTACCCGGTATATCAGTTTGTCATGCCATGAAACGGGCGTTGTTTCTCCGGTCGGTGTATCATCAGCCGGGAACAACACCTTTAACCGCTCCTTGAAATATCGGTGCGAGGTCACGATAAGCCCCTTTATATCTTCAAGGTCTTGTTTTTGGTTCTCGGACTGCCCTTTTCCGATACAGCCGATTTGGTTTAGAATCTCCTGCACCATGTTTTCAGTAATGCCGGATTTACCTTGCATTTCCGAAATGCGCTGTTCGATAACGTCCAGTCGGTTAATCGTTTCCTCCCGGCTGGCTGGCGTTCCCTGCTTCTCCTGCCGTTCTTTCAGTTCCGTAACCATGGAGAGAAGCCCCTCCAAAATTAAGTTATTTTCCATGTTCCTATAATTTTAAGTGTCGTTTCTTTTTCTTCTTTTTTCTTTCACTGGGATTGTCGGGCGTTTCATCAGCCGGAGAGGACGAGGCGGAGAACAGACCGCCCAAGCCTGCCAGTAGCGGACTGTCGGCTTTGCCCGGTGTCTGCGCTGGCTCCTGAACAGGTGCGGAAACCGTTTGTCGGTTGCTTTCGGTAGTGTTCAGTTCCGCATCCCCGAAACATTTATCCAGCTTGGAGAAACTGAAACTGCGGTCTATCTCCGAACCCTTGAACGTGTATTCACCTTTGGAAAAGGATACGCCCTGCACTTCGCCAGTCTGTCCCCTGTACTTGAAATAAATCCCGATACCCTTTTCTGCCAGCCGGGTTTGTAACTGCTGCCAGTTCCTTGATTTCCCGATTTCATCCTTTACGGCATTGTAAATCTCGTATTTGGATTTGTCCGGCTCTCTTAAACGGTGCTGCTTTACATGCTCCTTGCCTTTAGCGAAATAAAGCCCGTGTTTGGCTTTCAGCTTCTTGCATACCTGCTCGTTGCGGTACATGTCGTTTCTGTCCGAAATGGTCTTGCCGTTGTTGTCTATGCGGTTGAACACGATATGCACGTGCGGATGTTCCCGGTCTTGGTGGCGCACGATGATGTACTGCGTATCGGTGATTTTCATTTCACGTATGTACTCCTGCGCAAACTGTACCATTTTCCCGTCTGTCAGCTTGGGTGCGTCCACCGGGGAATAGCTTAGCGCAATATGTCCGACTGGCTTTTTCAGGTCGGGGTTCATCCCGGCTTGCAGAAAGAAACTGCGTATGATGTCCCGGTTGCTTTCCGCCAACACTCCCTCGGCATGAAGCAAGGTTGCCTGTTCCTTGCCGAGTACATAGTTCACGCAGCCTTTAAATCCGTTTCCCTTTCTTATTTTTCCAATCATCCGACAACTGGTTTATGATTTCGACAATCCTGTTCTTGAGTTTCACCAGTTCCACCGCTACCAGTGCGAACCCTCCGGCATTCGCCCGGTGCGCCAGTTGGTTGATGTTGTTGGCTTCGCCCGCCAGCTTGCGGATAGTGTCCGCATCCTGCCTGTTCAGCCGGGGCGTTACCTCTGCCGAAACGACAGCCTGCCGGACGTACTCGCTGACGTGCAGCCCGGCTTCGGTGGCTCGCTTCCTGATTGCGTAGAACTGTAACTCGGTCAGTTTCGTGCTGACTACCCGGTTCTGCTTGTCTATCCGGCTTTTTGCCGGGCGACCTCCCGGTTTGTTCCTTATTCCTGTCATGTGTTTTTGCTTTTAGGTGGTATCTTAAAAATTGCGACCAACGGGAGAAATTTTCTTTGCTGTCAAGCAAAGCAAGGTGTTTCGGTTTACCGAAACATAACCTTGCTCTCCCTAATCACACAGCCTGCCGTCAGTTCATGCCGCCAGCCTTGCAGGTCACATCCTTAGCCCTCTCTTTCTTTTTTCACCCGGATTTTGTCTGTTATCATGCTCCGGCTGGGGCTTATCGGTAACTGTCAAATCTTGGGATTGCTTCACTTTAAGGCTACGCAGATAGTCGTTCAGGTCATTGTGACCGCTGTACAGGTGTGATGCGTCACGCACACGCCATTTGTATTCCTGCCTTATGGCTTCAACCGCTTTCCTGCCTGCCTCATCATTGTCAAGCATACAGTGTATATGCCCGTAATCAGCCAGCGGATATAAGGCTTTATCCGTGTTGGTGGTGGAGTTCAGGATAACGTAGTCTTGCCAGTCGGTACAGGGCATACCCGGGCTTTCCCGCTGCCGGATAGTGAGGAATGAAAGATAGTCCATAAAGCCCTCGAACACGAAACAGGTATCTCTCGGCTCTCCCTTTTGCCTTATATGGGTGATGTCTTTCGATGTGCTGCCCTTGAAACGGGGATTGCGAAGCTCGTAACCTCCTGAATCATTCCTGAACGCCAGCGCAAAATAAGGCTTTCCACCGATGCGGTAATACATTTCCTGCACGTATGGGGCTGCCGTTCCGGGGGAAATCCCCCTTTCCTGCAAGTAGCGCATGAGTGCCGGATTCTGTAACGGCTGTATTCTGCGTATTTCTATCGGACTGGCTGCCTGCCTTTTCGTGTCCCTTTCGGGCAGGTCTTTCCCGTGAAAGGAAAAAGAGGTAGTGTCGCCCTGCTCCAGTCGGCAGATAGCACCGTAGGCGTTGCACCCGTTCTGCTTCATCACAAGGTCGATGAGCGTCCCGCCCTCGCCAGTTCCGTAGTCACACCATAGATTGGCGTTATAATCCACTTTGAAACTTGGCGTGTTGTCCTCCCGTAAGGGGCTGCGGTACATTCCGTAGCTTCCCTTTTCCGTGACGGGCTGGATTCCCAAAGAGTTCAGGTAATCCTTGATACTGATATTGTTGGCTTCCTTGTAGGTCATAATCTTTATTTTTTTGGTGTTGATAAATTGCAGTAGCACAGTAAGAAGTCAGTAAGAAGAAAAGTTGCTATGTTTCTGCACATAATTCTTTTTTTTTCAGCGGATTATCTCTTATGCAGTAAGATAAGTAAGTTATTTCTTCAAAAGGAAATAGAAATACAGCCTTATATTCCTGCTTGCTCTTTTCTTGTTTTTCTTTTTTCCGGTTTTCCAAAAAGTTTTGGATTTTATCTTACTGCTTACTGCATATTGTATAACGGATTGATTTTTAATAGCTTGAATAACAGTATGATACTTTGCAGTAATTACTGCATGGCTGCCTATCCGTAATCGTCATTTGTATAGGATGCAGGAATAGGCTTTATTCTGTACCCATATACCGAATAATTCTGTTTGTTGATACGTTTTTGCACTCGTTTGAACCCGGCTTTGCGCAACGCTTCCCCCAGCCGTTTTTCAGATAGCTGCATGGCGCATATATCCCGTAAACGTGCCAGTATTTGTGCCGTTGTCATAAAGAACAAGGGTTCTTCCTCCTCTGTCGGCTTCTCAAAATATTGTGTCAGCATTTCAAACTCGACCGTCTGCACCTCAAATCCCGCATTTGCTAAATGCAATTCTCTAATCTCCATATCATTGAACCAGTAGCGCACGCCCTGACGGTACAGGTACATGATTTCGGAATAGACGTTATCCATGTGAATACTTTCTGCCGTGGGCTTGTCTATGTGCAGCACCTCGAACGGCAAAAAACGTCTGCTGCCTGTCGGGTCGGTCAGGAACTCGTTGCCGTTTACCGAAGCCATGAAGCTGGCGAGGTGGGGGTATTCCTCTATGTAAACATCATACGGTCTGCGGTACTTCACCGCCGGGGTAGTGATAAGGTTCTTCAATGCGTTCTCGTTCTGCTTGTTGAGTTCCTTTAGCTGGTCGTCAATGTTGATGAACAGGTATTCGGCTATCAGTGTCAGGATGTCTTTGCCCTGCGGGTCTATCTTCCCGGTGAACAGGTAGTTCTTAAGCGGTGTCGGGCAAAGGTTGTCCAGCCACCATGATTTGAACTGTCCCTGCCTGTCCCCGGTCAACACCAAACAAGTATGGTTCTGACACCCCGTGTCGTTCATGGCGTTGGCTACCACACCGACAAGCCATTTCGTGAAATATTCCTCCCATTTGCCGGGGTTGGCTACCTGTACCGTGTTCAGAAGCCTGCCGATATGCCCGTGTTCGGTTGGGTTGAGAAGCGGCAGGGCGTTGAAGTATTCCCGTATGGGATGTACCTTTCTTGCGAAGTCGCTTTCCAGTATGGTACGGATGTTCTCGGCAGAGGTGACGATACCAGCGGTCGCATCCAGCCTGCGCCTGAACGAGTTCAGGACGAATTTTGTAACGGGCTGGTACAAGCCCGAAGAACCCGCAACCCGGTATTCCGTCCGGCTCTTTACGGTGTTGAACCGGAAATCATACAGGACGTTCAACAGGCTTTCGATGCGCTCGTTCTTTGACTGCCAGCCCTCGATATGCCGTGTTTCATCACTTCTTTTCTTTTTCATCGGGAAGTCTGTTAGAAGCCGGGACATACTGCTGCTGCATCCACTTTTTGAGTTCCTCCATGTCGAAACGCAGGGTACGCCCACGCTTGACACACGGTATCATCCCCTTGCTGGCTAAATGATACAGGTAATTGACCGAATACCCGGTTATGCCGCTGGCAACGGATATTTTGACTAACACAGGCTCTTTTCCGTCCTGCCGTTCTTCGGGCTGTGTGCCCATGACCGGAGCAATCATCTTTTCGATGTTCTCCAGCCGCTTGAAAATTTCTTCGAAAGGATTGTTCATAGGTGCTTGTTTTTTGAATTAGCACCACAAATAAAATAAGAAAAATCGGTAAAAAACAAAGCGTCAGCCGTTTGGAATCGCTTTGCTTCGCTCTGCGCCAAATTAATGTCGGCAAATAGAAAACGGCTTTGTGTTCATTACCTTACTTATTTAGGGAGAGGGGAAAAGCCGGAGTTCTTGTTATCGGTTCGTTTCTTTCATGTTGCTTTTGGGTTGGCGGTGGACATTTTCGGACACGCAAGGTCATTTACGGACAGAGATAAACAACCAGTCATTCAGCCTTATATATTTGCACCAGTGAAGAAAAACGGAGTATTGACAAGAATAAATATATCGGTTATGGAAATAGTGACGATTGAAAAGAAAACCTTTGAACTATGGAAACAGAGGTTTGAAAATTTTGTGGGTCGTGTGGATGCGCTCTGCGTGCCTTTACGCAGGAAGCGTGACAAATGGCTGGATAACTGCGAGACCTGCCGCCTGCTGAACGTTTCAGCCCGGACGATGCAGACCTACCGTGACACGGGGAAACTGCCTTACTCGCAGATAAACGGCAAGATTTACTACAAGGCTTCGGACGTGGAAACATTTCTGCTTAGCCAAGTAAAGGACAATTCTAAAAAGTAGGCGTATGGATTTGATAACGAAAGATTCCGAAACCACGCTGGTACTGTTTTCTTCCCTTGACAGGGTGCTGGAAAACGTGGAGTACGTGGTAATGAACTATCGCCCGGTATTGAACGGTGAACACTACCTGACGGGCGATGAGGTGTGCAGGCGGCTTTGCATCAGCAAACGGACGTTGCAGGATTACAGGGACACGGGGTTGCTGGGCTACGTGCAGCTTCCGGGAAAAATCATCTACCAGGAAAGTGACATCATGGATTTGTTGGAAAGGTTCTATCAGAAATGAAATCTTGTTTTCTTGCTTTCTTGAAATATTGAAGTATTGAAATATAGCTGTCTTGTTTTCTATATTGTTTGATTGATTGAAAGCCAGCAATCACGTTTTCTTGAAAACTGTGTTGCTGGCTTCTTCGTGGTTATATGGATAGCTGTTTCTCAACGGCTTGCATATCCCTTAGTATCGTTTGGTCTAATACTTTCGCATAATGCTGCGTCATTCGGGTGGATGAATGCCCCAGCATTTTAGCCACGTTCGGCAGTGACACGTTGTTAGCCAGTGCGATAACCGAAGCGAAACTGTGCCGGGCTGTGTGCGTGGTCAGGTTCTTTTTAATACCGCATAAGTCGGCAATCTCTTTCAGGTAGCTGTTCATCTTCTGATTGCAGGGAACGGGCAACAAAGTTCCTTTATCCATGCAGTAGGGGTTATCCTTATACTTTTCAAGTATCTGTTTGGGAATGCTCAAAAGCGGGATGTTGCAGATATTGTTTGTTTTTTCACGGGGTTTCACTATCCACAGGTTGCCGTTGCTGTCCTCTGAAACGTGTTCGGGGCGCAAGTTATACACGTCTATGAATGCCAGCCCGGTATATACGCAGAAGATAAAAACATCCCGTACCAGTTCCAGCCGTTCAATCCTGAACTCTTTCTGCCATATCCGGTTTATCTCGGCTTGGCTTAGGAACTGTTTGTTTACCTCCACCTCGTGAAACTTGATTCCGGCAAACGGGTTCTTTGTCAGCCACTCGTTGGCAATGGCAAGGTTTATCACTTTCTTAAAACATTTCATGTACCGGATAACGGTATTCTGTGCGCAATGCTTCTCCGTCTTTAGGTATAAATCGAATTTGCGTACCAGTTCCCCGTTTACCTCACGCAGTAACATATCATCTACCTTGTAATCCCGTCTAACCAGTTCCATGAGGTATTTAAGGCAATTGTCGTAACGTCTTACGGTGATGTCGGCATAGTCCGTCCCGATTAGCTTCCGGCAGTTGTCGTTATGTTCCTTGAATACATTATGCAATGTCTTGAAAGTTTCGTCCTTTCCCTGATAGCGGTTCACTATGGCACGTGCGGAGATAATCTTTCCCTCCAGTTCCAAATCTTGGTAAATCTGATAGAATTTCACACGCAGGGCGTCAATGTAATGGTTAAGTTCTACGGAGTTTCGGTCTTTGCCTGTCGATTTCTCTTTTTCCTGCGACCAAAGTGGGACTTTTACGCTCCGCTTTAGTTGAAGTTCCACGTATAGGCGGTCATA
>NZ_QTLZ01000047.1:0-7481 GCF_003635425.1 Parabacteroides sp. AF27-14
CAAATTCTTCTATCTCTGGGCCAACGTCTTTTCCTTGAGAAGAGAAACAACACTTCTTGATCTTTTCTATAATAGACTTGCAGGCTCTTTGCGCTAATTCTCCATCACGTACACGAGCCTTAAATCCAGACCTCAACGGATCAAATCCATTACGATTAACATAATCACATAAGGCACAATCTTTCAAAATCTTTATCCCATTTATCTTATCAAGCGGTAAAGACTCTTTACTCACCTTGACTTTGGAATAACAAGATAAGAACCGATCCAGCAAATCATTCCAAAAGCTAGGATCATATAACATTGACGCAGTAACCGATCCCCCAAAGCACCTCCTAACTTTCTTTATCCGAAACTCGCATCGAGCTATATTCTTATTATTACTCCCCTGTTCCTTTCCTTTATCGTAAAACAAAAGTTCTTTCTCTGCTGTTTGAAACGTAATTCCTGTAGAATATGAATGACACCTAAAATAAGGTAAATCTAACATCCGATTGAAATATTCTATTGGAGACCGCTGTAACTCCAAATCCATTGCTAAATCCAGTCTAGTCACAATGACCTTGTCCATAGGGATGTTTAAATCCTCTCCTATCCTCTCAATGGCTTTCCGTACGTCCTCTAAAGGGAAATCGTGCATGTTGATACCGTAGTAATATTTACATAAGCTACAAGCATTGATTTTTAGAATATGAGTATTTACATACACATTATACCCCTTATATTTCCCACGTACATAAGGGAGGCCATCATTACCAATACAATCACTTCTATCCATCAAATATGGCGACACTTCCGCTAACAAATCTATTTCTGGAACATCTTTCTGATTAAGAACAAAGTCAACCGTATCATATAACATATGACCATGTACCATATCATGCAACATACTACTATATTCAGTACATGAATCATGTCCTTTCTCACACCTTGATAGATTGACATAGATTTTAGAAGCTATCTCATCTTTCATACTCTCCCCCTTCCTTTTTTATTCATTACAACATGATTTATGGCGGCTTGCTCTATCTCTTCTACCGAATCAACACGATTTCGTTTAAGCCACTCCTCAATCTCCGAGCGATCAAAATAGACTTGCTTTCCAGATGGTTTGTAATGAGGTATCTGATGACTATATGTAAGCTTGTATATATGACTCTTACTTAAGCCAGTAAGAGTTGCTACATCATCAACAGTTAGTACTGTCTTTGTCGCAAGTAGAGTATTACACTCTATTCTTTTTAAGATATTTTTAATCGACTCCATTTTTTTTATTTTTAATTATCATATCTTAATGCTGAATGTAGGTAGATTCAGCATATTCACATATTGTCAATATGTACCTACTCAGTATTGACACAACAAAGATCATATTAAAAAACAAATAAAAAGGGTGATAATAAAAAGTATCACCCAAAATCATCTACTATCACCTAAAGAATGTCACTTCTCTTTTAACCAACATGCAAATTTTTTTTCTATATCTTCAATATCATCTTCCTTACTGACAGCAGTAGTTAAGCTTCTATATTTCAAAAATTCATCACCATATAAAAATATTTCACTTGCCTTTTTCCACCTATTTCGCTCTGACTTCCAAAACACATCTATAAGAACATGTAATTCCTTCAATGAAGCTAACCATTCAATATAAAAGCGCTCAGGCACATTATCGACATTCCCAAATAAATAAAGAAACGTATCTAAACTTGTATTACTATTAATATAATTTTCCTCTTTCAAATGAAGCCAGATAGCTTTTAATTTATCATCGTCATATTTTTTCGTAAACCGACTTTTGCAATTTTCCAAATATCTATCAATCTTCCCCGAAATTAAATCATTAAAATACCGCATGTTTTCTACTATATCTAAATCTAATTTTTTATCGGTTGAATCATCCCATCTGGCAGCCCCCGTTGTAGCATATCTTTCTTCTCTTTCTTTTATATAATCAATATCAAATGCTATTTTTAATCGTGTGCTTGTTACTTCCATCACTTCCACGATTGCTTTCTTCAATAATAGAGCTCTTTTATATAACAAAGTATTAGTATTCATTCCTCGAACCTTTCTACAAGAGCTATCATATTGATATAACAAGTCATCAAGAATAAGAGAAATGTATATCCATCTATCTTTTGGTGTCATACCAGATAACAAGATAATAGTTTCTAATTTTCGACCTTCACTATAAATACTTCTCTCTAATTTATTTAGTGTTATTAACTCATTAATAGGATCACCAGATAATGAGTTATTCATGCTTATAATATTTTCAAATGGTCTTTCTTGTATACCCATATCGTATGATTAGTTTAAGATACTTATTATTCTATTTACTAAGGATCAATCAAATACGCCGTCTTGCTTATGAACAGCAGCCTTTTTATTTGCGTCAATAACTTTTGCATAAATTTGAGTTGTACTAATCTTAGTATGTCCTAATAGCTTACTAACTGTCTCTATCGGTACACCCAAACTAAGATTCAACGTTGCTGCAGTATGCCGAGCTACGTGGAAAGTGACATTCTTTGTTATACCAGCCAAGGTACACCAATGTTTTAGTTTCCGGTTTGAATTATCATTTTTAGGCAATTTAAAGATTTTCTCATCACCAGAGCCAATTCTTTCCGGTAGCCATTTCAAAGCTTCTTTACTTATAGGAAAGTCCTCACAACGTTTCGTCTTAGTCACACGAATCCGAAGGATAATGGCACCTTCATTATCTTCATACAAATCATTCCAGACCAACTTCTTCACATCACTGTAACGAAGCCCAACTAAACAGCAAAAGATAAAAGCGCATTTCAACATATCATCTTCACATGGTGTATTCATCAACCTCTTTATTTCCTCAATCGTTAAAAATTCCCTTTGCCCATCCTCCGGCTTAGGTTTATCCGTGTTATCTATCTTATCAAGAGGATTAATCGCCATTATATCAGCTTGCATCGCTTTACGAATTACCCAAGCAAATTTTTTGTATAGATTATGTTGAGTATTCTGTGAAAGAACTTCATATTTTGATTTCTTTTCACTATTCTCATAGTTAAAATTCATTGCAGTACGAAGATAAGCAATGAACCCTTTAACAAACTCTGTATTTACCTTTGTAAAGGTAATTTTATCACCAGCATAAGCCTCTAAATGCTTAGCAAGTGAATGAAGCGTATAATAATAACTTCGCTTGTTACCCGATTTTACTAGTTGTTCATCTGCCAAGTGTAAGACAAATTGAATAAGATTCATCTTTGATCTGGTAGTATTTGTTTTAAAGCCATGTTCGTTATTTTGCAACTCTACGATCCGTTTAGCCTTGATCGCATTAGCTAACTCTAACGTTTTACGGTTCGCTTCCTTATCTGCTTTTGATTTTTCCGGAATAAGATAGAGTTTGAGAAACTCGTACACACGATCACCGTCTTTGTATAGATCCAGGTAGATCGATTCATTCCCGTTAGCCAGTTTCTTTGTACGAATACGTACCGGCTCTTTAACTTTGACTTGCTTTGCCATATCGTTACTTTATTTGTTACCCACCGTAAAGATAAGTAACATTTCCGTTCACGGGTAACAAACGAGTAACAAAAGTAACAAAAAAAAGAGCTAAACAAAGGAAAACACGTTGTTCCTATTTAGCTCTTATATTACTTATAAAACACTAATATTTAGTATTTTATTTAACTTTTGCTTTACTCTTATTTTCTTTGATTTTTCGGATAGGTCTTTCAAAACCGGTCATCCCCATGGTTTTGTAATATTTCTTTTGGCAAAGATACATATAATTTCGAATTTAGCAAAAACCCATAACTGATTCCTTCCGATTAGGATTATTTTAATGTAAACGAAGCAGTTTTCACCTCTTTACTATTTCCACCGATCATTACCTGAAACTCACCCGGCTCAGCGACATAATCTAAGGTTGAATCGTAGAATTTCAACATATCCACATCAATATCAAAGGTTACTTTCTTGCTTTCTCCCGCTTTTAACGCAACTCGCTTGAATCCTTTCAATTCTTGGACCGGAGGGGTTATGCTGCGTACGATATCACGTAAATAAAGCTGTACGATTTCCTCTCCATCCTGAGCCCCGGTATTGGTAACAATCACGGATGCTTGAATTTTTCCATTTGCATCCATTGAATTCATATTCAAAGATACATCGCCATACGTATAAGTCGTATAGCTCAAGCCGTAACCAAATGGATAAAGAGGCTCATTCAACACATCTATATAATTGGAGACATAACGAGTGTACCAAGCATCGGGAGACATAGGGCGTCCTGTCATCTTATGATTATAATAGATCGGACATTGGCCTGTTACACGAGGAAAAGACATGGTTAACTTCCCTGTCGGAGAAACCTTTCCGGTCAAGACATCGGCAATAGCCGCTCCTGCTTCCGTACCACCGAACCATACGTTCAAGATCGCATTCACCTGCTTTTCCTCGGATTGTAATGCCAAAGGTCTTCCGGTAAAAAGTACCATTACGATCGGCTTTCCTGTCTTCTGGATAGCATCCAGTAATTTTTTCTGCGTTTGCGGCATTTCAAGGATGGCTCTACTAGCGCCTTCTCCACTCATATCTATCGATTCACCCAAAGCAGCGATAATCACATCAGCGCCTTCCACCACTTTTAGGGCCTCGGCGATTAATTGTTCATCGCTTCTATCATCCCGGGTTGAACGATTTTGATCCGTAAAGTTCGCTTCATAAACGGGATCATCGACTAGATTGCTGCCTTTTGCAAAAACAACCTCTACTCCATTTCCCAAAGATTCCTGTAAATCCTCTACCAATCCATGATAAGATTTAGTCTGCTCATCATATTTCCACGATCCAGCCATATTCGCCTTGCTATCCGCTAAAGGACCGACTACAGCGACCTTACGACATCCTTTAAGTGGAAGCAGATTATTATCATTTTTAAGTAACACGAAAGACTCCGCCGCAATACGACGGGCCGCAGATACATTATTTACCGACAAGAACTCTTTGGCGGCTCTTTTCGGATTACAATATTTATATGGATCATGGAACAATCCCAATTGGTATTTTGCGATTAGTATTCTCCGGCAAGCAGAGTCAATCTCAGCCTCTGTTATTTTCCCATCTTCCAATGATTTCTTTAATACGGCATGATAACAGTCCGCTATCATATCCATATCGACACCCGCCTTTAGCGCCTTGACTCCGACTTCCTGACTATTACCTATTCCATGGTTTACCATCTCCTCTATTGCCGTAAAATCAGACACGACAAAGCCGTTAAATCCCCATTGTTTACGCAACACGTCATTAAGAAGCCAAGTATTTCCGGTCGCGGGGATACTTTCAAATTCGTTGAATGAAGTCATGATACTTCCTACTCCTGCTTCTACAGCAGCCTGATAAGGACGCATGTAATAATTCATGGCAGTCACACGGCTCATATCCACCGTATTATAATCCCGGCCAGCCTCGGCCGCTCCATAAAGCGCATAATGCTTTACACATGCCATAAGAGTCGTATCAGCCGATAAATCATTGCCTTGATAACCACGCACCCATGCTTGAGCCATTATACCTCCAAGAAACGGATCCTCGCCCGCTCCTTCCTTTACTCGTCCCCACCGGGCATCATGATATATATCGACCATCGGGCTATATGTCCAACAGATACCATCAGCACCAACTTCCTTCGCGGAAATTCGAGCGACCTCTTCTATATTCTCCGGTTTCCAACTACACGAAAGACCTAGAGGAATGGGAAAAACGGTTTTATAACCATTACAAATATCAGCGCCAACAATTATAGGAATCCCCAACCGACTTTCTTTAACCGCGACTTCTTGTAACTGCCGGATCGCATCGACACCGAATATATTAAATATACCACCAACCTCTCCTCGTACAATACGACTGGCTATCTCACTCTTTTTAGGATTTGGCATTACGTTTCCATAACTAGGAAGATTCAATTGGCCAATTTTCTCATCAACGGTCATTCGACTCATCAGACCATTTATAAATTCATCCGCACTTTTCTGTTCAATCTCAGCTCTTGTGATTCTCTCACTTTTTTCTCTCGCTATCGAACAAACAGGCACTATACATGCCATTGAAATAAATAAAACTGAACTTTTAAGGAATTTCATAACTTAGCTTTTTTACTTCAAAAAAAGCCCGAATAACAGAAAACAGCAATAAACTCACTACTTCAAAGATACGATATGCTATAGAACACGCTTTCCCGGACTACGCTTTTACTACGTTTACCATCAATAATAAACTAGTAATAAATAAATTGCGCAATCGATTTAAGAATCTACTCCGCAAGTCTCCAGAAAAGATATCTGGAGTTCTATTCGATCAGACCGATCTCACGAAACCAATCTTCAGCCCGATCCGGCCATTCATTTACAGACGCTCCCGTATCTCGTAACCCATATCCATGGCCACCTTGACTATATAAATGCATCCATGCCGGAACACCAGCTTCCTTTAAGGCATAATAATAGAAAATACTACTGTTGATATAAGATTTATCATCTTCCGCTTGAATTAACATGGTTGGAGGTGTGGCAGATGAAACCTTTAACTCTGGTGCCAATTGGAAATTCTCTCCATCTAAATAAGCAGGATAAACCAATAAACAATAGTCCGGACGACAACTTACTTTATCCGTAGCATCAATAGCCGGATAAGTACGTTTCAAAAAATTATTGCTAACCATGGCAGCTAAATGGCCACCAGCCGAGAATCCCATCACACCGATTCGCTTTGGATCTATATTCAAGTTCTCAGCGTTCGCTCGAACATAACCAATCGCACGCTGTACATCTTGCAAAGGAGCTTCGTGTTTTTCCAGTCCTTCCCGTCTTGGAACCCGGTATTTAAGTAAGACCGCAGTTATTCCAAGATTATTAAGCCATTCACAGACTTCATCACCTTCCAAATCATAAGCTAAAATATTGTAACCACCACCGGGACAGACAATCATAGCGGCACCCGAGGCCACTTCATCCGGAGCATGATATATAGTAATCGTTGGCTCACTCACATTCGTAATACGCAAAACACTCTCACCACCGGTTTTTCCACCATCCGTATCAGCTTTCTCTATTAATTTAATAGTTTCTCCCGGCGCCCCTTTTGGGAATAATAAAATCGGATTTTCTTGTGCCATAGACGTATTGATTAAACAAACCCCAATCAATAAAGGGAATATCCACTTCTTAACCATACAACACATTATTAAGTTATAGGGAGCGAATATATACATCTTATTTTATTTATCCAATCAGAATCGAATAAATAAAAACAGAAAAAGGAGTCACCCCTTACGGACTGACTCCTCTCCATCGGCTATCGCCTTCTTCAAGACGGCGGCTACCTACTCTTCCACTGTTACGCAGTACCATCGGCGTGACGAGGCTTAACTTCTCTGTTCGGAATGGGAAGAGGTGGATCCCTCGTGCTATAGCCACCTT
>NZ_QTLZ01000048.1:0-4024 GCF_003635425.1 Parabacteroides sp. AF27-14
ATCCAGACCCCTCCTGTTTTGGCGGCGGCCTCGGCCATGTTGCTTTTTCGTTGTTGCTACCGGAAAAAGGTGGTGCTGAACGTCTCAGACCTTTGGCCGTTGTCGGCCGTGGAGCTGGGGGCCATGAAAGAGGGGGGCGTTTATCATAGGGTGATGGGGCGTATCGAGCGGTTCCTTTATCGTAAGGCCACGGCCTGTCAAGGGCAGAGTAAGGAGATCGTGGATTATATAAAACGGTATGAGCCGGGCAAGGCCTCGTTCTTGTATCGGAATTTGCAGCATCGTTTTGTTTTACCGAATCAACCCCCTTCTTCTCGAAAGCCTTTCAGGATCGTCTATGCCGGTTTACTGGGCGTGGCGCAGAATATATTGGAGTTGATAGAGCGTGTCGATTTTAAAGGGATGGGAGCGGAGCTTCATTTATTTGGAGGGGGCAATCAAGCCTTGGAGATAGAGGATTATGTGAGGACACATGATAAAGGGGTCTTTTATCATGGCTCTTTGCCCAAGGAACGGATGCGTGAGGAGCTTACACGTTACCATGCCTCCATTATCCCCTTGACGGTTCGTATAAGAGGAGCCGTACCTTCTAAATTATTTGATTTGCTGCCGTTAGGCGTTCCTATCTTGTTTTGCGGAGGCGGCGAGGGCGAGGAGATTGTAAAGGAGAATCAGTTGGGTTTTGTCTCGGCCCCCGGAGATTATGAGGGACTTTCTAAAAATATACAAGCCATGAGCCACTTGCCGGATGAGGAGTATCGACAGCTAAAAGCGAACTGCTTAGGATTATCCCAGACGACTTTCTGTTTTGAAAGGCAACTGGAGGCGTACAAACATTTTTTATCGGCTTTCTGATTTTTGAATGTCAGTGTCTAAGAGTGACGTATGGGAAAATAAATAACCCGTTGGTAGGATTGAATTAGTAGTAAGTACTCAAGCCGAAGTGTTGACAAAGTTCTTTTTAAGGGGGGGCTAATTGGGATACTTATCATAAATAAATTTGCAATGAATATATTAATAACAGGGATCCACGGTTTTGTGGGTTCCAATCTGGTTGTTGCCTTGAAGGAGCGTCATGGCCTCTATGGTTTGGATATTGTTACCCCGGAAAAGGACGGTGTGATAAAGACTTTTTCTTGGGATGACTTAGATAAGGAGATGCCGGAATTTGACGCGGTGATCCATTTGGCGGGGAAAGCGCATGATACTAAAAATAGGAGTGCCGCAGATACTTATTTTAAGATTAATACGGGATTGACCCAACGAATTTTTGATTGGTTTTTGGCTCGGCCTTCTATCAAGAAATTTATCTTTTTTTCTACGGTAAAAAGTGCGGCTGATTCTGTACAAGGAGATATGCTAACCGAAGAATGTGTACCTGTTCCCATAGGACCGTACGGTGAAAGTAAAATCAAGGCTGAGAACTATATCATCGAGAGGTTTGCGCCGGAAGCGTTAGGCAATTTGTATCATGCGTTTGGAGATAGTTCTATCTATCCCGACAAACATGTATATATCATGCGTCCTTGTATGATTCATGGCCCGGGAAATAAGGGGAATTTGAATCTGTTATATAATGTAGTGAGTAAAGGGATTCCTTGGCCGCTTGGGGCATTTGAGAATCGTCGTTCATTCACTAGCGTACAGAACCTCTGTACAGTGATAGAAGGTTTCTTGACTCAAAAGGTAGAGAGCGGCATCTATCATATGGCTGATGACGATCCGTTGTCTACCAATGAATTAATCGAGGTGATTTGTGAGGCGTTGGGTAAGAAGACGAGAATTTTGTATATCCCTAAAGGGGTAATGAACGTGATGGCAGAGATGGGTGGATGGCTACATCTTCCACTCAATCCGTTTCGTATGCAGAAGCTGACAGAGAATTATGTGGTAAGTAATGCTAAAATAAAAAAGGCTTTGGGGTTACAAAAGATGCCGGTATCCGCAAAAGAGGGATTGGCTTGTACTATTCTTAGCTTTAAGAAGTGATAAGATATGAACGGCTTGCTTTATGTACTGATTTTCGCTTTGCTATTTTTTGCGGAGCTTTTTTATTTCCATATAGCGGATAAGTTTAATATCATTGATAAACCCAACGAGCGCAGTTCCCATGCCTCTATTGTCTTGAGAGGTGGTGGCATTATCTTTTTACTGGGTTTATGGACATGGGCTTTCTTTTTTGGATTTTCTACGCCGTGGTTTCTTATGGCCGTTACCTTAATTGGGGGCGTAAGTTTTATAGATGATGTACGTAGCTTGCCTGATTCTGTGCGTTTGGTGGCCCAATTCATTGCCATGGTGATGATGTTTTATCAATTGGATATATTGCGCCTGAATATGTGGTGGGTGTTGTTGTTGGCGCTTATCGTTTGTGTGGGAGCCTCGAATATCATTAATTTCATGGATGGTATAAATGGCATTACGGCTGGTTATTCTCTATCAGTATTGCTTCCATTGATGCTGGTAAACGAGAAGTCCGGTTTTGTTGATCCGTCTTTGATCTACGTTTCGGCACTTAGTGTTTTGGTGTTTTGTCTTTTTAACTTTCGTCCCAAGGGAAAGGCTAAGTGCTTCGCCGGAGATGTAGGTTCTATAAGTATAGCCTATATTTTGCTGTTTATGATAGGCAGTCTGATTATTAAGACAACGGACGTGACTTACTTGGTCTTTTTATTGGTTTATGGTGTGGATGGTTGTTTGACGATAATGCATCGCGTTCTACTGCATGAGAATCTAGGTCAAGCGCATCGTAAACATGCTTATCAGTTGATGGCGAATGAACTTAAGATTGGTCACGTTAAAGTGTCGTTGGTATATATGTGTTTACAGTTGGCGGTTTCTTTGGCATTTATCTATGTGATACCTGATACCGTAATGGCACATTGGTTGTATTTGTTGGCGGTAGTAGTGGTGGTGGCGTTGTTGTATGTGGTATTTATGAAAAAATACTATTGTTTGCATGAAGAATATTTAGCTTCGATTATAAAAGAGAATTAAGTTATGGTTTTTATGTGGATTTTACTTGCTTACATGAGTGATACCCCCCTGATCCTTATGTGCTAAGGATATGGCCTATATCGTTAATTGTTTAAAGAAAAATATATTGAGATTATTATGAGTCTTTTTTCTCGACTATCTACCTGGTACTTTTCCAAGAAATCCTTACCCTATTGGGGTATTATCTTGCTGGATTGCTGCTTGATCTTATTTTCTGCTTTGTTGGTGTATACCTTGAATAATGGCGTATTATCAACCTTGGATATCTTAGGACATCTATTGGTCACGCTGTTGGTATGCCTGATTCCTTATCTGGTAGGCTTTCGCCTGTTCCATACCTATTCGGGGATTATACGTTATTCCTCTTTCGTGGACTTGCAAAAGGTGGGATTCGCCGTCTTGTTTGGCTTGATTTGCGTAGTCGTGTTTCAGGCGTTGACGGACTTTTCTCCTTATTTGGTGTATATCCGTAAACGGGATCTGATCCTCTCCGCATTGTTGGCTATGAGCTTGATGTGGATGATGCGTGTGTTCGTTAAATTCTTTTATGTGAGTACTTTCCGGGTGGCTAAGGCGGAGCGTGCGTTTATCTATGGCGTGAAGCAAGGTGGGGTGAGTTTGGCGAAGAGTATCCAGAATCAGGATCCGGCCCGGTTTGTGCTGGCGGGGTTTATCTCGGACATAGCGGAGATAGAGTATCGATATTTAATGGGAGTCAAGGTTTACCCGAATGATGAGGAATTGGTTTCTGTGATGAGGAAAAAACGGTCTAATGTCTTGCTGGTGTCTCCATTGAAAGTTGAGGCGATCCGGAATAATCAGGAGATGGTGGACAGGCTGATCAAGGCGAATATAAAGATCTATATGACTCCTGCCGCCCAAGAGTGGGACGGGAGGAGCGACTTGAGCCATACCCAGCTGAGGGAGGTGAATATAGAGGATTTACTGCCCCGTGATAAGATCGAGATAGACTTGGAGGCGGTGAGGAAGCAGCTTACCGGTAAGCGGATTCTGATAACAGGAGCCG
>NZ_QTLZ01000048.1:4034-7361 GCF_003635425.1 Parabacteroides sp. AF27-14
GCCATACCCAGCTGAGGGAGGTGAATATAGAGGATTTACTGCCCCGTGATAAGATCGAGATAGACTTGGAGGCGGTGAGGAAGCAGCTTACCGGTAAGCGGATTCTGATAACAGGAGCCGCCGGAAGTATCGGTAGTGAGATCGTGCGGCAGGTAGCCCAGTTCGCCCCGGAACGTATGGTCTTGATAGATCAGGCGGAGACTCCCTTACACGATGTCCGCTTGATGATGGCTCGTGGGTGGCCGGATATAGAATCCTATACGGTTGTGAGCGATATTTGTGTACGTGAACGCATGGAGGAATTGTTCGAGGAGCATCGTCCGGATTACGTGTTTCATGCCGCGGCTTACAAGCATGTACCTATGATGGAGGATAATCCGGAGGAGAGTGTCCGCAACAACGTGGACGGTACCCGGGTGATCGCAGACTTGGCGGTGAAATATGGCACGAGGAAGTTTGTGATGGTATCGACCGACAAGGCGGTGAATCCCACGAACGTGATGGGCTGCTCGAAACGTATTTGCGAGATCTACGTGCAGAGCTTGGATCAGGCTATCAAGGATGGGAAGGTGAGGGGGCGTACGCAATTCGTGACGACTCGTTTCGGTAATGTGCTGGGATCGAATGGTTCCGTGATCCCGTTATTCAAGGAACAGATCAAGCGGGGCGGTCCGGTTACGGTGACGCACAAGGATATCATTCGTTTCTTCATGCTGATACCGGAGGCTTGTAAGCTAGTCCTAGAGGCCGGTACGATGGGTAATGGGGGCGAGATCTTCGTGTTCGATATGGGTAAACCTGTACGGATCGTGGATCTGGCTGAGCGTATGATCCGTCTGAGCGGGGTGAAGGGAATCGAGATCCGGTTCACGGGATTGCGAGACGGGGAGAAGTTGTATGAGGAGGTACTCAATGAGGATGAGACCTCCAAGCCTACTTTTCATCCGAAGATCAAGATCGCCCAAGTCCGTGCGTATGATTATGCTGACGCCAATCTGCGGATTGATGCCTTGGTACGTGCTTGTGTCGTGGAGGGGGATATGCAGATCGTGAAGCGGATGAAGGAGATCGTTCCTGAGTTCAAGAGCCAGCATTCTAAATATGAGGTGTTGGATGAATAGAGCGAAATAAAAAGTAAATTATGGATTTATCCGTGAGGGCCTATGCTATTAATGTTGATTTAAATATAGCGTCAAAAAAGAAGAGCCTCCCCAGAGGCATTTGCAAGAAAAGAGAAGGAACCATGTGGGTTTTGTGATGAAAAGATAGGATGATAGAGATTTTGTAGAATCGATATAAGGTCAAGGTTTTGTACCGGTCTTCTTTTCCCGTAAAGGGATTTAGAAGGCCGGTTCTGTTTTTATATATGTGTTTGAAAATCCGTATGTAAGTACGGTGTCCGGCCATATGCGGCGCAGGGATAAACATTCCCCCTGCGTTCGCATGATGAAAAAGATCTATGAACGTTTGAGAGAGAGATTGGGGCATAAGCCCACGGTGAAGAATTTTGACGCGTTCTTGGTAACGTTGGGGCCGGATGAGCGGGAGTCTTGGAAAATGGATGTGTGTAGTTTGGGATATGGAGATTATTATAGGAAGATGCCCGGGGCGTACCGTAAATTTATCCGGAAGTATATGGAGCATGACCGGGAGTGCGAACGGTGTTATATACGTAAGTATACGGTGCGTGGTGATTTGTTGTATTCCCCATTTCGTCCGGAACTCTTGTTGGAGCTAGTGAAACTCGTGGAGTTTACGGATCGAGAGACCCCTCCTTCCTCCTTGGAGATGGCCTCTTGCCTGTTGATGGGGTTTGATTTTCCGGACTCGGTGCGTAGCTTGGCTTCTCATTTGCGAGAGGCGGGGCATTCTGCGGAAGCAGTCTTGGTGCTTGCCGGAAAGAGGGAGGTGACGGATGAGTTTTAAAAGAGATATGGATTTGAATGTTAGTTAAGAATAGCAGGTTTTTGTTGTCTTTGAAAAGGGGAATTTTTGGGCTTTTTTATTTTTAATTAGTTGTATATTACTTGTTTGATGGATAAAACTACGGACGTTCGTCTCTTCTGGGCCATCTTACCTTTGTGTCGTGCTCCATAAGGGGTATATAACCATAAAAATTAAAAGATATGGCACAAGGTTTTAAGTTGGTGTTGCGTCCGTCGAAGCCGGGTGAGAAGGATTCAGAGAAAAAGTTTTATGCGGTGTCGAAAACGAATGGTACCTCTAGTATGAAAACGCTATGTAAGTTGATCTCGGCACGTAGTACGGTGTCGTCGGCAGATGTGAAGGCGGTATTGGATAACCTTAATTTCGTATTAGATATGGAACTTCAGGAGGGGCGTATCGTAAAGTTCGGCGATTTCGGGAGTTTTCGGATCTCGGTGAGTAGTGATGGTGTAACAGATAAAAAGGATTTCAATTCGAGTATGCTGCGCCCGCCGCGTATCATTTTCACTCCGGGAGGTGAGTTGAAGGATACGAAGAAGACACTGGAGTACTCACGGATCTCCCAAGATGGTGCCACTGCGGAGGCTGGTGGCTCTGATAGTGATAGCCCGAGTGAGATTTAACGTGCAACTGGTAATGGCCGTGCTGCTTTGCGTGGCCGGCCTTGCCTTAGTATTCTGTGGTTTTTGGGTGGCTCCTTCCGGTGAGATAGATAACAGCGTGCTGGTCGCATTTGGGGAGATCTGTACGTTTGCCGGTGCGTTGTTTGGGGTGGACTACTCTTATAAATTGAAAATTAAGGATTGAAAATTGAAAATTTGAGTTAAGATGGAAAAGGATGAGAAGAGATTGACAGAGCATTTTCGTATGGACGAGTTTGTTTATAGTGCGATGGCGGTGGAACTTGGACTTAATAATGCGTTACCTTCGGAGGTAATACCGGCGATACGGAATCTAACGGTACGGTTGTTGGAACCTTTGCGTATATATCATCGACAGCCTATGTATATCATGAGTGGCTATCGAAGCGAAGAGTTAAACCGATTGTTGGGAGGTGCCCCTAGCTCGCAACATATGAAGGGGGAGGCGGTAGACATTTACACGGTGGATCGCAACCGACTATTGGAGGACTTGGTGGCAAGCTGTCTGAATTTTGATCAGGCGATCCTTTATCGTACGAAGGGATTCATACATCTTTCATTAAAAAAACATGGGGTGAACAGAAAACAGATTTTATTTAAATAGGAGGGGGTATGAGTGGATTTAGGAAAAAAGGATACTATATATTGTGTTTTATCGTACGTACATTATATAACTTGTTAAGTCTTGAAAAAAAGCCTAAAAAATAATGCCCGATAAATTTGGACCGTATGTTTTATA
>NZ_QTLZ01000049.1:0-4665 GCF_003635425.1 Parabacteroides sp. AF27-14
AGGTGGGGGATATTTCCGAGGAGGTGGTATCTTTCGCCTCTCTCATTTTTAATACGATCACTATCAACCAAGTTACCAATCTCGTACTTTTCGGCAAACTGCTATACGATAGTGCATGTTGGCGTATAAGGCGTTTTTAAGCCCGTTTTAGGCTATATAACCCCGCCCCTATATCCTCATGTGTTTTCTTGAAATGTTTTGTGAGTAGCTTTAAATAAGATTCTCTACGATTTTCTTTGCCCTTTGTTTTATATGTAATACATTTGCGGTGTATTGAAAATAACGTAGAAGCGTTAAGATATTATCTTGCATTGAAACTTGGACACTTTCATTCGCACAGGATAATGGACAAAATGCTCCTACGTCTTTGTTGTCGTATACTTACCTATCTATAGATGGGCAAATTATATGTACTTATAAGGCGTGGGGCTATTGTTTATTATTGTGCGAAGGGCAGTCCAAGGCCTCAATGCAGTAGTATCCAATAGTCCCCACGCTTCTTTTATTTAGAAACCACCGAACGAAGGGGACAGGGAGGATTTATATATGGTATGTGTATGGATATTCGAATTAGACATTATGATGCTCTTGGTATGACGTATATCGATATTTATACGGATAGGTCTATTGAGTGTATCTCATTTTGGGGTAAATTGGGCTTTTTTGGAAAAACTGCGGTAAAAAGAGAGATCAAAAATTGTATTGTGAATAACCTGCCATTATCGAATATTATCGATATGTTGAAAGCGAAAGGTTTTGATACTGCTAGTTTTTATGTATAAACAGGGAGGGAATTGTAATGGGTACTATTATTTCGATTATAGTCGGTGTTATTGCAATATTCGCTTTTTTAAGCTATATAGCTACTCCTAAAGGAGAGGATGCGGAAGAAAATGCTAAGGCTGGTGCAGCTGCAGGAGCTTATTTTCTTTTGTCTATAGCTCCTACTGTAATAACTATAATTATTATTGTTTTACTTGTAAAATCATGTTCTTAAAATGAAAAATATATCAATATTGATGTTCTTGATATTGTCTTTAGCTGTCTATGCTCAAGATAAAACATTGGAAATGAATGGAATGAAAACTTTTAGCATTTATTGCAATGAGGTTGAAATGTATACTAATGGACAAGAAAATAGCTATGTTTACAAAGCTGATGTAAGTATCTCATTTACTCCAGGTAAAATTGCAGGTATGGGGATTTTTATCGTAAATATGGATGGAGATAAACAGTCCTATAATGTTAAAGGCATACATAAGGCTATGAGAGATGGTAAAGTTTATTATACTTGTGTTGATGCGGATGATCTTAGGTCTATTTATGTATGGCGTGAAAATTACTTTTTCTTCACGGATGGTCAACATTCTGCAGAATACGTTTATAAATAACTCTAAGAAAATACATTGTTGTGGTATATATTGAACAAGGTATTAAATTATTATTCAATAGTTTAATACCTTGTTTAATAGTGGGATATAAGCAAAAACAATTGATACGCTATATCAATATATATTGAATATGAAGAGTGATATCAGAAAAACTAATAAATGTTTTGATCATGCTTTTTGTAGCTGGGATTGTAAACCTCAGATCACGGGTTTAATACATGATCCGGTTGAGGAATCAGAAGCCTATTTATCCATAGAGAAGGAGTTGGAGGAAAAGCTACGATCTTACTTCTCTGATAAAAGATTTGATTCTGGTAGCTGGTTTCGTACCCCGGTCTCATGTTTCGAGTATTGGCAAGTGATGAAACGTTTTTTATGGGAGGACTATCGAATAGAGTGGAGATCCCCGTTTGAATTGAATCCTACTATATTCAAGGATGATCTTTAGGGGGTATTTGGGGTACGAATGGCTTTATTTGGCGTGGATCGGGGCGGCACCAAAGGAGGAGGCTGCGAGTGGATGCGGAAGGCGGCGGCGGGGACACCAGCCCCCATTTTCTCTTTGGTACTTTGAGGTGAGAGTTTACATATGTCTTATTTCTTTTATTAACAATCTAAAAACATGGAATAATGTATATCGAATATAAAAGTGAAGATGAAAGAGAAAGAGATTATAGGGAATGGCGGCGTAAGCTAGCAGAAACCCCAGAGGTCGATAACGGTGGAGAGTGGCTGGAAACAATACTGCATGAGCATGAGAAGGAATTGAAGGAACAACCAAGTCTGGAACGTGAAAACCTTATTGTCCGCTTGAAACAAATGGCGGGGGATGACATTGGTTCAATAATAGAGACAAGAAGATCTGAGGGAGCCATGTGCTACAGCCCGGCCGCACCAGATATGCTTTATTCTTTCATATGTCCTAAATGTGGTCGGGAGGTAAAAGTTCAGACCTATGGATATGAATACGAGCATGATATTGAGATTATGCAAGAGATCATTTATGAGATGGTAGATTTAGGGTATGACGTGAAGGTGAGAAGGGTGTGCTCTGTTTGCAGTCAGAGAGAGAAAAAAGCGACAGGGATTGATTTACTATTCTATATTCGCTTTAAGGGTATGCAAACGTATCATGTGGCATTGGCCTCTATTGAGAAACTTAGGATAGTTTTAGCTTTTCTTAAAGGAGAGTATGGGTACGATGAGTTTATCATAGAGGACCTGCTCGTTATAGAGGAAATGACAGGTATCTGGTTATGCCCTAAATGCTGGAAAGAAATGGTGAGCATGGAGCATCTGAATCAGATAGATTTTGATTATATAAAAGATACTATAGAGTTGATAAATATTGAGTTAGGAGGCTGGACCGATAAATGTCATATAATGGCGATGATGTTATGTTCCGCTTGCTGTCAAACGGGGGTTGACATGTATCTTTTTGTATATATTTCTGGAAGTGATAAATATAATATGATACCGGCCTCAATAGAAGAGCTTAAAGCTTTCCTTGCTCTGTGGGAGAAAGTAAGAATGAGCCATGATTACATATCATTGGGAGATTTAAAAGATGCACTTTATCTTATTCAATATCTTAAGGATAGTATGGGAAAAATAGATTTTCATCCTAAAGATTCTAGGAAAGGATACATGGAGGGACGGTTAGATAGGGAGTTCTCTTATCCCAAGGATGACAGTTGTATACGTTTTGTGGAACATTTGGATTTCTTGAAGAAAATAGTAGGCATAGAATCATGGGGAATCAGGTTATAAGATTGCCAAGAAATGCGGTGTTGGAGGTTACATACCAATGTAATCACCGATGTCTCTTTTGTTCCTGTCCTTGGTATGCTCCCGAGGGGAAATATCCCAAAGGTGAGGAACTGGATTTACAAGCGTGGAAAGAGGTGGTGGACAGATTGTATGACAAGGGCGTGGAGGTTTTCTCTATCTCCGGAGGTGAGGCCTTGCTAAAGGATTGCCTACCTCAAATACTTGAGTACATCCATATACAGAGTGGCAAGAGAAACAAGTATCCGGGGATTACCTTGATCTCAAATGGACGTTTCATGACGAATGAGTATCTTCGGCTTTTCCAACGTTACCATGTGAACTTAGCGATGAGTTTACCGGGGTATGCTACGTTTAAGGATCATACCGGGGTTGATAATGCGGATGGAGTATTGGGTTGGTTCAGGGAGGCGAAAAGATTAAGGCTTAGAACGACGGTTAATATTACGGTGACAAGAATAAATTATGACGAGTTATTCGAAACGATAGCTTTAGGGTTATTGAATGGGGCCTCATCAGTCTTGTTAAACCGTTTTTTACCCGGGGGACGAGGTTTGCTGTATCGCCAAAAGCTTGAGTTGAGCAGGGAGCAATTGAATGGAATGCTTGATACGGCGGAAGAGGTCTTATCGTATAGGAAATGTTATGGATATGTAGGGACGGAGTTCCCGAGGTGCCTCATCAAGGATATCAATAAATATCGTTACCTGGGGATTGGGACTCAATGCGCTGCCGCCAAGGGATTCTTTGCGATAGATCCAAGCGGACAGATCCGGACGTGTAATCATTCCCCAAGGATTGTCGGGCATGTTTTAGAGGGGGAAATGATAACAGACAATGCGTATTGGAATCTGTTTGCTCAAAGCGACTATCATCCGGCTTATTGCGCGAATTGTTCTGATATCGGTGTGTGTGATTGCGGCTGTCGTGAGGTCTCTAATATCTTGAATGGTACGCCTAAAGGCCTAGATCCTTGCGTGGCTCAGTAACATATTTATGGTGATGAAAACATGTGAAGAAAAAAGAGTTGATGATGGATATTAGTTTGGTATGAAAACAAGTAAATGCTTTGGTCGTGCTTCTTGTAGCTGGGATTGTAAACCTCAGATCACGGGTTTAATACATGATCCGGTTGAGGAATCAGAAACCTATTTATCCATAGAGAAGGAGTTGGAGGAAAAGTTACGATCTTACTTCTCTGATAAAAAAATTGATTCTGGTAGCTGGTTTCGTACCCCGGTCTCATGTTTCGAGTATTGGCAAATGATGAAACGTTTTTTATGGGAGGACTATCGAATAGAGTGGAGATCCCCGGTTGAATTGAATCCTACTATATTCAAGAACGACCTATAATCGGTAAAAAAGGAGATATGGAAGATTTTTTAACCTTCTTATTCGTTTGTATTGTTGGTGGGGTGGTTGGATTACCGGCCTTCATAATCCTTCTATTTTGGGCAAGGCCGGAGCGATGGACATTTAAGTCTTT
>NZ_QTLZ01000005.1:0-310151 GCF_003635425.1 Parabacteroides sp. AF27-14
TTGTCGGTGATACTGCAATATCCCATCCCGGATATTCTCCCATTTCAAATGCGTGAGATCCACAAACGCTATCCCGCTGAACGCGAACATCAACCGAACGGTCAACTGTACACGCCGCAAGGACGGATCCCCCAACGGGGCGTTAAACATACGCTCCAGCATCTCTCGCGGCAACACCTTCTTCCGCTTGCTTTCAACGCCCGTGAAGACATCTTTGAACAGGTTGGGTACAAAGGGAGCCTCGTTCGCCTCCACGGCCAAGTTATAAATGTGACGAATCCGACGCATATAGGTGGACACCGTATTCAACGAACGGCCCTTGTCCAACAACCATGACTGATAGCACAAAAGCCTGTTCCTATTAATATAGGCATAAGGAATCGCCTCCATACCGCAAAAGCACTTGAACGAGTTCAAGGCATCTTGATAACTCTTCGCCGTGGAATACCGTTTTTTCTCACGCAGACAAGCCATGTAGATGGACAGGCCCATAACAAAATCTTCTTCTTTTTTCATATCTTCTCCTTAATAAAAAAGCCAAAAATACTACCTTTGTACACTATTAATTAAGTAAACCATATTTAGAGTAAAAACATTACCATGAAGAGATTTTGGAGTATTCCACTTATGCTCATGCTATTCGCATGCCAAACTCCCAAAGAGAGTAGAGAGGAATTATCGCTTGCCGGTTGCTGGGAATTACGATTGGATTCAACAGATGTCACCGAGCAAGTTCAATTACCGGGTACCACGGACACCAACCAAAAAGGATACCCTAACAATGATAAGGAGGAGACAACTCATTTGTCTAGGCCCTTCCGCTATCAAGGTAAGGCTTGGTATCAGAAAGAGATCACGATTCCAGAGAATTGGGAAGGCAAGAGCATTTGGTTAATCTTGGAGCGAACAAAACCGACCCAAATATGGGTAGATAGCATATATGTCGGTTCATCCGACCATATTTCCACCCCTCAAGAATACGATCTGTCCACATATCTCCGGGCTGGGAAGCATCACTTGACTATTCTAGTCGATAACGGTTTGAGCGTTCCACCCCAATTATTGGACAATTCACACGCTTATACGGAATCCACGCAGACAAACTGGAACGGTATTATCGGAGACCTGAAATTGGAAGCCCGTCCACAATTCCATATCCGCCGGATACAAGTATATCCACATGCGGATCAAAAAACGGTGGACGTAAAAATAAAGCTTTCAAATCCATTCGAGCAAATGATAGTAGCCGCCGTTCAAATAGAGATGGAGGCTTTCAACACAGGCTTAGAGCACCATATCAAATTCAATAAGAATATCGTAGTTCAACAAGATGAGATCGTATTCCAAATACCAATGGGTGATGACGCCTTGGAATGGAGCGAGTTCTCCCCTACCTTGTATCGCTTGACAGCGAACATCCAAGGAGAGAATATCCAAGATAGCCAAAGTACTACTTTCGGGTTAAGAGATTTCAAAGCAGAAGGAACACAATTCAACATCAACGGATTGACCACCTTCCTTCGTGGAAAACACGATGCTTGCGTATTCCCGCTTACAGGCCATGTACCGATGGATACCGCAGCATGGAGACGCTATTTCCGGATCGCCAAGGAATACGGTATCAATCACTGCCGTTTCCATTCATGGTGTCCTCCTAAAGCTTGTTTCGAGGCGGCCGATATCGAAGGTTTTTACCTCCAACCGGAACTACCTTTCTGGGGAAAGATGGAAAAGGGCGATACCACTTTGATCCATTTCCTCACCAAAGAAGGATTACAAATACAGGAGGCTTATGGGAATCACGCCTCTTTCGTCATGATGGCGATCGGCAACGAGCTTTCCGGGGATCAAGAAGCGATGGTAGACATGATCGCCCGTTTCCGTAGTGAGGACGGACGGCATTTATACGCATCTGGATCGAATGACTATCTAGGCTTCAACGGCCCTGCGGCGGGTGACGATTACTTCACGACCTGTCGAGCCCCCGGCGCTAACGTATTCAGCAACCATACCCGGGGTTCCTTCTCTTTCGCAGACGCGGAGGACGGCGGTTATATCAACCATACCTATCCAAACTCGGTCATGAATTTCGAATCCGCTATCGAACAATGTTCATTGCCTATCATCGGACACGAGACCGGGCAATTCCAATGTTATCCGAATTATGAGGAAATCAAAAAATATACCGGGGCACTAAAACCTTGGAATCTGGAGATATTCCGCAAACGACTGGGTGAGTCCGGTATGGCCGGACAAGCGGATGATTTCTTCAAGGCTTCCGGTAAATGGATGGCGCAACTTTACCGGGCCGAGATGGAAATGGCGTTCCGTACTCCGGGAATGGCCGGCTTCCAATTATTGGATTTACAGGATTATCCGGGACAGGGCACGGCGTTAGTCGGTATCTTAGACGCTTTTATGGATAATAAGGGTTTGATAACCGCCGAGGAATGGAAAGAGTCTTGCGATGATGTCGTATTATTGGCTCTCCTGCCTAAATTCTGTTACTCCGGGAATGAGGCGCTCAAAGGCTCCATCAAGGTAGCGAACTATACACCTACCGCTTTAAAAGGGAAACATCTAACTTGGACCTTGACAAATGGTCAAGATCAAGTAATCGCCCAAAACAACATACCGCTGCAAATCAATCAAGGGATGTTGGCCGAGGTAGGCCCATTAAATATCGCTTTACCTGCCATTCAAGAGGCTGAGACCTATACTTTACGGCTGGCGATCGAGGGCACGGATTATCACAATCATTATCCGTTATGGATTTATCCGGAACATAATAACGTGCAAATCCCTACGGATATCAATGTTATTAAGAAATGGGATAAACAGACCGAGAACTTATTGGCGAACGGGGCGAAAGTATTGTGGTTCCCGGATGCCAAGACTTACAAGAACGTGACGGTAGACGGATTATTCCAGACCGATTACTGGAATTACCGGATGTTTAAGTCCATCTGCGAATGGGTAAAGAAACCGGTCTCTCCGGGTACCCTCGGATTATTAATGAATCCCTCTCATCCGGCTTTCACTCATTTCCCGACGGATTTCCATACAAACTGGCAATGGTTCACGATGATAAAGAATAGCCATCCGTTGATACTGGACCAGCTTCCGGATAATTACAGGCCGATCGTACAAGTGATCGATAACGTGGAGCGTAACCATAAATTAGGGATGATCCAAGAATTCAATGTCGGCCCGGGTAAGTTATTAATCTGTATGACAGACTTGGAAACCCAACAAGAATACCCGGAAGCCCGTCAATTATACCATAGCTTATTAAGTTATATGGATTCCTCCGAGTTCTCGCCTCAGATGACATTAACGCCCGCTCAATTGATCGAGTTATTCACGCATCAAGTCGGAGATTCGAAGATTAAGGAATTAGGGAATATCTCGTATGACGAGTAAGCGAGAATAGATATCCGTATAAGTCCCCACCGTAGAACGGGCGTTGGGAGCGGGCTTCCGCTGGTCTATCACGATAGCGACCGGCAGATTCCCGATCCGGTCTACACGCGGACGGCCATATTTGGGCAGGTATTGCTGCACGAAACTGGGGAACGTCTCATTCAACTCCCGGCGTGAACTGGCGGCGATGGTATCCAATACCAACGAAGACATTCCGGAACCCGAGACCCCGGTGAATATAGTGATTTGCTTCTTCGGAATATCCAGAGAGATATGTTTCAAGTTATTCTCATAAGCTCCCTCGATCTTGATATATTCTTGATTTGACATAACCAATGACTTTAATGAACGAATGACAAATATACGATCTAATCCTGTCTTTTTAATAGATATAAGGCGTATCTTGTAACACAACCTTTTGAGAGAGATTGCCAAGTAGAGGAAAGAGGATAGCTATATATGGCGCTTTTTACTCAAAAAGGCCGCTTTTTATACACGATAGATCATGAAAGCCTACGCAACTAGTCGTGTTAGGCAACGCCAATAGTCACGTTGGGCATCGAAAGCAGTCATGAATAGGGTTATGAACTGTCATGAATAGGCATCATAACCCTATCATTTCCCCATCGTAACCCTATGAGATAGCCCAAACAACCCATAAGATATGAATTACGATGAACTAATTTCGCTAGAATGAAAGGCTGTTTTTTGACATCTATCTATTTAACAAACGATTACTGATTTTTTCTTGCGTATTTAGGAGCGAGCCGTACTTTGTCCCGGAAAAATCGATTCTCCGGGACTTAACTTTACAATTTGTCAATTTGATTATTCTGTCGAAAGACACCATCTTATTAAGGCATTTAATTCGTCGCATGGAAAGGAGCCTTGAATTCCGGACGGAGCGTACAGGTATCTTCCAATGGGAAATCCCGAGGGGCCTCTTGCGTCACTTCCCCGGTGGCTGCCCATTCAGCCCCTCTTAGTAAGGTTACCTGAAAACCCGTACACTCCATCGAGTAAATCATATTCGGGTCATTGCCGCAATGCCCCAACAGATCGACAAAGACACGCCCCTTCCCCCACTTCACCGTCCACATCAACGGTTCATGGCGTCCACGCTCATAAGCGGTAGCCAATATCTCCACATTCCGTACCGGACCACGCAAGCGGGTATAAATCTCGTCCTTAAAATGTTTCCATCTTATAGGCAGACCTTTCAAAATAGGGTGCTCCGGCGCACGATGCTCTAGGATCGTCTCATGCTGCAAGCCATGATAACCCGCATAACCGGGTGTATAATCGTATACATATTTGCCCTCTTTCCAATACAGGTAAGGACCGTCTTTCTCGTTTCGCCCCTCCCAAGCTCCCATGCCGATTATCTCGTTGTACGCTTTCCAACCGGCCATAGGTACCACGGAGGAATGGATAATCACGACCCCACCACCATCCGCTACATAGTTCTCGAAAGCTTTTTGGACAGGCTCGGGCCAGACTTCACCTCCGTAATTAACAACGACCAAGTTATATTTAGCGAAATCGGGCTTAAAGGTATTTATATCTCCTCCGAAATCCGGGGTAAAGACGAAATCCACCTTAAACATTCCACTGTTCTCTAAGATCTGCTTCATGACCTCGCAAGCACCTCGCCAATAATGACTGCCATCTTGCCCGGCGATCATCATCGTTTTTATCACCTTTTTCTGGGCGTAAGAGGTTGAGGCTGATAAGGCGCAACAGATAAGCGCTATAAAATAGATATACTTTCTCATGGTTGTTGGGGGTTAAATTTTTCACTCTCGGGGCTCCATTCGATACGGTCGTAGCAACGGGTGGTTCGCAAATTATATCCTCGCTCATCAACCGTAAACTTCCCATCCTTGAAATAATCGATATATAACTCGGAGATCCCGTCATTATTGCGATCCTCCACCGTAAGCGTATATTTATCTGTCACATAGATCTCATCCGATATATATTGGATCTCTCTCGTATAATTATCCACGATCACGTAATAAAACTTAAACAGGTCGAAAGTAGGGTAATGCCCATTATCCCGCCCGAAAAGCATGACCTCCTCCATAGCGGTGTCATCATCCATATTCGCTAAAACGGATTGTTGAAACCAAAAGCCGTCTTTTTGCGCTTGCGGAGGAATCCGGTCCCAACCCTCTTGATGGGCTGTCACCCGGAATTGGGCATGGGCACCCATACAAACAAAAAGCAGGAGAACCCAATAAATCAATTGTCTTATCATGTCTATCATTTTTAATTATTATTCATATTTATAAGGCACAAATGTAATGATATGTCTCTTATTGATTATATTTGTCTTGTATTAAATTCACCTTTAATCTAAATATATTATGAGCGATCAACCAATAGATTTTACGCAACGTAACATAGCCATCGACATCCTCCGGGCTGTCACGATGTGCGTGATGATCTTCGAAAGCGTACATCAAATTAAAAATTTAAACATTAAAACATATCACTATATGAAAAAGATTATCGGACTATTCTTGCTTATATGGGCTATAGGTTCGGCCCAAGTTTCCGCCCAATCAGAGACAAACCGTTTAGATAGTATCATGCCCGTACGAGGCTTGGCCATCGCCGCTCCATCCGCGCAGAAGTTGGATCTATTCTTGAAGTTCGTCCAAGAGGAACTGGCTCCCAGTCATTTCAACTTGTTGATTCTACGGGTAGACTGGAATTATGCCTATGAGTCCCATCCAGAACTGAGGGATCCGACCCCACTCACACGAGAGGATGTGAAAAAGATCGTAAAGGTTTGCCGGGATAACGGAATACGTATCGCTCCCCAGATCAATCTCTTGGGGCATCAATCATGGGCTGAGACTACCTACGCTTTATTACGTGAGTATCCGGAGTTCGACGAGACGCCACACGTGGATACCAAGAACTATACGGGTTGGCCCAACTCAGACGGGCTTTATTGTAAAAGTTACTGCCCACTTCATCCGGAAGTACATAAAATCGTATTCGCTTTAGTAGACGAGTTGACGGATGTTTTCGAGACTCAATTATTCCATGCAGGGATGGACGAGGTCTTTTATATCGGACATGATAGTTGCGCCCGTTGTGGCGGACATGACAAGGCTGAGTTATATGCCGGTGAGGTCACTAAAATACAAAACCACTTAGCCTCACAAGGCAAACGATTGATGATATGGGGAGACCGCCTGATCGATGGCAAGACTACCGGGATCGGCGCTTGGGAAGCTAGCATGAACAATACCTACCGTGCGATCGACTTGATCCCGAAAGATGTTTTTATCTGCGACTGGCATTATGAGCGTGCCGAGCAAACCGCTGTTTACTTTGCCATGAAAGGCTTCGACGTTGCTACATGCCCTTGGCGTAAACCTCAGATAGCGCTTCAACAGGTAGATGATATGATCCATTTCCGCCAGCATTCAAATCCGGAAATGTCTCGCCATTTCCAAGGAATTATCGAGACAGTCTGGTCCGGTGCAGACAGTTTCCTCGAGGCCTATTATAACCCGACTACCTATAAGCAAGAGGTCTCGGACGCTGTCACGGTCAAGAAACTGATTGAGAAATATAAGGCCTTGGAGAATCGGTGAATGTAATTTAGGTCATAATTCCTGTAATCCATCTACAAAAGTTTCTCTGGATTTCATCGATCTTTGCCGTTGCAATCGAAAAGGGATAAACAAACCAAGAAGTAGAACTTATTAAAATAGCAATTATGACACTAAACGAATTCTTGAAGTACGTAGAAACAGGAAAGCCTCTTAAAGGAGACGAGATCCATCAGTTTATGAACGAGATGAGCGATGAGGCCAGGCGCATGACATTCGAGTTAAACGGCTCATATCACGATCCCGAGGAAATCCGTGAGCTGTTATCCCGCTTGTTTAATAAGCCGGTCGATCCGTCTTTTCGTGTATTCCCCCCGTTCTATACGGATTTTGGGAAGAATATCACGGTAGGCAAGAACGTTTTCATCAACGCTTGCTGTCATTTTCAAGATCATGGCGGGGTGACACTGGACGACGGTTGCCAGATCGGGCATAACGTGGTCTTTGCCACCCTCAACCACGGCTTCGCCCCCGAAGACCGGAGCACTACCTACCCTGCCCCGATCGTTTTGAAAAAGAATGTCTGGGTAGGCTCGAACGCAACGATCCTATCCGGCGTAACCATTGGCGAGAACGCTATAGTCGGAGCCGGCTCGGTAGTTACTAAAGATGTACCGGACAATGCCATCGTGGGAGGTGTTCCCGCCAAGGTCATAAAATACATCCAATAACCCGTAACACCGATTACGACATCTGGGATTTCCGATATTCATTCGGGGTACACCCCACGGTCTTCTTGAATATGCGGCTGAAGTGCTGGGAATATTGGAATCCTAGGTCGTAAGCGATTTGGCTGACGGTCTTGTTTGTCCCTAATATCCATTCTTTCGCTAAGGAAATAATCCGGTCTTGTATATTTTCTTGGGCAGTTTTCCCTGTTTCTTTCTTGATCAGATCACCGAAATAGTTCGGGGACAAACAAATCTTCTCGGCGAAATACCGTACAGTAGGTAGCCCTTCCTGTCTTAACAGATCACTTTGCAGGTATTCATCCAGTAATCGTTCGAACCTCACCAACACATCCTTATTCGTCTCCGCACGGGTCGTAAACTGACGGTCATAAAAACGCAGGCAATAATCGAGCAGCAACTCGATATTCATCGCGATCAGCCGTTTGCTATGCTTGTCGATGGAGTGCTCCAACTCGATCTGGATTTTCCTCAGGCAATCCACGAAGATCCCCTTCTCTTCCTCAGAGAGATGTAACGCCTCGTTTGATTCATAGGAGAAGAAAGAATAACGCTTGATGTCCCGTCCCAAAGCCGTACCACGGATCAAGTCCGGATGGAAAAGCAACCCATGCGCCAAAGGCCGGGTCCCATCCTTAAGCTCAATACCCGTCACCTGCCCGGGAGCGAATCCTATTACGGTTCCTTCTTGATAATCATAATATTGCCTCCCATACCGAATATCCCCGCATTTCGTATCTTTCAGGAAAAGTCCGTATATACCATAATTAACCCGGAAATTAGTAGGCCATGTCTCGGACTTGGATAAATCTACCACGCTCACCAATGGGTGCAACGTCTCCAAGCCAAACATCTTGTTGTATTGATCAACGGTATCGATCTTTATTAGATTCTCCATAAGGCTATCTGTTTTATTGGTCTCAAAGATAAACATTCCCAATATAACAACCTCATGCCATCAGGCAAAATCCATCGAACCGGATGATATCGTACTAAAATATGTATTAAAGGAAAATTTAAAAAGAGGAAGGAGAAATAAAAAGCGGTCTGGACGGGACTCGAACCCGCGACCCCATGCGTGACAGGCATGTATTCTAACCAGCTGAACTACCAGACCAAAATGTTATTCTTTATCGCTATTCCGTTGAATTGCGGTGCAAAGATAGGTGGATTTTTTGAATTAGCAATAGTTTAGGATGAAAAAATTAGAACAAATCGATAAATTTCATACTTTTGTCCCTCATATATAATTAACACTAGCATGAAAAATACTCCTGTAGACTATCAGACAGCCAGACGGATTATCGATGGCTTTGGACTTCCCGATTTTGGGAAAGCGACTATCCGGGAGGTAGTTGCCATATCCACGCAATTGGAACAAGAAACGGGAACCGAGTTCATCCATATGGAAATGGGCGTACCGGGCTTGAAAGCCGCTCAAGTAGGCGTAGACGCTGAGATCGAAGCCCTTCGTAGCGGTATAGCGTCTATCTACCCGAACATCAACGGAACTCCCGAAGTGAAAAAGCAAGCTTCCCGCTTTATCAAGGCGTTTATAAATATAGATATAGACCCGGAGTGTTGCGTACCCGTAACCGGTTCCATGCAGGGCACATACGCCTCTTTCCTTACGGCCGGACAATGTACGCCGGGAAAAGACACCATCTTGTTTATCGACCCCGGATTCCCCGTGCAGAAACAGCAAATAGCCGTTATGGGCTATAAATATGAGTCGTTCGACGTATACGAATACCGTGGCGAGCGATTGCGTGAGGCCTTGGAAACGCATCTTTCCAAAGGCAATATTGCCGCGATGATCTATTCCAACCCGAACAATCCGGCTTGGTTCTGCCTCACCGATGAGGAGTTGAAGATCATCGGCGAGATGGCCAACAAATACGACGTGATCGTCATAGAGGACCTCGCCTATTTTGCCATGGATTTCCGCAAGGACCTCGGATGTCCTTTCGAGCCTCCTTACCAAGCGAGCGTAGCCCGTTATACCGATAATTATATCATGCAGATATCCGGTTCCAAAGCGTTCAGCTATGCCGGACAGCGTATCGGCGTGACAGCGATCTCCAATAAACTTTACCATCGCTCCTATCCGGGATTGACTCAGCGTTATGGAGGCGGTACGTTCGGTACGGTATATATCCACCGTGTCTTATACGCCCTATCTTCCGGAACCAGCCACTCGGCCCAATTCGCCTTAGCCGCCATGTTCAAGGCCGCCGCGGACGGTACGTTCGACTTTGTCTCGCAAGTGAAAGAATACGGACGCCGAGCGGAGAAACTAAAGAAGATTTTTACGGATCATGGTTTCACAATCGTTTATGATCACGATCTGGACCAACCGATAGCCGACGGTTTCTATTTCACGATCGGTTACCCGGGAATGACCGGCGGACAATTGATGGAAGAGCTGGTTTATTACGGAGTAAGCGCCATATCATTAAGTACCACAGGCAGTAACCAACAAGGACTACGGGCTTGTACCTCTTTCATAAAAGATCACCAATATGATTTGCTGGACGAAAGACTGAGATTATTCGAGGAAAATCATCAAGCATAAATTAACAATAAGCCCGGTCGGTTCACGTTTATTAACTTGAATCCCGGGCTTTTCATTTGCTTCTTATTAAAAAACGCCTTATATTGTCGGTGAATTAGTAACAACCTAACATTCACGATCATGGCATCTTATAAAAATATATTTAAAATAACACATAACGATGTCCTTCCTATTCAAGGAAGTATTCTGATTGCCGAGCCTTTTTTACAAGATGCCTATTTCCAACGTTCCGTCGTATTATTAATAGAGCATACGGAACACGGATCGATGGGATTTGTCTTGAATAAAAAAACGGATCTTATCGTAAACTCTTTTTTCAAGGAGTTTGCCGAATTTCCGGAGATACCGATTTATCTGGGGGGGCCGGTCAGCCCCAACCGTTTGTTCTTTATTCATTCCTTAGGGGATAATATCATTCCGGACGCATTAAAGATCAATGATTATTTATATTTCGACGGGGATTTCAACGCATTGAAACGATACATCCTCAACGGGCACCCAATCGATGGGAAAGTGAAGTTTTTCTTGGGATACTCCGGATGGACCGAAGGGCAATTAAACCATGAAATCAAACGGAACTCGTGGGCCGTAAGCCATATCACCACCGATAATATCCTGTCTGCCGATGGGGAGGGCTATTGGAAAGATTCCGTAGAATTATTAGGCAATGATTATAAAACTTGGACAAAATATCCGAAGGACCCGTATTTAAATTAACTGCATTATGCAGACATCGGAATAACCATCCGGTGTCCTGATCCAGTCCTTAAGCGTCCCCGCCTCGACAAATCCCAGACGGGTAAATAATTTCTTGCTAGGCTCGTTCGCCACGGGAATATGCACATAAAGTTGATGAAGCTTCAAAAACGTATAAGCGTATTCCATCAATAGTCTTAACGCTTCCATAGCGAAGCCACGTCCTTGATACCTACGGTCCAGCATAATACCGCAAGCCGCCCGGTTCGGGTGCGGCTCGAAATCGAATAAGTCCACGATCCCCACGCAAGTCCCCGTATCGCATTCCTCGATCATGAAGCGAAGTTGGCGAGACTCATAGATACTCCGGTCGCTACCCGCTATATATTCCTTCAATATATAACGGGAATAGGGAGCCAAGGTATTCCCTACTTCCCATAACTCCGGATCATTCTCCCAACGATACAACAACTCCAGATCCTCTGGTTCCAATGCCCTCAAACGGACTCTATCATTCGACAATAACATATTTACCCAAGGATTACTTAAACAAGCCGACCACTCTTCTTCGTATATATATGGTAAACCGCTTTCTTGTTCACGAGCTTGTCCATAAACAAGAGCATCTGCTCGTAACGGGCATCGGGGAAGCAGAAAGCGTAGTCCGTAAAGCCTTTCATCTGGTTCTTGCGACAGATAGCATCCATCACACGCTCCACGTCCAAATCCCAGAGATTCACGAATTCCAGATCCGGCATAGCTTTCAGGCAAACGGCCTTTACCTCCTCAAAATGATCCTCCCTACACAAGATCAAAAGGCGGCGATGCTTAACCGCTTTAGCCTTCTTGCGTAGAGGGGCTGAAATCGTCGCCCAGCAAGCTTTCAGCAGGACAGCCAACCGGATCAGTATCCGCATCAACCAGCCGGACCCCGGATAATATTTCTTATAGAAAATCAACATGGCGCCGTAAAAAGCCCTTATGTACCTCAAGTCACCATGCTTCGTACTCTCCCCCTTATAATGCAGGATCCGTTCCGGCACGTACAAGTTCTTATAGCCTCCCAACACGATCCGATAAGACAGATCGATATCCTCCCCATACATGAAGAACGACTCATCCAACAAGCCGACCTTATCCAACGCCTCATGGCGAAGCAACATGAACGCACCCGCCAGCACCTCCACCTTATGCGTCTGCTCTTTATCCAGATACGGCAGGCTATAACGTGCGAATGCAGGAGAGTTAGGAAACAGCTTTGAAAGACCGAATATCTTGCAGAACGACACCCAAGGCGAAGGGAAAGCCCGTTTGCTCTCCGGCAAGAATACCCCGTGCCCATTCAGCATCTTCACGCCGATAGCCCCGATCTCCGGATCCTCATCCATCTGGAAGCACAGGCTGCGGAGGCTCTCCTCTCCCACCACGGTATCGGGATTCAGCAATAACACGTATTCACCGGTGCACTGGCGAATCGCCTGATTATTGGCCTTGGCGAAACCGGGATTATCTTTATTCTCAATGAAAACCACCTCCGGGAACTTAGGCCGGAGATATTCGACAGATCCATCCGTCGAGTTATTATCCACCACGAACACCTCGGCGTCCATCCCCGTTACGGCGGCACGGACAGAATAGAGGCATTGCTCCAGAAAATACTTCACGTTATAGTTAACGATGATAACGGACAACTTGGTTTCTTCGTAGGTCATTCCGGATATTAATTATGAGTTATGATTTATGAATTAGAAGAGGTGAGATTGAACTCGGTACGATTGATAATGGATCGTCCTAAGGTGATCTCGTCGGCATACTCGATCTCGTCACCGATAGATACGCCACGTGCGATGACACTGATCCTCACATCGTAACCGGATAGCTTCCGGTAAATAAAAAAGTTAGTCGTATCGCCTTCCATGGTAGTGCTCAACGCTAAGATGATCTCTTTCACCTCACCTTCGGCCACACGTCGCACCAGACTGTCGATACGCAAGTCTCCCGGTCCGATACCATCCATCGGCGAGATGATCCCGCCCAACACATGGTATACGCCACGGAATTGCCCGGTATTCTCTATCGCCATCACCTCCTTGATATTCTCTACCACGCAAACCAAGGAATGGTCACGGCTGGGGTTGGCGCAAATAGAGCAAACCTCATCATCACATATATTATGGCAGACCTTGCAGTACTTCACGTCTCGACGGAGGGCGACCAAGGCCGCGGCGAAGTTTTCCGTATAGCCGACGTCCCGGCGCAACATATAAAGCGCTAGCCGGAGCGCTGTCTTCCTCCCCACCCCCGGCAAGGAAGCCAATTCATTCACGGCATTTTCCAACAAGGCTGAAGGATATCTTTGATTCATCTACTTTCTGTATTTGACTACAAAAATAGAAAGAATTTACGAATTAACGATAAACCTCAAATTATTTACTCGGCTTCTCCCCCATCCCATTCAAGTCGCACATCTCTTGCTTGATATGTACAACTATAACTGCTCTAGGTATAATTGTTCATGTCCTCAAGTAATAAACATTCTTTTTGCCATATACAAACATACTTACTACTTGATCTATTTCCAAATGATCGCCGTGGGATGTACAGACCACGACGTGATTTGTATATTCCACGACTTGGTCTATACAGATCACGCCGTGGTTTGTAGAATTATACAGCATGCGAACAAGAATTCATACGCTACTGGGCAAGAATTCATATAGATAATTTGGGTACGGTTGCCCTAACTATTCTAAAGAATCCTTGCATGTCTCAGCCAGAAAACATAAATTTGTCACCCAACACCCGTTTGGTGGAGCTATTACGAACTTATAATCTAACATTTTAATATCGTGAAACCAGAAAATGAAGAAAAGGTAACCGGGCTGCCAGAAAACGCCTACCGAGAATTAAAAGAAGGGGAAAGCTACAAGCCTCTTATGTCTCCCAACAAACACTATCCGGAGGTTACGCCTTGGTCCGTCCTTTGGGGATTGGTCATGGCGGTGATATTCAGCGCGGCGGCCGCTTATCTGGGCCTGAAGGTCGGTCAAGTATTCGAGGCCGCCATCCCGATCGCTATCATCGCCGTAGGGTTGTCCAGCGGATTCAAGCGGAAGAACGCCTTGGGAGAGAACGTCATCATCCAGTCTATCGGGGCCAGTAGCGGCGTGATCGTGGCGGGGGCCATTTTCACCTTGCCCGCCCTTTATATCCTGCAAGACAAATATCCGGAGATCACGGTCAATTTCTTCGAGGTTTTCATGAGTTCCTTGTTAGGAGGTATCATCGGGATCTTGCTATTAATCCCGTTCCGTAAATATTTCGTATCCGACATGCACGGTAAGTATCCCTTCCCGGAAGCTACGGCAACCACGCAAGTACTCGTCTCCGGCGAGAAAGGCGGAAGCCAAGCGAAGCCCTTGATATTCGCCGGATTAATCGGTGGTTTGTACGACTTCATCATCGCCACCTTCGGTTGGTGGGGCGAGACGATCAGTACCCGTATCGTCGGAGCCGGTGAGATACTGGCAGAGAAGGCCAAGATCGTATTGAAAGTCAATACGGGCGCTGCCGTGCTAGGTCTGGGTTACATCATCGGATTAAAATACTCCTTGATCATCTGCGCCGGTTCATTCTTGGTATGGTTGGTGATCATCCCCGCCATGTCCGCCATTTTCAGCGCCGACGTACTTACGTTCGGCAATGACGCTATCACGGCGACCGTCGGGAGCATGAGCGCCGAGCAAATCTTCACCACCTATGCCCGCCACATCGGTATCGGAGGTATCGCTACCGCCGGGGTGATCGGCATCATCAACTCTTGGGGAATCATCAAGGGAGCCGTAGGCTTGGCGGCGAACGAGTTGAAAGGAAAAGGAGACGCTGTGGAGAGTAATACTATACGTACGCAAAAGGATTTGTCGATGAAAGTGATAACGATCGGTATCATCGTATCGCTGATCGTCACCTTCCTGTTCTTCCAGTTCGGCGTACTTCATAATTGGTTCCATGCCGCCATCGGCTTATTGTTGGTCGGGGTGATCGCTTTCCTTTTTACGACCGTAGCGGCAAACGCTATCGCTATCGTAGGGACGAACCCGGTATCGGGCATGACGCTCATGACGTTGATCCTCGCCTCCATCATCTTGGTCGCCGTAGGGTTGAAAGGGCCGGCCGGCATGGTATCCGCCCTGATTATCGGAGGCGTGGTTTGTACGGCGCTTTCCATGGCGGGAGGTTTCATTACCGACTTAAAGATCGGCTATTGGCTGGGGAGCACACCCGCCAAGCAAGAGACTTGGAAATTCTTAGGCACACTAGTTTCCGCCGCTACGGTAGGAGGCGTGATCTTGATATTGAACCAGACGTACGGTTTCACGACCGGACAATTGGCCGCTCCGCAAGCGAACGCTATGGCCGCCGTTATCGAGCCGTTGATGAGTGGTTCGGGGGCACCTTGGGCTTTATACGCGATCGGAGCCGTCCTCGCCATCGTATTGAACTTCTGCAAGATACCGGCGTTGGCATTCGCCTTGGGTATGTTTATTCCTTTGGACCTGAATACGCCGCTTTTGATCGGTGGAGCGATCAGTTGGTATGTAGGAAGCCGTAGCAAAGACCAAAGCTTGAACTCAGCCCGCTTGGAGAAAGGTACGTTACTGGCTTCCGGCTTTATCGCCGGCGGTGCCTTGATGGGGGTGGTCAGCGCAGCCTTACGCTTCGGCGGAATCAACTTGATGAACGAGGAATGGGCATCTAGCAATGCCGCCGAGATACTAGCGGTTGTCATGTACCTTGTCATGATCGCTTACCTCACATTTAATTCCCTGAACGCGAAAAAAGAATAGAATAAAGGAATAAGGATATGGAAGCACCTGTAATCAATGTGGGAATCATGACCCACAAAGCGGTCTCATTTGTTTTTAACGAAGAGTATGTACATACGGAAACCGGCACGTTCACCATAGGCGAGCAACGTGCCCTCTGGGTAAACGGCAAGATCGTGTACAATGGGAAGCTTTATCAGGAGCTATTCTTCGAGCCGACCAGCCCGCAATCCTCTTTCGACTTGAAGGCGGTCACGATCGGCGTGGATTTTCACTGGCAACGACAGGAGGATCAACGCTTCAAGGGAGCGTTGAACCTCGTGGCGACTGATAAAGGAATCGTCACGATCAACCAAGTGGACGTGGAGGAATACCTTACCAGCGTAATCTCCTCGGAGATGAGCGCCAACGCTTCCAAAGAGTTGCTGAAAGCCCATGCCGTGATCTCGCGAAGCTGGCTCTTGGCGCAGGTCGAGAAGAATTTCAGCTTGAACGGATCGGTTACGCCCTATAAAAGTTGTTACCGCGACAACGAGACCTTGATCCGCTGGTACGACCGGGAGGACCATGAGTTGTTCGATGTCTGTGCCGACGACCATTGCCAGCGTTACCAAGGTATTACCCGGGCATCGAACCCGATAGTCAGGGAGGTGATCAAAGAGACCCGTGGAGAGGTATTGATGGATAACGATACGATCTGCGACGCCCGCTTCTCGAAATGCTGCGGAGGCGTGACCGAGAAATTCGAGAATTGCTGGGAACCGGTTCCCCACTCCTATCTTACCGCATTGAGGGACGGCGAGACTCCCGCCTATCCCGACCTGACGGACGAGCGGGAAGCGGAACAATGGATACGTACCTCACCCGAAGCCTTCTGTAATACGACGGACAAGGAGATCCTTAGCCAAGTGCTAAACAACTACGATCAAGAGACCACGGATTTCTACCGTTGGAAAGTAGAATACACGCAAGAGGAACTATCGGGGTTGATCCACCGGAAAACGGGTATGGATTTCGGGCCGATCATCGATCTCGTACCGTTGGAAAGAGGTTCGTCCGGACGTATCACGAAACTCAAGATCGTAGGGGTACGCCGTTCGTTCACCATCGGCAAAGAGCTTGAGATACGCCGGACATTGTCCGAGACGCATCTATACAGCTCGGCCTTTGTTGTCGATAAGAAGGATATCCGCCTCGATATCCCCTCCCGCTTCATCTTAACGGGAGCCGGATGGGGACATGGCGTGGGGCTTTGCCAGATCGGAGCCGCCGTGATGGGAGCCAAAGGGTATTCGTACCGGAAAATCCTCACGCATTATTTCCCCGGAGCCTCTATTGAGAAAAGGTATTAAACAAAGGTGTCCAAAATCTGGACACCCTTGTCCAATTATTGGACACTCATAAATAATCATACGCTACTCACCCCTCTGTTTTTCAACCACATAAACACAATGGCACGGTATTTGATTTTATCTTACCGGAAAATAATACAATAACAATATGAAAAACATCGGGATCGCAATTCGCTCCCTTTTTAAGAGAGGGCAACACAATGTAATGAAGATTATCTCCTTGGGTATAGGACTGACCATCGGCTTGGTGCTGATCGCTAAAGTCCACTTCGAGAACACCTACGATAACTTCTATCCGGACGGAGACCGGATCTATCGAGTATATGAGAAATTTTTCATGAACGGGGAAGTGGGCGACCACGGGCAAACGCCCGCCGGAGTAATCCCCCTCTTGAAACAAGAGACACCGGAGATCGAGGCCGCCACACGCTATACGTACTTCCGGGGAAACTCCCCTTTTACGATGTCCGACAACAAGCATCGGCTCAAAGCGACCTTCATCCTAGCGGACAGTTGTCTTTTCGACGTATTGCCCCGCCCCATGCTCATCGGAGACCCTAAGCAAGTTCTCTCCCAACCCATGTACGTGCTCGTATCCGACGAGATCGCCGAACGTATCGGCGGTAACGTGATGGGAAAACGTTTCGAGATTGACGACGCGCCGGGACAAGCCCTCACGATAGGCGGCGTATTCAAGAAACTACCGGACAACACCGAACAGAGTTATGACATTATCGTATCCCTTTCTTCCATCAGCAAGTTCATGTGGGACGGAACCCATATGTTAACCGGAAACGACCGCTACCAAAGTTATGTCAAGGTATCACCGGGTACGACAGAGGCCCAGTTGGAAGCGGGAATGAGACAGATGATCGACAAGCATTTCCCCGTAAACGACCTTAAGAAAGCCGGCGTGGAACTGACCTTCACCTTCCACAAACTACTCAACGTACATATGGAGGACGATATGGCCAAACGTATGGCCTTGATCCTCTCGTTCATCGCCTTCGTATTGATCTTCACCGCCGTAATGAACTATATATTGATCGTGATCTCCTCCATCGTGAACCGCACGAAAGAGATGGCCGTACGCAAATGTTACGGGGCGAGCGGTAAGGATATCCAAGGTATGGCGTTGTCCGAGGTAGGGACCCACGTCACCGTCGCGCTAGCGCTGGTCGTACTTTTGATCCTAGGATTTCAAGGAATTATAAAGGAGCTGATCGGCACGGGAGTCCGATCGTTATTCCTATCCACGGGTATGTGGGCGATATGCCTCACGGTCATAGTCGTACTTATCTCTACGGGCATAGCTACCGGCTGGTTCTTAGGACGCATTCCTGTAGCGGCTGTTTTCCGGAGTATTCGTGAAGCACGCCGCCTTTGGAAACTGGGACTCTTGTTCTTCCAGTTCACGGCAATCAGCTTCCTCGCCTCCTTATTGCTAGTGGTAGGCAAGCAATACGACCATATGGTGAATGATCATCCGGGATACAATCCCGAGAACCTCGCCTATGTGTATATCGGCGCCGTAGACTCCACGGGGCGTGCCAAACTGATCGAGGAAACCCAGAGATTGCCCGAGGTAGACGCCATCACGACTTGCTATAACCTTCCTTTCTGGGGAGCCTCGGGCAATAACGTCTATCTTCCGGGAGACGACCGGGAACTATTCAACATCGCCGACCTCTACGACGTAGGAAACGATTACCTGAACGTATTAGAAATCCCGATCGTAGAAGGACAATACTTCACAGAGAATACCACCTCCTCGCAAGAGATACTGGTGAGCCGCAATTTCATTGAATACATGAAACCTTTCGCCGACTGGAAGGATGGAGCCGTGGGCAAGACGGTACAAATAACCGGACACGATACCAAGTCCGAGTCGATGCCTCTCTTCACGATCCGGGGCGTGTTCGAGGATTTCCGCCTAGGCTCCATAGCGGGAGAAGATCCGCGAGCCAAGATCATGTTCTATACGAAAGGGGCGGCCCAACATATGGTCATTCGGTACCATAGCCTTTCTTCCGAGGCTCTACGCAAGACGCAGGATCTAATGGGGCAACTCATCCCGGATAAAGAACTCAACGTGATCTCCTTCAAGAGCGAGATGCTGGAAGGATACACCTCCTCCCGGAAATTCCGTGACTCCGTCATGATCGGTGGCATCGTCACCTTGCTGATCGTCTTCATCGGATTGATCGGATACACGAACGACGAGGTGAACCGTCGCCGGAAAGAAATGGCGATCCGCAAGATTAACGGAGCCACGGTAAAAGACATACTCCATATTTTCTTGAAAGATATCATCACCATGGCATTGCCGGCCATCTTACTTGGTTGCGGTATCGCTTTCTATATCTCCCAGAAATGGCAAGAGCAATTCTCGGAAAAGATCCAGCTATCCTGGTATCTATTCGTGGGAGGAGGCGTATTGGTACTCACCGTCATACTGGCGGTTTCCGGATATAACGTATTCCGTACCACCCACGACAATCCCGTAAACAACCTCAAGTCCGAATAAATCAAAAGGGCCGCATCTTATCCAGACGGCGGCCCTTTGACTTAATGTTTACCTATTTCCCGGTTATGATGAACAACCGGTTCGCTTTCACTCTCACGAGCTATTACTATGACACAAAGGTAGGCCGAAGGTTTAAAACGATCAAAAAGAATTCGACGAATCGGGCGTTTTCCTCGGTGAATCCCGTTATTTTTCCTACTTTTGTCCCTATTAATACATACAACCATGGGACTGAAAAAACAATTCGTATCGGCGATTTTACTAGGCAGCGCGCTAACCGCTCCCCTATTCGCTCAAGATATCGCCACCCCGTCTAGCTCGATAGACACTTTAGCCATTTTCTCATTCAACGATTTCCATGGGGCTTTCGCCTCCGACGGGATCACGCCGGGAGCCGCCCGGTTGGTACAAATGACACAAAACGAGAAGCAACGCTATCCGCATTCCATCGTTGTCTCAGGCGGAGATAATTTCAGCGGAAGCTATTTCTCCAAGATCACGAAAGGCGAGCCTATCAAAGAGATGTACGAGGCGATGGACGTGGAGATGTCCGCCATCGGTAACCACGAGTTCGACTGGGGGCTTCCTTATCTAGTGGACACCGCCGCTTTGAATATCCCCCATGTGGCCGCCAATATCACCGAAGAGAAGAGATATACTCACCCCGACTGGTTGAGTCCCTACCGTATCGTAGAGCGTAAGTTGAAAGATGGCTCCTCCCTGCGCATAGCCTTCATCGGACTGACCACTACGGACACCTACGTCAAGACCAAGCCGGAGAACCTGAAAGGGCTTCAGTTCACGCATCCGCTGGGAGCGGCCTGCATACAAACCGTCTACCAGTTAAAGAAAGAGGGCCAGATCGATATGATTATCCTCTTGATGCACATCGGCACGGATATGAAAATGCCTTACCGCATCACCGAGGAGAACGCCCAAGGACTGCCGTTCATCGATAAGGTAGACGCCATCATATCCGCCCACTCGCATGAGCTGGTGCTCGATAAGATCAATAACATCCCCATCATCCAAGCCGGCGTAAACGGTACCCATATCGGGAAACTGCTGTTCCAGATACAGGATTTCAACGGACACCGGGATATCTCTTTCATCCAAGGGGATACCGTGCGTGTAGCCTGCGAGGAGAACCCGGAGATGCGAGAGGCCGTGGAGAAGATCATGGATAAATATCGGCTGAACGAGAAACTTGCCACGGCAAAAGAGGCCTTGATCCACGACCGTACCATCAATAAGTTCGACTATACGCCTATCGGGGCGTTGGTCACGGCCGCTTACGCCAAGCGTTTCCAAAAAGAGATGCCCGCTTACAAGGATCAGCCGGTGATCGGCGTAAACCATTACGGAGGTATCCGTGCGGCCCTTCCGAAAGGGGATATCACCCGACTGCGTGCCGGCAACATCCTGCCTTTCGGCTCCGCTATCGTTGCCTATCGTTTCGACGGCAAGCGGTTGAAGAAGCTATTGGAGGATGGACGGAAGAATCCGAACGGTTTCCTTCAATCCTCCGACCTCACGCTTACCCTAAGCGGAAATAAGATCGAGAAAATAGTCTATACAAGAGACGGGCAAAAGACCGAGATCGAGGACAATACCCCTTGCGTGGTGACCCTAGACGCTTTCATCACCGATGGCGGAGACGGGTACGACGCCTCTTTATTCAAGGGCTACGAGATCCCGGAATTCGATAATTTAGGTATCATATCGACCGACGCTTTCATGGACTACCTAAAGGGCTTCAAGAAACCCATCACGGTAGAATCCACGCATATGCCGGTTATTTCAAAGTAAAGCCGTATCTTTGCGCAGAAGAAGACAGAAGTTAGCAATACATGAACAGCTATATGATCCTTTTTATTATCGCTGCCTATTTCGCCGTCTTGCTGCTGATAGCATGGATCACGGGACGTAATAACAGCAACGAGGCATTCTTCCTCGGGAACAGGAAATCACCTTGGTATATCGTTTCTATCGGTATGGTAGGGACATCCTTATCGGGGGTGACGTTCGTATCGGTACCCGGCATGGTGCGGGCGATCGATATGACGTATATGCAGACTGTATTAGGCTTCTTCGTGGGATATATCATTATAGCCAAGGTATTGCTACCGCTATACTATAAGTTGCAACTTACCTCCATCTACTCGTATCTGGATGACCGGATCGGGAGAAGGGGGTACAAGACAGGGGCCTCATTCTTCCTGCTCTCGAAGATCGTAGGGGCGGCCGCACGCTTATATCTGGTGGTCTTGATCTTGCAAACCTACGTGTTCAACGCTTGGAACATCCCATTCGCCGTGACCGCTATCCTCAGTATCCTGCTGGTATGGCTATATACGTTCCGGAGCGGTATCAAGACGATCATCTGGACAGATACGTTGCAGGCTCTTTGTCTCGTGGCAATGTTGATCGTGATCATCTGGCAGGTGAAGGACAAGATGGGACTGGATTTCGGGGGTATGGCGCAGACCTTGGTGGAAAGCCCTCATTTCCGGATCTTCGAGTTCGGCGATTGGCATAGTACGCAGAACTTCTTCAAGCAGTTCTTCAGCGGTATCTTTATCACGATCGTCATGACCGGGCTGGATCAGGACATGATGCAAAAGAACCTCTCCTGCAAGAGCTTGAAAGATGCCCAGAAAAATATGTACACATATGGATTCGCCTTCACGCCGGTCAACTTTTTGTTTCTCGCGCTGGGGGTACTGCTACTGACATTGGCGGCACAGCGGAGCATCCAGTTGCCAACCCTCAACGACGATATCCTCCCGATGTTTTGTACCTCGGGGATCTTGGGCGGGAGTATCTTGATCTTCTTTACGATCGGTATCATAGCGGCGGCTTTCAGTAGCGCCGACTCGGCGTTGACAGCGCTCACCACCTCTTTTTGCGTGGATATCCTCGGCGTGCAGAGAGAGGAAGCGAAAAGGGCGAAACGTACCCGCCTAAAGGTACACGTGATGATATCCGTCTTGTTCGTCTTGATCATCTTGGCGTTCAAGGCCGTAAATAACCGGAGCGTTATCGACGCGATCTACATGATAGCGTCGTACACGTATGGTCCTCTATTGGGGCTGTTTGTTTTCGGGCTTTTCACGAAGCGGAACCCCCGTGACAAATACGTGCCCTATATCTGTATAGCCTCCCCGTTGATTTGCCTCGCCACGGATTTCTTGGTGAAACAATACGCAGGCTATACGTTCGGCTACGAGATGCTTATGGTAAACGGAGGCATCACGTTCGCCGGGCTGTGGCTTTCGGCAATTGAAAATGGAAAATTGAAAATTGAGAATTAGGTCTCGCCATTATTCATTTACTCATTATTCATTAATTTATATTTTATGGAAATTAAAAGCGCAGAATTTGTTATCAGTAACACAGACGTAAGGAAATGCCCCGAGGGTAATAAGCCGGAGTATGCCTTCATCGGACGAAGTAATGTAGGCAAATCCTCCTTGATCAATATGCTTACCAACAAGAAGGGCTTGGCGATGACTTCGCAAACACCGGGTAAGACTTTACTTATCAATCATTTTCTTATCAATAACGAGTGGTATCTGGTAGATCTTCCGGGGTATGGCTTCGCCCAACGAGGCAAGGAGAACCGGGAGCAATTGAAACGTATCATCGAGAACTATATCCTCGATCGCGAGCAACTGACCAACCTATTTGTCCTTTTGGACTGCCGGCACGAGGCGCAAAAGATCGATCTGGAGTTTATGGAATGGCTGGGTGAGAGCGGGGTTCCTTTCTCCATCATCTTCACGAAGATCGACAAGATCAGCAAGGGACGCTTGAAAGAGAACCTAAAAGTCTATACGGATAAATTACTGGAGACTTGGGAAGAGCTTCCTCCGGTCTTCCTCTCTTCCTCGGAGAAGAAAGAGGGACGGGATGAGATTCTGGACTATATCGAGTCTATCAACAATAGCTTGAATAATTGAAAATTAGTTGAGTTGATATGGGATTAGCTTCGGTTCTTCTGGTTTTATCTCCGTTTACGCAGATCAATACGCCTTATCCTTCCACGGCTTACCTAAAAGGTTATTTGGAGGCAAAGGGTGTACGTGTCGGGCAGACCGATCTGGGTATCGAGACAATCTTGACTTTGTTTTCCACGCAGGGTCTCGGGGAGTTATTCGCCGAGATCGAGCGACGGAAAGGTAAATATCCGGCTAAAGTCCGGGGGATGCTGGCTAATAAGCAACGGTATATCGACACGATAACCGCCGTTGTCGCTTTCCTTCAAGGAAAGAACGATCCTCTCGCTTATCGCATCTGTAATCAAGATTACCTTCCAGAAAGCGATCGCAGGAGCCAAAACGAGGAGGAGCTGGAATGGGCGTTCGGTACTTCGGGATTACGGGATAAAGCCCGTTATCTGGCAACCTTGTATCTGGAGGATCTCTGCGACTTGATCCGGGAAACGATCGACCCGGATTTCGGTTTCAGCCGATATGCCGAGCATCTAGGCCGCTGCGCCTCCTCCTTCGACGAGATCGAGGAAGCCCTCCAAAAAACTTTCGGCTTTATCGACCGCCTGACGCAACCGCTATTGGAAAAGCACATCGCCGAGAGCAAGCCCAAGGCGATCGCTTTCAGCGTACCTTTCCCGGGGAATTTATTCAGTACCCTCCGGCTCGCCCAATGGCTACGGCAGGCACATCCCGATATCCCGATCCTTATGGGAGGCGGTTTCGTGAATACGGAACTTCGCTCCATCACGGATACCCGCTTCTTCAAATACATCGATTACCTCTTGCTGGATGATGGAGAGGACCCGCTTTACCAAACGTTGCGCTATCTGGACGGGGCGATCCCCAAAGAGGAACTGGTACGCACCTTCTCCTTGGACGAGAGCGGCAGCCGGGTCGTTTATCAAGACAACCCCGCTTATCCCGCTTGCCGGCAAAACGAGACCGGATTCCCGGATTACGAAGGCTTGCCACTGGACAAATACATCTCTGTCATGGAAATGGCCAACCCGATGCACAAGCTTTGGAGCGACGGCCGCTGGAACAAACTGACCTTGGCACACGGTTGCTACTGGGGGAAATGCGCCTTCTGCGACGGTTCGCTAGATTACATCAAACGGTATGAGCCGAATACGGCCAAGACTTTGGTAGACCGTATGGAGCGCTTGATCGAGCAAACCGGCGAGATCGGCTTCCATTTCGTGGACGAGGCCGCTCCACCCGCCTTGCTACGGGAAATGGCGCAGGAGATTATCCGCCGTGGGATAACCGTCGTGTGGTGGGGAAATATCCGTTTCGAGAAAAGCTATACCGAGGAGCTATGCGACCTTCTTCAACGAAGTGGCTGCATCGCCGTGTCGGGAGGTCTGGAAGTAGCCTCTCCCCGACTCCTCAAACTGATAAATAAAGGGGTGACAGTGGCTCAGGTGGCACGGGTCGCCAACAACTTTACCGGGGCTGGTATCATGGTCCATGCCTATTTGATGTATGGTTTCCCGACCCAAACCGCTCAAGAAACCATAGATTCCTTGGAAACAGTCCGGCAAATGTTTGAGCTAGGGCTGATCCAATCCGGATTTTGGCATCGTTTCGCCATGACAGCACATAGTCCTGTGGGGTTGCACCCCGCCGAGTACAGTTGCCGTGTCACGGAGCCTCCCTTTGGGGGATTCGCCCGTAATGACGTACAGTTCGAGGCGCTTTCCAGCTGCGATCCGGAGCTTTTCAGCGAGGGGCTTCGCGTTTCCCTCTATAATTACATGAATGGAACTGGTTTCGATTTGCCTTTGCATAAATGGTTTGGCGGCATGAAAGTGCCACGCACCACCCTGCCGCCAAATTATATAGAGAGAATAGTGGAGGAATAGCCCCGCGGAGGCTCGCCGAGTATTTAATAACTGATCTTACACCCCACGAAATAACTTCTGGGAATCCCCGGGCCATAGATATACCCGGCATCCCGGTGCGCTCCCTTGTCGAAATCATCTTGATAGGAGTCGAAGATATTCTGGACTCCAGCATTTACCTGTAAAGTCACGGACTTGAAGATCGGGAAGTCATAAGCCAGCTTGAGATTCAAGTCGAAGAAATCACGAGTCTTCTCCTCACGATCTTCCGGGATATAACCCGCCAAGTGCTGCACCAACATACTTCCCGTATATGTACCCGTCAAGGAAGCGGAGAAACGCTTGACCGGCGTGAAGGTAGAAGTGAAATAACCATATACGTCCGGAGAGCGGAACATCTTCTTCTGCGGGGTGATATTCGGGTTCTCGCTCCATTGCTCTGCCTCCTTGTAGCCGCTCCGTTGCAAAGTAGCGCCCGCCTGTATCTGCATCCAAGAATAGGCCATCTTACCCTCCAGATTGATACCCATCACACGGGCACCCTTTCCATTACGGCGTTCCATCAGCAGGTTATTGTCCTCGTCACGGCCGATCTCCTCCAAGATAAACACGTTCCGTAAATCCGTATAGAAACCTTCCACCAAGAAATTCACTTGAACCGGGCCGAAGCGATGATAAAAATCTACGGAAGCACTCACGCTCTGCGAATTCTCCTCCTTCAAGTCCGGGGAGATCTGGATGATCGCCACGTCGCCACCCACGGCGGTGATATGCAAATCCTCGTCGAACGCTTGAGGAGCCCGGAAACCGCTGGAGTACGACATACGCAGGTTGATATCCTTCGTCGGATTGAAACGCACGTTCGCACGAGGGCTAAAGATCACGTGATCCATCATATTATGCTTATCCAAACGGCCACCGATCAAGAAACTCCAACGATCATTCTTCCACTCGTTCTGGGCAAAAGCACTACCGATATGCACGGTCTGGGCGATCGTACGGTTATAACCAAGCATCTCGTCCCGCAAATCATCGTAGCTATATTCAGCACCTCCCGTAAAGGTAGCGGGCATAAAAAGGCATTTGTCCCATTCGTAGGAGTATTGGGCGCCACCGATAAAGGTCATGTCCGTCGTGTTACCATAGGCGTTCGGATCTTTTCCGGCACCGTAATAACTCTGGCGTTTCGTATGCTGGGCGGAGGTATACACATTCAGCCGATGATGGTAGTCGCGAGAGAAAAGATCGAATTTCAGGCCTCCCCCGTTGATCTGGTGGTCGGTCTGCTCGGTGATATCCGTCTCATGAGGCGGAAGATCCAATAAATTACCGCCCCGGCGGAACTCGCTGATGTTATGGTACTCGAAAGTCAGCTTGGAGTAATTGCTGGTCTTCAAGTAAGAACGAAATCCTAGGGTCTTCCCCTCCAGCTTACCAAGCTCTGAGTAGCCGTCGCCATCATGGTCGTAAGAGGCACGGTGGCGGCCCTGCCCGAAGAGGTAGATACCCGCCTTATGATCGTCCGTCACCAACGAGGCGTTCACGGTGGTATTGTTATCCGGGCGGCTTCCCCCGATCATCGTCAACGAATGGGCGATCTGGGCGGAGTTGCGCATCGGCTCCTTCGTGATGATATTGATCGTACCGGCGATAGCGGACGAACCGAACAAGGCCGAGCCTCCTCCGCGCATCACCTCCACCCGCTCGATCATATTCGCCGGGATCTGCTCTAAGCCATATACGCCGGTCAGGGCGCTGAAGATCGGCCGGCTATCCACCAAGATCTGGGTATAAGGGCCCTCCAGACCATTGATACGTACTTGTTGGAAACCGCAATTCTGGCAGTTGTTCTCCACACGCACGCCGGGCTGGAAATTCAAGCCGTCGGCCAAGGAAGTCGCGTGTGTGGTCTCGAACACCTTGGAGTCGAGCACGTTTACCAAGGAAGGAGCCAGACGGCGGGTCGTCTCGTTACGGTTTGCCGATACGACAACACCGTCCAAGGAGACAGCGTCTTCCTCGGCATTGAAATTAATCTCCAATGTCTTCCCTTTCTTAAGGTTCACCGTCTTCTCCTCGGTTTTATATCCAATAGACTTCATGACCAAGGTATATTTCCCCTCAGGAAGATTTTTCATATAATAATGACCGGTCGCGTCGGTAGTCGTACCGATTGTCGTACCGTGGAGATAGACATTGATAAAAGAGAGATGCTCTCCTGTTTTCTTATCGAGGATATGACCTACGATATTAGCGTCGGAAGGATTCAGGGAAACATGATCGTCTCCCTCTGCCCACGCTGACGTAAAGATACAGCACAGGCATAGTATAAGTGTAATAAACTTATTCATTGCTTGATTAATAGTTGTTTGAATATTAATGATTACGAATTGCCGAGGAGACGGGGCATGCCCCGTCTCTACAAACGGATATTGATTTCTGGATATGTAATCAAACAACTGGGGGAGCCCGCAGGTATCGCAGTCCCTCAACGGAAGTGACATGATCCGGATAGACCGGAGACTCGGAAAGATTAGATACTTCTAAAGAATAGAATTGTAAACGTAACGGGTGAATCGCCCCGTCCATCACGTGAATAGACGAGAGCATATGAAACAACTGTATCTCCGCCAGAGAGGCATGATGATGGCAAGTACCGTCCGCCGTCTTCTTGAAAGGGTGCGCATGCACGATGGTCGTACCATGCTCCACATGGACGTGCGTAAAAAGCGAGACGCTGCTATAATACGCGATAAAAAGTACCGGCAGCAACCACTTTATATATTTAACCATCGTTTCCCTCACCCTGTATCATCGTTATTTCGTGGGCAAAGATACTACAATTTTTTTAATTGCTTTGTTTTATGTATTTTCGCGCTTCTAAAGCAAAAAAGAAACTCTTATGAATTGGTTACTTGAGACGCTTGCAGAACCCTCGATGATACAGGCCGTGGCTGTCATTTCTATCGTGGCGGCGGTTGGTGTGTATTTAGGGCGGCTAAAGATATTCGGCATTTCATTAGGCATTACTTTTGTATTCTTCGCCGGTATTATGGCAGGGCATCTGGGCATTACCGTAAATAAGGACATGCTGAACTTCGCCCAGAATTTCGGGCTTATCGTTTTCGTATATACCTTGGGATTGCAGGTAGGTCCCGGTTTCTTCTCTTCCCTAAAAAAAGGCGGGGTGGAAATGAATACGATGGGATTAGGGGTGATCGCTTTAGGACTGATTTTGACGTTGGTGTTTCATTGGATAACAGGAATCTCCGTCCCCGTTATGGTAGGGTTGCTATCCGGTGCCGTAACGAATACCCCGGCCCTAGGTGCCGCCCAGCAAGCGCTCTTACAGATGGATCCGGAAAATACGAGGAACGTAACGGATATGGCTCTGGCCTGTGCCGTAGCTTATCCATTAGGTGTCGTAGGCGTAATTCTCGCTATTATCATCTTGAGGTCCTTATTCGCTAAAAAGACACAGGACACGCATAAGGAGCAAGACACGACAACAAACGTAGCGGAATTTCAGGTATTAAACCCCTCTATTTACAATAAGAGCATCCAGCAAGTCATGAAATTGACAGAGAAACATTTCGTGATCTCCCGCCTCTGGAGGAACGGAAAGGTGACGATCCCTACCTCTGAAACCATCTTAAAGGAAAAAGACCATTTGCTTATCATATCCGTAAAGGCGGATGTCGAATCCATCAAGGTACTTTTCGGAGAACAAGAGACTACGGACTGGAATAAGGAAGATATTGACTGGAACGCTATCGACAGCCAATTGATCTCCCGCCGTATCGTCGTAACCCGCAACCGGGTAAACGGGGTAAAGCTAGGCTCGCTCCGGCTCCGCAACCTATACGGGATCAACATCACCCGGGTGAACCGTGCGGGTATCGATCTGGTGGCCTCCCGTGACCTCCGTCTACAGATCGGGGATAAACTAACGATCGTAGGCGAGGCCAATTCCGTGAATAACGTGGGTAAGATCTTGGGAGACGAGCTGAAACGGCTGGATAACCCCAACCTGCTTGCCATATTCGTAGGACTTACGCTGGGCGTATTAATCGGGGCGATCCCAATTGCCATACCGGGAATGAGTACCCCCATCAAGCTGGGTATCGCCGGAGGACCGATCATCGTTGGAATCTTGATGGGTGCGTTCGGCCCCCGTTTCCACCTAACGACTTATACCACCCAGAGCGCGAACCTGATGATGCGGCAGTTTGGTATAGTGATCTATCTGGCGGGACTGGGAATCGACTCCGGAGCTCATTTCTTCGAGACCGTCTTCCGTGCCGAAGGATTGTTATGGATCGGCCTCGGTTTCCTATTGACGATCGTACCGGTCTTGATCGTCGGGTTCATCGCCTCTCAATTCTTCAAGCTAGATTACGCCCACAACATAGGTATGCTATGCGGAAGCATGGCCAATCCGATGGCCTTGAGTTATGCCAATACGACCGTCGAGGGTGACGAGCCTTCCGTATCTTACGCTACGGTTTACCCGTTATCCATGTTCATCCGGGTGATTTCTGCCCAATTATTGATCATGTTATTCACTTGACTGCTTAAAAAGTCTAACATTCGACCTGTTTTTTGTTTCACTTACCTTATCTTTGCAAGACATTTGAAACAATACTTTGATGAATGAATGAAACTATACTCAATGGGCTACTGAACTTGTTCGCTATATTTGCTTCGTTGGCAAAAATAGAAAGTGACCAAGCGCGTCAGGCCGTCAATTCTTACTTAACCAGTCACTTTGGTATCCGCTCCCATAAAGAATATATGGAGCTATTTGATGAGATACAAAGTGTTTACGATGATCCGGACTTCGATATCGATAGAGAGAGTGTTATTATCAACGTATGCAACCAGCTCAAGCCCAAATTGATTGCGGAAGACCAGCTATTGCTTCTTCTCCGTTTCATGGAGTTCGCCCATGGCAACAATGAAGGATTGAACGAGAACTTAGCCATTTTCCATAAGATCGCTACGATATTTAATATCGACACGGATACCTTCGACAATCTATACGCCTTTGTTGTCGGTAAAAAATCCCCCTCCATACTTACGATCAACGCTGATGATAGCGATAAAGACGTCAACCATATCTACAGAAGGGGGTTGGAGGGCGAGATACGGGTGTTGAGACTGACCCGGTTCGACCGAATGGTCTTTATCTACCAAGGCAGCGGACGGGTATTCATGAACGATATCCCGCTTACTTCCGGTATCTTCTATGGCTGGCAACGTAGCAGCGTAATCAAAAGCCCGCTATTCTTGCCGGTTTATTATAGTGATGTCCTCGATGTATTCAATCAGAATGAGCATAAGGAACGTATTTTATTAACCGGGAGGGATATCGAGTTCAGCTTCAAAAATAGCGAGAACGGTATGCACAATTTCTCTTTCAACCTTGAATCCGGCCAGTTGGTAGCCATCATGGGAGGAAGCGGCGTTGGTAAGTCTACCTTGTTAAGCATCTTAAATGGGAATATTATCCCCGGTGAGGGAAGTGTATGCTTGAACGGACATCCGCTGAGTGATCCGGAATGCAAGCAATTGATCGGTTTCGTGCCTCAGGATGACTTGCTGATCGAGGAGCTGACCGTATTCCAAAATCTATGGTATACCGCCCGCCTTTGTTTCACGAACCTGACCGAAAAGGAGATCGAGGATCGTGTCAATACGATACTGGAGGATTTGGATCTGAGCAAGATCCGGGATTTGGCCGTCGGGTCTCCAATCCGGAAAACGATCAGCGGAGGGCAGCGTAAACGTTTAAATATAGCACTGGAACTTATCCGTGAGCCGGCGATCCTTTATTTGGACGAGCCAACCTCCGGCCTCTCGTCCACCGACTCCGAGAAGGTCATCATGCTGTTAAAGGAACAAACGCACCGGGGACGGCTCGTGGTTGTCAATATCCATCAACCTTCGTCCGAGATCTATAAGTTGTTCGATCGCCTGTGGTTATTAGATACCGGCGGTTACCCGATTTACGACGGTAACCCGATCGAGGCGATCACTTATTTCAAACGGATCGCCAATTACACCGATCAGGATATCAGCGTGTGCGGCACTTGTGGAAATATCAATCCAGAATTAATCCTAACTATTATCGACGCAAAAAAGATAGACGATAGCGGAAACCAGACAAACATCCGGAAGATAACTTCAAAAGAATGGCATGAGTTATATGTAGCTTCCCGCCCGAAGTTCCAAGAGGTTAAGCCTACCCCCCTGCCCCCGAATCATCAGCAGAAGCCCTCGATCTGGAAGCAATTCTGTATCTTCTTGGAAAGAAACATAAAAACCAAGCTGACCAATAAGCAGTATTTGTGCATCGCCTTACTGGAGACTCCTTTATTGGCGGTGATCGTGGCCCTGCTCACCCGCTTCGTACCCGATGACGGGTATTCTTTGCTGGCGAACAAAAATCTGGTATCCTACATTTTCATGGCGGTGATTGTCGCTACTTTCACGGGATTAAGCATCAGCGCCGAAGAGATCATCAAGGACCGGACGCTCCTAAAGCGAGAACGATTCTTGCGATTGAGCCGAGGCAGTTATCTCTCGTCAAAGATGTTCTACCTGCTTTGTATCTCAGCGATCCAAAGTTTGCTATTCATAGTGGTAGGAAATTTATTGATAGGCATCGGAAGCGAGATGTTCCTTACTTGGTGGATCACGCTATGGGCAACCTCATTCCTCGCCAACCTGACAGGTTTGGTACTATCGCAATCCTTAAACTCGATCGTAGCGATCTATATAACGATACCGCTGCTTTTAATCCCGCAGATTTTACTTTGCGGCTTAGTTGTCAAGTTCGACGATTTGAGCAGGAGCGCATCCAGCCGGAACATAGTGCCCCTTATCGGTGAGGTTATCCCCTCACGTTGGGCATTCGAGGCGTTGGTTACGGAACAATTCCGGAACAACAGCTACAACCGCCTATTTTTCACGGTCGAAAAAGAAAAGTTCCTAGCGCAATATTACCGGAATGTCCATGCCGACGAGGTGCGCAGCCTCATAAACAGCCTCAACCTGATCCCGGAGAAACGGGAAGAGAACACCCGGACGATCCACAACGAACTGGCCGTACTATCCCGTGCCGCCCGTATCGCCCCCTATACGTCCAAAGAGAGTTACGAGAGCTATATGGATAAAGTAGAAAAAGCCCTGCATACCCGTAGCGATAATTTCACGGCGTTATTAGAGAAAAAACGGAAAGAGGTCATTCAAGAACACGGCTCCGAATGGTTGAACACCTTGAAAAAGGAACATCATAACTCAGCCATCGAGGAGCTGGTACTCAACTCAACCAGTACCCAATTCTATAAGGAGGCTCACAACCGGATCTATCCCAAAATCGGGCAGATTTATCTGGAACCGGACAATAATTGGGGACGTGCGCCTTTCTATAGTCATGAGAAAAAATTCGCCGGTTATACATTTTCTACTTTTACATTTAATTTATTAATGTTAGGAATCTTTGCTTTATTGGTAATTATATCTATCTTCGCAGAGTTTCCCGGCAAGTATTTAAACAAAGGGAGCGATTAATGACAAAATATATAATCTAAAAATAAAGAATAACATGAAAAAGAGTTTTGTTAGCCTGCTAACCATAGCAGCGATTACATTTGGAATGGTATCTTGCAACAGCAGTAAAAAACAAGACGCCGCTGAGCAAAAAGTAGAGGAAGAAGCAGCTATCGCAGGAGAAGTATCTAAAGGTCTGCTTACTGCCGAGTTGAAAGACGAGGTTACTCGTTTCTTGAAAGATATGCCGGATTCGGAGTTGCCTTACAAAGTATCTACCGGCGAGGTTACGATCTCTGTCGCTAATACTGATTTTATGTTGCCGGTCAGCAAGGTTTCCGAATTGAACACACAAGCCCAGAAAGCACGTGCTTGCGGTATCTACTTCGCAGACTTGAACGTATTGAAGGCTATGAAAAAGCCGACTACAGATATCGAGAACGTATTGGTTAAATTGACTACGGATCTGGACATTCCATTCGCTATCGACATCATGAAAGAGTCCGCTCCCGCTAACGCCAGCAAAGAGGAGTTAAGCAAATTCATGAAAGACCAAGAAAACAAATTGATCGACGCTATGATGGAAAATGATAAGGCTGACGTTGAGCTTGAGTTGTTAGGGGGCATGGCTGTAGAATATGCCATTGTATACGCAAACCCGGGCTTGGTTGTTAAAGGCGACGCTATTTCCGCCGGTTTGAGCGAGAATATGGAAAAACGTATCGGTATCATCCAGCAGATCACAGCCGACTTAGCTAAATATTATCCTGACTTGGAGCAATTAGGAACTACAATCGCTCCGTTAAGCGGAATGGTAGCAACCATAAATACGGCTCGTGAGTCAAAAGCTAAGATTGAGGAAATGCGTGCGAATCTATTGAAGTAATATAAACCTCATATCATAAAAAGTGTATGGTGATAACATCATACACTTTTTTTATATCCCTTCGGATATCACTGCAACAGGCCTTACAATAGTACTGCAACCCTTATGCAATAATGCTGCAGCACCTATGCAGTAACACTGCAACGCCCATGCAGTATCCTATATCTTATGAGTTTTGATAAGTACCCTATCCCCATTTTCCAGAGTAGTAGCGAAAAGATAGATAGTTCCTCCATCCACAATTTTAGTTCGCTTACGTAACTCATCCACCGAGAGGGGGAAATTACGGACTGTGATATTCGCTTGGGGAATCTGCCTCGACAAGGTCTTACATTGTTTATTCGTAAAGGGGATCACTTCGTCTACCACAAAAGAACGTCCCGGAAAACGAGGAACAACCTCATCCGACGCATATAAATGACTGCTGACATGCAATTTATTCAATCCAAAACGAGTGGCGACCGCTTTAAACGCACCCGCCTTCAAGATGGAAGCGTTCGGTTCGTATAAATAACGCTTGACTTCTCCACGGATGGAAGCGACAGCTTTCCGTTCTTCCACCAATGAGAACGCAAACAATTCCGGCTCTTCCTCCGAAGTGAAATTCACGCAACAGATTTGAGGACTCCCGCCTTTCGAGCCTCGCTCCAACACAAACAAAAGCTCCTTACATTCATTTTTCACCGAAAGCACCTGTATGGCTGTCACATCCGGAAGCAAATCCAACGTCATATGAATATCCGCCATCGGAGATAATTTAGCGATCACCTTAGAGGCATGACCAAACAAGACAGGAACCAACTTTGTCAAGTCCGGCTCGCAATCTTGCAGCGCAAAAACCCGCTTATTCCCCTCTCCCCTACGAGCCGGATCGATATAAAACACATCTATTCCATCGATCTTATCTATTAACTCCGTAGAATCGCCATTCAATACCGTTACGTTACCAACGTCTAGCACCTTGAAATTATGGATAGCCGCCTCGCAATAAGCGGGAAAGCGTTCGATATAGGTAACCTGCCGTACTTTCCGGGAGAAGAAATAGCTATCGATCCCCAATCCACCAGTCAAATCACATACATGTGCCTGTGGATATACCAACCTCTGTTTGTACAAGGCAGTCTGTTCCGAGGAACATTGCTCCGCCGCTATCTTCGCCGGAAAAACCAGTCGATCGTTTTGATACCATGAAGGTAGTTTATCCTTGATCTGCCGCCGAGATTTTAATTGATCCACCACGAAAGGGATATCGATCCCCGGATAACGAGAGGCGGAAAGCAACAGACGATTCAAATCATCCGACGCATGTTCCTTGATAAATCGTGAAAGTTCCTCTATTTGTTCCATCCTTTGTCAACCTATACGTTCTTTAGGCAAAGTTAGCGTAAAACGGCTACCTTTACCATATTCTGACTTCAATTGTATCTCACCGCCGAAACGCTGCGCTATCACTTGGCAAATCGCCAGTCCGAGTCCAGTGCCTTGCGCAAACTCATCCAATTTGCAAAAACGATCAAAGACTTGCTTCTGTTTCTCCTCAGGGATGCCGATACCAGTGTCTTCTACATAGATATGAAGGCAGTCGCCTTTCGTACAGAAATAGTATCCAACTTCTATATAGCCCGAAGTCGTGAACTTGATGGCATTATTGATAAAATTAGACAATACTTGTTTCAGCCGATAAGGATCTACCGCCACAACCACCGGGATCTCGGGGACACGCATGCGTAGCTCTACCCCCTCGGGCATCATCAACTGGAAAGTACAATAGATTTCATTGATCAAGACATTCAAATCATGGCGATCGAAAACAAAACTCATCTTTCCAGATTCCATACGGGAAAGATCTAAAATATCATTGATCAGTTTCAATAGTAAGTCGGAGTTCGTATTAATCAATTTCACGAACTGCTCACGCTCTTCCGGCTCCAAGACCTCTTCCGAGTTCATTAAATTCGAGAAACCGACAATCGCGTTCAGCGGCGTACGGATCTCATGGCTCATATTCGCCAAGAAAGCCGACTTCATCCGATCCGACTCCTCGGCTTTTTCCCTCGCAGAGATCAATACCTCCTCCGTATCCTTGATATTTTGGATATTCAAACATAAGCCATTGATTACATACCCATCATTCGCATCCTCTAAGCTTCCGTAACGAAATTCCCACCATTGGTAACCTTTCCCGTTAAAATCGCAACGATATTGAAGGATATGATGAGAGATTGTACCCGTACAAATGAAATCAATCAAGGAGCGCAAACTCTGCCTGTCGTCCGGATGGACCATCTCGTAAAGCTCATCCAAAGGAATTTCCCGGGGAGAAGTATTCACATAGCTAAAGAACTCGTTGTCAAACCGGAAAGTTCCAGACTGTAATTCCCAAGCGAATATATTACCCCCTTCCAACGCTAAAGAAAGATGCTCTTTCTCCTGCTTTAAATTAGCGAGCACCTCTTTCCTTCGTCTAGCTTCCCGCCAATAGAGATAAAACAAATAACCGATCAATGCCAACAATAAGATCACACCCAAGGAAGAGGCGATAAAAACCTCTATCTTATACCGTTCGGAAATAGGCATATTTATGACATGAACATTAGTAGGGACCTCTTCCTTTGAAATACCTAAACGTTGCATCTCTACCCAATCATACAGATACTCTTTGGGACTCTCTACGATCGGAACGGAAGAGACAGGCGTACCGGAAAGAATTTTAGCCGCCAACCTAGCCTGTTCCGCCGCTTGCATGCGGTTCGAGCAAAAATAGCCTCCCAGAACTTCCACGTTTATATTAAAGATTTCCCGCACTGCCGTAAATGAAGGAGTCACGAACATCTTAGACAAGCCTGCGGATGTATAGTCATAACGGATATTGAAAAATACGCAATAAGGATAGGTACCATTAATATTACTCAATAAAAACTCCCCATTGGCTTTACGAAAAGGCATGAAATGGATTATATTTTTCGAAGGACGTATCGCCTTCATTCTCATCTCGGTTCTAAACATCATGGAATCCACCTTAAAGTCCGGATCATTTAATTGGAAAGCCAATTGATTATAATCCAACACATACCGGCTCGTATCGACCGCTTTTATCAACTCCCGGAAAGCCAACTGCCCTAAGGAGGTCTTATCATAATTGATATAAATGCGAGACTTTCCCATTTGCCGATCGATCAAACGAAGGTTCTCCTCATAATCAATCTTATCCCAGCTACCTGTTACATTCGGATATTCTTCCAGCAAATCCCAATTAGGGAAATTGACGCCAGAGAAAACAACCGGAACTTTCTTTACAAAAGGATGGCCGCATTTCATCAACGTATAGGTAGCCTGATCATCATTCACCAATATGATGTCGGGCTTCCAAAGACGGATCGTATCGATAAAGTTATACATCCGTTCCTCTTCCTCCTCAGCCATATAACACTCGCAGTCGAGATAAAACGTACGGATGTCCGCATTCACCCGATTTTTTCCCAGCTCTTTCCGGATATCTGAGTTTAATTCCAGATAGTTCTTATCATCCCACCGAAAAGATTGGATCACAAGCACACGGCTCCGCTTCGCCTCAGGTTTACACCCCAACGCTAATAAAAGCAGAATAAAAACACCCCCGACATTATTTAAGAATCTCATGTCCAAACTTTAAACAGTAAATGTGACAAAAGTACGACTATTTTCATTATTCACATTCATTAGCTGTATCTTTCTTTTCCCTCTTCCGTTCTAAAATGAATAAATATATAGGGATTGTCAAGGAAAAGCCGTATATTTGTCCATTGGTTGAAAACCTTGTAAACTGTATATTAACAAGATTAATTCTATTAGTAAATGGGAAGAGTATTAGTTATTGGTGCAGGGGGCGTAAGTACCGTTGCTGTTAAGAAAATAGCGATGAATGCGGATGTCTTCACGGATATCATGGTAGCTAGCCGTACGAAAAGTAAATGCGACAAGATCGCCGCCGATATCAAGAACGTGAAAGTGCAAACCGCACAGGTAGACGCAGACAACGTGCAAGAGCTTGTTGCCTTGTTTAACGCCTTCAAACCGGATTTGGTGGTAAATCTGGCCTTACCTTATCAAGATTTGCATATCATGGATGCTTGTCTGGAATACGGTGTTAGCTATTTAGATACGGCCAACTACGAACCGCTTGATGAAGCCAAATATCAATACAGCTGGCAATGGGCCTATAAAGATCGTTTCGAGAAAGCCGGTCTTACCGCTATCTTGGGATGTGGTTTCGATCCGGGGGTTACCGGCGTATATACAGCCTATGCGGCAAAGCATCATTTCGACGAGATACACTATCTGGATATCGTAGACTGCAACGCAGGAGATCACCATAAGGCATTCGCTACCAATTTCAATCCGGAAATCAATATCCGTGAGATTACTCAACGTGGCAAATATTTCGAGGATGGGGAATGGAAGGAGACCGATCCGTTAAGCGTACATAAAGCCTTGAATTATCCGAATGTAGGACCGAAAGAATCGTATTTGATGTATCACGAGGAATTGGAAAGTTTGACCAAAAACTTCCCGACCCTCAAACGGGCTCGTTTCTGGATGACTTTCGGACAGGAATACTTGACTCATCTACGTGTCATCCAAAATATCGGTATGGCTCGTATCGACCCGATCCTTTACAACGGGCAGGAAATCGTTCCGATCCAATTCTTAAAAGCCGTACTGCCGAACCCGGGTGATCTGGGAGAGAATTATACTGGCGAGACTTCCATCGGTTGCCGCATCCGTGGTATCAAGGACGGTAAGGAATTAACTTATTACGTATACAACAACTGTAGCCACCATGCCGCTTATCTAGAGACAGGAGCGCAAGGTGTTAGTTATACCACCGGTGTTCCCGCCATGATCGGCGCCAAATTATTTATGCAAGGCATTTGGAAGAAACCGGGCGTATGGAATGTGGAGGAATTCAATCCGGACCCATTCATGAAAGAGCTAAATGAGCAAGGTTTGCCTTGGCATGAATTGTTTAACATTGACTTAGAATTGTAATATGGCAATACAAATAGGCGATAAGGTTCCCGAGTTTTTGGGAACCGATCAAGACGGTAAAGAGGTAAAGATGAGTGACTATAAAGGGAAAAAAGTAGCGCTCTATTTTTATCCGAAAGATAATACGAGCGGTTGCACGGCGGAAGCATGCAGCTTACGTGACGGCTATCAAGCCTTACAAGCGAAAGGCTTCGAGATCATCGGAGTAAGCAAAGATAGCGCCAAATCGCATCAAGGCTTTATACAAAAGCAAAACTTACCTTTCCGTTTAATAGCGGACACAGACACGGCCTTACAAGAACAGTTTGGTGTGTGGGCTGAGAAAAAAATGTACGGACGTTCATACATGGGGACTCTCCGGACCACCTTTATCATTAACGAGGAAGGTATTGTTACCAATATCATCGGGCCGAAAGAGGTGAAGACAAAAGACCATGCAAATCAAATCCTTAATTTATAAGGGACACATATGGCAAAAGAAGAAAATTTGTTCGAAGAAAAAGCGAAAGAAGAAGGTGGTAAACCAGCCGCTAACACGGATAAGCTAAAAGCTTTACGTGCGGCAATGGATAAAATCGAGAAGAACTACGGAAAAGGTTCGATCATGAAACTGGGCGATGAAAGCATCGAGGATATCGAGGTGATACCGACAGGCTCTATCGCTTTAAACGCAGCGCTGGGCGTAGGTGGATATCCGAAAGGACGTATCGTCGAGATCTATGGTCCGGAATCTTCTGGTAAGACAACGATAGCGATCCATGCGATCGCCGAGGCGCAGAAGAAAGGAGGTATCGCCGCATTTATCGATGCGGAGCATGCTTTTGACCGTTTCTATGCCGAGAAGCTAGGCGTTGATGTAGAGAACCTATGGATCTCCCAGCCGGATAACGGTGAGCAGGCCTTGGAAATAGCCGAGCAATTGATCCGTTCATCCGCCGTAGATATCATTGTTATCGACTCCGTAGCCGCATTGACTCCTAAAGCCGAGATTGAGGGCGATATGGGAGACAGCAAGATGGGTCTGCAAGCTCGTCTAATGTCGCAAGCCCTTCGTAAGTTGACGGCCGCGATCAATAAGACGAATACGACCTGTATCTTCATCAACCAATTGCGTGATAAGATCGGTGTAATGTTCGGAAACCCTGAAACGACGACAGGTGGTAACGCATTGAAATTCTATGCTTCTGTCCGTTTGGATATCCGTAGTATTGGAAAGCTGAAAGATGGTGACGAGATCAAGGGAAACCAAGTGCGTGTGAAAGTTATAAAAAACAAGGTGGCTCCTCCATTCCGCAAGGCAGAGTTCGATATCATGTTCGGTCAAGGTATCTCCCGTTCCGGAGAGATCATCGATCTTGGTTCTGAACTGAATATCATCAAGAAGAGCGGTTCATGGTACAGCTACAATGATACCAAATTGGGACAGGGTCGTGATGCGGCAAAACAATGTGTCGAGGACAATCCCGAATTGGCAGACGAATTATCCGAATTAATATTTGAGGCATTAAAAGCCAACAAGTAATTTGCGGGGGCGGGCAAACCCCGCCCCTATACAAAATTGTAATGAGTAATAAAGACAAATATCGTTTACTTTGCAATACTGAAAAAAATATACCGATCTTCTCACATGACTGGTGGTTGGATACGGTTTGCGGAGAAAAAAAATGGGATGTCTTGCTTATAGAACAAAAGGGAAGGATACAGGCAACCCTCCCCCTTTACGTCCCCCATTCCGATATTGTCTCAATGCCTTCTTACACCCAAACGATGGGCCCTTGGTTCGCCGCAAGTTCCTCCGACACGAAATATACGACCGAGTTAGGACGACGTCAAGAACTATGCAAACAATTCACGGAAGAACTAAAACGCTATCCGCACTTCCTGCAAAATTTCAATTATGACATTACGGATTGGCTTCCGTTTTATTGGGCGGGATATAACCAAACGACACGTTATACCTATTTATTAAAAAATATCCGGGATCATCAAGCGGTATGGGAGAATATGAGCCCCAATATCCGGCGAAATATTGCGAAAGCGCAGAATAAATACCATATATCCGTAAAAAAAGGGATTCCTTTGAATGAGTTCCTAGCTGTACAAGCCCAAACATTTGATCGCCAGCATGTACGAATCAAGGAAGACACGAATGTACTGAAAGACTTGATCGCCACTTGCCGGCAAAGAGGACAAGGTGATTTATGGGGAGGTTATGACGAGCAAGGCCATTTACATGCGGCCGCTTTCATCGTATGGCAAGATCGATCGGCTTACTATCTCGCAGGAGGAGGAAATCCGGCCTATAGAGGTTCCGGAGCGCAAAGCTACGTCCTGTGGGAATGTCTTCATTTCGTTTCTCAATTTACGACGGTCTTTGATTTCGAAGGGTCTATGCTACCCGGAGTAGAACGTTTCTTCCGCGAGTTCGGAGCTATCCAAACCCCATTTTTCACAATATCTAGGGGGAAATTGAGTTTATTAGACAGAGCACGCATTAAACTAAGCAAATGGGTATGAAAAATCGCACTTTACATTATATAATACGCTTTCTTGTAGGAGATGATGTCCCTAGCGAACTGGTGGAAACGATCGGGTACACGGCTGATCCCAATAAATTCGACCGATATAACGTCGTTATCATTCCATCCGGCTTCTTTGATGGACAAACATACGGGACTCCCGCTTCCTTACCGGAACTCCCCTTGCAAGAGGTTCAAGGTATCCCCTTGTTATTCGGCTCGCCGAAAGAGGAATGGATAAGAGATACATGGGTGGTTCATGCCGATATCATCGCAAGTACTTATTTTCTCATTTCCAGATACGAGGAGATGGTACGGCGTGGACTTCGGGATGAACATGGAAGATTTCCCGGTAAAGAGTCCTTGCCCTACCGGGCCGGTTTCCTGCATCGTCCGATCGTGGATGAATATCGCATGCTGCTTCATCGTTGGCTGCGCCAATCCCGGTTACGTGTACCCGAGGTAAAAAAGCAAATCCGGAAGATCTACCTCACGCACGACGTAGATTCTCCGACTCTATATCGTTCGTGGAAAGGTTTGATACGGTCTATTAGAGATAGAAGAGGTTTATATAAATCCTTTCAAGGTAAATTCGGTTCCCTTGAGAAAGACCCGTTTTATACCTTCCCTTGGTTTTTCCGCCAGAATAGTATCCTTCAGGACTTGATCGGGAAGGAACAATGTCACCCTATCCTATTTATCCGGAACGGGGGGAAAGCCAAGCACGACAAACCTCATTACGATTTGAGGAATAAAGATATTCGTAAATTGATAAAAAGTGCTTTAGAGCATAATGTAACTATTGGTTTGCATAGTAGCTACCAAGCGGGTACGACTCCCAGCCTTATCCGGAAAGAGAAAACCGGTCTGGAAGATCATATCGGTAAAAATGTTCGGTTCAACCGTCATCATTTCTTGGCAATCCGGGAACCGGAAGATATGGACCAAATAGAGGCTGCTGGGGTTACGGACGATTTCACCATGGGGTACGCCGATGTCTCCGGATTCCGGTTAGGGACTTGCTACCCGGTTCGTTGGATCAATCCGATCACCCGCCGGCTATCTCCTCTCCGACTACATCCGCTTATTATAATGGATTGTACCCTAGAGGAGGAGAAATATATGGGACTGGATTTTGACAGGGCTTTAACCTATTGCCGGAATTTAGTGGAACAAGTAAATAATGTAGGAGGTGAATTGGTTTTACTATGGCATAATGACTCCGTACAAGAAGGGTCCGGAAGTTATTTACGTAAATTATACGCCCAGCTATTAAAAGAATTAGCGAAGCAGTGAAAACAATAAAATCCCTGTATTCAAATAAATCAGAAAGAATGATTACTAATTGTAAAAATATTTTAGTCCTCGCCCCTCATACGGATGATGGGGAACTTGGGTTGGGGGGAACTATCTCACGCCTGATAGAAGATGGTAAAAAAGTGACCTATGTGGCTTTCTCCACCGCACAGCAATCGGTTCCCGAGGGTTTTCCGAAAGATATCTTGAAGACAGAGGTCAAGCAAGCGACCCAGACCTTAGGTATAGAACCGGAAAACCTAATCATATACAATTACGAAGTAAGAAAACTGGGATACGCAAGACAAGAGATATTAGAGGAGTTAATACGCCTGAAAAAAGTATCCGATTTTGACCTAGTCTTCATCCCTAGCTTGCACGACATCCACCAAGATCATACGACGATCGCCCAAGAGGGTCTACGGGCGTTCAAAAACACGAATATATTAGGTTATGAGTTAATCTGGAACAACTTGACATTCAATACACAATGTTTTGTAAGGCTGGAAGAGCGCCATATCGACGCAAAGGTAGAATCATTGAAAGCCTATAAATCGCAAGGAGCGAGAGATTATCTATCCAAGGACTTTATCTATTCATTAGCGAGAGCACGGGGTGTCCAAGCGGGATGTACCTATGCGGAAGCGTTTGAAGTCGTTCGTCTATTCTTATAACACTGATTGAATCCATGAATAAACTCCTTATCATATGTGATATGTTCCCACCCGCTTTCGCCCCCAGAATGGGATATCTATGCAAATATTTGACACGCATGGGATGGGAAGTTACCGTAGTGACAGAATACATAGAAGACAATACATTCGAATTCCTTACAGGGTATGCGGACGTGTATTGCGTCCGCTACTACAAAGCATCAGGAAAGATCTCAAAGCATATCGAATGGATGTGGGTCATGTTTCTAGACATCTTGTTTGGTTATAAAGACATGAGAATAATCAACGCATGTATTCCCTTAATAAAGACCAACCAGTACAAAGGAATATTGTGTAGCACATACCGCACCTTTCCTTTAACCGCCGCCAAGACGTTAGCGATCCATACCAACCTCCCTTTCGTCGTGGATTTACGAGATATTATCGAGCAATACGCCTCCAACGAATATATATCGCATAAATTCCATACATTTTCATGGTTAGACGCATTCATCACAAAGCGATTTCGCAAACGGTTACTTAGAAAGCGAAATAACGCTTTGGAGGTAGCGGATTGTGTCACGACCGTATCGCCTTGGCATGTGGAGGTACTCAAACAATATAATCCCAACGTAAGACTGATTTATAACGGATTCGATCCTGAGTTGTTCTATCCGCAACAAATCAAGACCTCCCGGTTTATCATTACCTATACCGGACGGTTGTTAAGTTTAGCGATCCGAAATCCGGAGTTATTATTTGCGGCCATCGCCCGTCTTACGGAGGACAAGGTCATTATCCCCGAAACTTTTCGAGTTGTATGGTATACCGATCAAGAGTCCCGCTCCATCATCCGCCAAGAGGCCGAACGACATGGGGTGCAATCTTTCATGGATTACCATGAGTATGTACCGGCATCCGATATTCCCCTCATCTTGAACAAAAGCTCGGTGCTGCTTTCCTTGACGAATAAGTTTGACACGTCTGGTCCAAAAGGCTTCATGACAACTAAGTTCTTTGAATCGCTTGCGGTAGAAAAACCCATCTTATGCGTACAGAGTGACGAGGCTTACCTCGCCGAAGCCATCAAGGAGACCCATTCCGGACTGGCCGCAACCCGGGTAGACGAGGTGTACGATTTCTTGAAACATTACTATGAGGAATGGCAGGAAAAAGGATATACGACCTCGCCCGTCAATCGGGATAAGCTATCGAATTATTCCCGGAAAGAGCAAGCTAGCCAATTTGCGCGTATATTTGAGGAGATTTAAGCAGATGGATAAATACCTCAACATAGTATCGTTCAATATACCTTATCCCGCCAATTACGGAGGGGTTATTGATGTGTATTATAAACTGGAAGCCTTGCGTGCTTGCGGCGTGAAACTCATATTACATTGTTTCGAATATGAACGTCCGCATGCACCGGAATTAGAAAGCATTTGCGACAAGGTTTTCTATTATAAACGCCGTACCGGGGTAATCGCTAATTTAACATGGCTCCCTTACAATGTATATAGCCGGAAAGATCATCGCTTGATCGAGAATCTTTTACAAAATGATTACCCGATCTTATTTGAGGGCCTCCACTCCTGTTATTATATGAACGATCCCCGTTTAAGAAACCGGATGAAGATATTCCGGGAGTGCAATATCGAGCACGATTATTATCGCCACTTGGCAAAGTCGGGCAAAGGATTGGTTCGCAATGCCTTTTTCAGGATCGAGGCCATGCGTTTCCAAGCCTATCAAAAAATAGCACGGTGCGCAAATCTGATAATCGCCGTATCCACGACAGACGCAGACTATTTACGAAAACAATTTCCCAATCAAAGGATCGAGTTCGTTCCTTGTTTCCACGAGAATAACCGGATTACGGCCGAACCGGGAAAATCCGATTATATTTTATATCATGGCAAGTTATCCGTTATCGAGAATGAGCGAGCCGTGTTATTTCTCACCAAGCATGTTTTCAGCCAATTAAAACATACCTGCATAATAGCGGGCATGAACCCGACCCGTTTGATACGAGAGGCAGCCGCTCCTTACCCACATATAAAAGTAGAAGCAAATCCCAGTAAGGAACGTATGGACGCATTGATCCACAACGCACAAATTCATATGCTAATCACATTTCAAGATACCGGCCTAAAACTAAAGCTTTTGAACAGCTTATTCGCCGGAAGGCATACGATTGTCAATCATCTCATGCTAGCGGGTAGCGGATTAGATCCTTTATGCCATATCGCCGATACGCCGGATGAGATGATACGGGCTTGCGAACAATTAATAGCCCTACCTATAGATAAAGAGGCGATAGATAAACGAAAACAATTATTGTTCCCTGCTTTTTCTAATGAAGATCAGGGGATACGTTTATACAAGATGATATATGATGAAAGAGAATAGAAGTGATTTATTACATACATTAACCGAACGTTTGAAAGCGATCGACTATAATAAATTACCGATCAGCGATTATAATAAGCGATACATCGGCAACTTAAAGCCGGCGTTAAGCTATTTCATGCATATATACGCAGATTGCCTACAAAGAGGACTTCAAGCGATACAAACCCCTATCTCCGATGTCACGCTAATCGATTATGGAGGAGGAACCGGCTTCCTTAGTATTCTGGCGAAATCCATAGGAATAGGACAAGTTATTTATATTGATCTTAACCCATCTTCCGTGGAGACGATCCAGCTATTGAAACAAATAATAGGAATAGGCCCCGATATCATACTCCATGGAGATTCAGATGTTCTTGCGGACTGGTGCGCAAGGAACAAAGTCTACCCCCAACTTTTAATCGCTACGGACCTGATAGAGCATGTCTATGATTTATCTTTGTTCTTCAAGGATTTAATCCATATAAACGATTCCATGTATCTACTATTCACGACAGCCTCTACACCATTCAACCCGTATGTCCAACAACGGTTACATAAGATGATGGTCGGATGCGAAAGTGGATCTTTGGAATCCTCCAACTATTATACATTACGAGAGCAATTCATAACGAAACTTTGCCCGGATTTCTCCCCAAAAGAAGTAGAGACATGGGCCCGACAGACTAGAGGCTTGACCTATCCCGATATCCAAAAAGCGATCGAGAAAAAGAGTTTACCAAGCCCGGAAGACCCATACAATACTTGCGATCCGGCTACAGGTAATTGGACCGAACGAATCCTTCCCATACAGACTTATGAGGACTTATTGGCACCCTACCAGTTCAAGCTTAAAGTAGAGAAAGGATTTTATAACGCAGACCGAAGCAACCCAGTTCTTTCCTTGATATGCAAAGGTATCAACGCATTGATCCGCAACAGCGGCTCCTTTGGTTTTCTATTGGCACCATTCATCATTCTCTCCTGCGGCAAGGAGCGAGCAGATGCCATCTAGAACATATTCACGGGTCAAGTCCTCAGCTTTCAAGATCTGGTCGTTCCACTGCAATAAATCAATATCTATCGGCACACGCCCACAGGATTTATCTTCCGGCTTACGTCCGATGCAGCATTCTATATCTTTCAAGACATCCTTTATTCGCGCCGGACTCTCCTCGCTATACAAAACAGCCACTCGATTCAAAAATGTAGTTGATAATGGACAATCGATCGGTTCCGTATAAACTGGCTGAGAAAACTGTATAAAAACAAAATGAGCACGCAGCATCTCCGCCGCGCGCTCCATATTTTTCTCTTTATCCCAATTAGAGCCTAAGCACAATAGAACCCGGTTTCGTTTATTCTCCATCTCCGGCTAAAAGCGTTTAGTCATTCTTATGATTATTCAAGAATGTATTGATAAAACCGATCAACTTCACGAAAGAAGCGGAAAATTGTCCGGTATCGCTATTACGGATAGAGATAAATTTCTCCTTACCTTCCGTGGTAAATGAAACCTGATACATGATATCCCCTAAATCCCGGTTCGTCTCCTCCTCAAAGCCATAAGAGTCTTTCATCTTAAAGAAATTACATTTTTGCAGAATCGGTTTTAAAGAAGCAAACTCCTCGTCAGTCAATGTCCCCTCCATAATTTTAGGATCTCGTTTCTTGGCGAAATTATCCATATAATAATTATACTCCTCGATACGGAATGTCTTGTCACTATCAAACAGAACCATTAGTTTGTAGTTATCTACACTTTCCATACTATAACTAAAAGAGAAATCCTTCAATTCTTTTTTACAGCCTGTAAAACAAGCAGACAGAAGAACCAATAAGGTGGCGAACAAAGTAATTCGTAGTTTCATTTGTCTAAAGTTGAAATTTGTGGCACAAACATACATAAAATACTCGAAAAACAACCCATGGAAATAAAAAAATACCTATTAGTTGGTATTGGTGGTACGAAGTTTTCAAGCTACCTTCGCGTAACATTTAATAGGACATGAGATTATCAGAACTTCGCACAGGCGATAAAGGTGTTATAGTAAAGGTAATGGGTCGCGGAGCTTTCCGCAAACGCATTATCGAGATGGGATTTATCAGAGGGAAAGAAGTGATCGTTATACAAAACGCTCCGCTCAAAGACCCTATTCACTATCGTGTAATGGGATATGATGTCTCATTGCGACGCTCGGACGCCGCATTGATCGAAGTCGTTAGCGCGGCGGATTTCGAAAAGGAACAAGCTACCTCGGTACAAGATACGAACAGGAGCGCAGACTCTTTTATCCTGCCTTCCGGCAATGAATTGCAAGCCATCGCATTACATAAAGGAAAAACAATTAACGTAGCCTTGGTTGGTAATCCGAACTGCGGAAAGACCTCTCTTTTCAATTTTGCGTCTGGAGCACATGAGCATGTGGGTAATTATAGCGGCGTGACCGTAGATGCCAAGGAAGGAACCTTCCAACAGAATGGCTATACATTCCGCATCGTAGATTTACCGGGTACTTACTCCCTATCCGCTTACACGCCGGAAGAATTATACGTGCGCAAGCATTTGAATGAAGAGCAACCAGACGTGGTGATCAATGTTATCGACGCATCCAATCTGGAGCGAAACCTATATTTGACCACCCAACTGATCGATATGGACGTTCGCATGGTAATCGCCTTAAACATGTATGATGAGCTGGAACGCCATGGTAATAAATTCGATCATGAGTCCTTAGCGAAAATGATCGGGGCACCGATTATCCCGACCGTAAGTAAAACAGGCTTTGGCATAGAAGATTTGTTCAACCGTGTAATCAAGGTATACGAAGAAGAAGATCCTGTCATCCGTCATATCCATATTAATTACGGAGAGTCTTTAGAGAAAGGGATCAGCAATGTTAGGAAGACCTTGAAAAATAGCGTGGATATACCCAAAAGCTTGTCAAAGCGCTATCTATCTATCAAGCTATTAGAGGGAGACCGGGAGATAGAGACATTTATAAAAACGCTGCCCGGTGCTGAAACGATCTTCCAAGAAAGAGACCGTAATACAGCCCTAATAGAAAAGTTATTGCAAGAGGATTGTGAGACCGCATTCACGAACGCACGCTATGGCTTTATTTCCGGAGCGTTGCGTGAGACTTACGAGCAAAATACGATCAAAGAGGCAACGAATACGCAGATCATCGATCTATTCGTCACGCATAAAGTCTTAGGCTTCCCTATCTTTATCCTATTCATGTGGATCATGTTCGAGGCCACTTTCCGTTTGGGAGGCTATCCGATGGAATGGATAGAGGCATTGGTCGAGGTGATCGGTAATTTCGTGCGCGGCCATATGTCGGAAGGACCTTTGAAGGATCTTCTCGTGGATGGTATCATCGGTGGCGTGGGAGGTGTTATCGTGTTCCTGCCGAATATCTTGATTCTGTATATGTTCATATCGTTCATGGAAGACTCCGGATATATGGCACGTGCGGCTTTTATCATGGATAAGATCATGCATAAGATGGGACTGCATGGAAAGTCGTTCATCCCTTTAGTGATGGGATTCGGTTGTAACGTTCCTGCTATCATGGCCTCCCGTACGATAGAGAGCCGTAATAGCCGGATGATAACGATGTTGGTAAATCCGTTGATGAGCTGTAGCGCCCGCCTGCCGGTTTATGTATTGCTGACCGGGGCGTTTTTCCCGAAGAACGCCAGCTTTGTGTTATTAGCTTTATATGTATCCGGAATCTTGCTGGCAGTTATCATGGCCCGTCTTTTCAAACGCTTCCTGTTTAACGAGGAGGATGTTCCTTTCGTAATGGAACTCCCCCCCTACCGGATGCCTACCGGCAAATCCATCATGATCCATATGTGGGAGAAAGCGAAACAATACTTGCACAAGATGGGAGGTATCATCTTGGTCGCTTCTATCGTCATCTGGTTCCTTGGGTATTTCCCCAGACATTCGGAGAGCGGAGATCAGTTTGATCGCCAGATAGCGGAGATCGAAAATACGGAGTTGGATTCTCAAGAAAAAACAGATACGATAGAGGAGTTAGAACGCTTGAAGGCAATCGACCACCAACAAAATTCGTACATCGGGCGTATCGGCCAGACGATTCAACCGGTCTTGGCTCCCTTAGGATTCGACTGGAAAATGAGTGTAAGCTTACTTACCGGTATGGCGGCGAAAGAAGTTGTTGTCAGCACGTTAAGCGTATTATACACGGGGAATGCCGATGATAACAGCCAAGCCCTGTCGGAGCGTTTGAAGCAAGACCGTAACGCAGAAGATAATTTGGTATTCACACCGCTCATAGCGATTAGCTTAATGCTTTTCGTCTTGATTTATTTTCCGTGCATAGCAACTATATCGGCTATTGTCAACGAGTCTGGCTCATGGAAATGGGGTATATTCGTTATCATTTATACTTGTGTCCTAGCATGGATCGTTTCTTTCATTGTTTATCAAACGGGAAATTTCTTTGTGGGTTTATTCAGCCAAGAACTTTCCTATGTTTTATTTAGTTATATATAGGAGGTAAATTTATAGGTATGTGGCAAGATATAGCAGTTTGCGTTATTGGTATCTCGGTTATCGGATATATCGCATATAAGGTTTATCGAATGCTTACGAAACCGAAATCCAGTGATCCTTGCTGCGGGTGTAGTGGGTGTTCGTTGAAAAAAGAGTTTAGAATGAAGGAATAACAAAATATTTTTTATATTTGCGTTATTCTAATACACCATAGGTTATGAATAACACGGCCTTACAAATATATGCTCTTTTTATCCTGCTGATCTTGTCAGCGGGCTGTAAAGATGATTGGAAAAACCTCAACTTGCGTAGCGGAGAGAATGAACCTTTTTATTGGGAAAACAATAAGCTCGCAGCTCAGAGACTAGCGAAAATCATGTACAATAAAACAGATAGTGGAAGTTATGAACGTTTTAAGATCGTCCATATTTCGGATTCTCATTTATCCTCTTGGTCTCCGAGCAATAATTACGAGTTACCTATAAATCTACGACAATCCATCCAATTCGCCAATCAACAAGAACTGCGGATCAATGCGATAACCGCTACGGGTGATTTTATCTCTATTGATAAGAAAAAGAAGGCGAAAGAATATATGCACTCATTTATTCATTACCTTTATGATGAAAATCATGTCCCCACCTTTATTTGTACAGGAAATCATGATAGTAATTCCGAGGAAGAGATAGGCAGTACCTTCTTTTATAAAAACGAGATCAACGAAATATTATTCGCCAACAGTAATTATTCGAAGAATCGAAATAGTGCCGAGAATTATTACTATTCGGATGTAGCAAACCCTCAAGGAGGTACGATCCGTTTCATCGCCCTCGATATGTTAGACCAACCAGCATCCCAATATAATACTTTATCTTACGCATATTTCTCCCAGAAACAAATAGACTGGCTTATAAACACCGCATTAAAAAATGGCATGACAGACCATCATAGCGTCATTATCTTAACTCATTACCCATTTCAACGCCGTAGTGTAAATAACGATACCTATTTATGTGATGGGGATTATGTCCATTCGTGGAATATGATTCCCGAAATCATTGAAGCCTTTCGTACTCGTTCCTCATTAGAAAAAGTATATCCAAATCAATTCAACCTAGACCCCATCAATGTCAAAGCAGATTTCAGTGACCGCAAAGGAGAATTTGTCTGCTATCTAGGTGGACATATCCACTGCAACGCCTATTTTGACGTGACTGGATTAGAAAACGAAAGCACGGAACTCGTTCCACAAAAAATGATCCTTTGTACCAATCAAGCTCCAAGTGAAAAAGGCGTGGTATACAACAGGGTCATACGTGAAGAGGATAGCCTATCAAGTAACAGTTTTTGTATCTATGCTGTAGATACAAAAGAAAAGAAGATTTACATCACCTATTTCGGTGCCTATAAACCTTCTAATGATTGTAACTATCCGGAGATTCATACAATCTCGTATAATTAAAATTTACCGACCTATACAATGATAGATAAAGCCGGCTTCCTCTAACTCTGTCTTGTCATAAATATTACGTCCGTCTAAAATTAAAGGCGTGGACATCAATTTCTTGATAACAGACCAAGAGGGCATACGAAATTCTTTCCATTCCGTAACAAGCAACAGAGCGTCCGCGTCTATCACGGTCTCATAAATATCTTTGCCATATGAAATCATCCCCACAGGTAAACGTCTTTGAGCCTCGGGCATTGCAACCGGATCATAGGCGGAAACTACACATCCAGCTTCTTTCAACTTTTTGATTAAGACTAGCGAAGGAGCCTCTCGCATATCATCCGTTTCCGGCTTAAATGCCAATCCCCATAAAGCAATTCGCTTACCTTGTATATCTCCTCTAAAATGTTTCATTAATTTACGGAACAATATCGATTTCTGCTCCTCGTTTACGGCTTCCACCGCTTCTAGGATACGCATTTGGTAACCACTGTTGGCTGCGGTCTTCACAAGCGCCTTAACGTCTTTAGGAAAACAAGACCCACCGTATCCACAACCCGCATATAAGAAACGACTACCTATACGGGCATCCGTACCGATTCCTTTACGTACCATATTAACATCCGCCCCAACTATCTCACACAAATTGGCAATATCATTCATAAAACTGATGCGAGTAGCCAACATAGCGTTCGCCGCATATTTTGTCATCTCCGCAGATGGCACATCCATGAAGATTACACGGAAATTATTTAACAAAAAAGGACGATACAATTTCGCCATCAACTTCTGAGCACGATCAGACTCAACCCCAACAACAACCCGGTCTGGACTCATAAAATCCTTGATAGCCGCACCTTCTTTCAAGAATTCAGGATTAGAAGCGATATCAAATTCAATACTCACATCTCGCAAGGCTTGTTCCTCCTTGATCGCTTTCTTGATTTTCTGGGCAGTGCCTACCGGAACCGTACTTTTCGTAACAACCAAGATATATTTATTCATATAGCGTCCTACCGTACGGGCAACCTCAAGCACATACTTCAAGTCTGCGCTACCATCCTCATCGGGAGGTGTACCAACCGCACAAAACAGTACCTCGACCTCATTCAAACATTCTTTTAAATCAGTCATAAAATGAAGACGACCAGCTTGGGAATTGCGTGCCACCATCTCGTCTAGCCCCGGTTCATAGATAGGAACTATGCCTTTCTTTAGATTCTCAATCTTTACCTTATCCACGTCCACACAAAAGACCTCAGTCCCCATTTCCGCAAAACAAGTACCCGTTACCAGCCCGACATAGCCTGTACCTACAATCGCTATTTTCATATATATCTATTACTTATGTTTATAGTGCATTTAAAAAAGATACAAAAGTAAGACTATTTCAAGAATTATACATAACTTTGGAAGCTTTTTCAAAAACAAAAAGCAAAAGAACGATATCCTATACAATGAAACCATAGTTTAATCGTTTCTATTAACAAAAAACATCTTGTGGCAAAATAAAAAATGCACCCTTGCAGCTTTTACTTAAAAAAGTCCATCAAGATAATTAATAAAAAAGATTTTATGCAAGCGATTATATTAGCAGCAGGAATGGGTAAACGTCTAGGTGAACTTACCCGAGAGAATACAAAGTGCATGATTAAAGTACATCAACAAACTTTAATTGAGCGTATGATCAAACAGCTTGGAAACTTACAGCTGGACCGTATTATCCTTGTTATCGGATATAAAGGAGATAAAGTCAAATCACTGATAGGCAATAAAATTGGCAACATACCCATTTTATATATCGAAAATTCTATTTACGATAAAACAAATAACATATACTCTTTATACCTAGCCAAGAAGTACCTTGTTGAGGACGAGACGCTTTTGCTAGAGTCTGATCTAATATTCTCAGACATAATTCTTCAAAAATTAATTGCAGATCCGAACCCCAACCTTGCCGTAGTCGCCAAATACCAAAGTTGGATGGATGGAACAGTCGTGACATTAGATGAGGAAAACAACATCTTAAACTTTATTTCTAAGAAGGCATTCATGTTCAGCCTTAAAGATTCCTATTATAAAACTGTGAATATTTATAAATTTAGTAAGGAATTCTCAATGAACAAATACGTTCCTTTCCTTGAGGCTTATTGCAAAGCCTTAGGTAACAACGAATATTACGAACAAGTCTTGAAAGTAATCTCATTATTAAATAAACCGGATCTTAAAGCATTAAAAATAGACTCGGAAAAATGGTATGAGATCGATGATCAGCAGGACTTAAATAATGCGGAAGCATTATTCGCAGAAGAGAAGCAGGCATTGTCTCTCTATGGTAAACGGTTTGGTGGATATTGGCGTTTTCCTATGCTGCTGGATTTCTGCTATTTAGTAAATCCTTATTTTCCAAATCCTCGCTTAAAAGAGGAGATGAAAGCCAATTTTGATACGCTTTTAACAGAATATCCTTCAGGAATGCAAGTAAATGCCCAATTAGCCGCTCGATACGCAGGGATTTCCGCAGACCAGATCATTGTAGGAAATGGAGCGGCGGAACTTATCAATAGCTATATGCGAATCTTGCCTTCCTGTAAGACTGGGGTTATTTTGCCCACTTTCGAGGAATATCCCAATAGATTAAATCAAGAAGCATTGGAATACTTTATCCCAGACAATCCGGATTTCTCTTATACCGGATCTGATATCATGGCTTATTTCAAGGACAAGCCTATCAAACAGCTTTTAATAATTAACCCGGACAACCCTTCCGGAAATTTATTATCCAAAGCAGAATTGATGTCTTTGTTGGAATGGAGCAAATCAAAAGAGATCAAGTTGGTTGTTGATGAGTCTTTTCTTGATTTCGCCCAATCCGGCAATAGTATCTCTTTATTGGACGAAGACCTTCTGAACTTGAATCCACACTTAATCGTGATTAAAAGTATATCCAAATCATATGGAGTACCGGGATTGCGATTAGGATTCCTAGCGTCCGGAAATAAAGAGTTGATCCGTTTATTGAAAAAAGACATATCAATTTGGAACATAAACTCCTTCGCTGAGTTTTATATGCAAATCTTTATAAAGTATAAAGATGATTACGAAAAAGCTTGTCTCAAATTCTTGAGGGAAAGAGATCGTTTTTTCTCTAACTTGCGACAAGTTTCTTTTTTAAGGGTTATACCTTCGGCCGCCAATTATTTCTTATGCGAGGTCACTGACACATATACGGCAGAGGAACTTTGCAGCTCATTATTGTCGCAAAGTAATATCTTAATAAAGAATTGCTCGCCAAAGGCAGGATTTAATGGCAAGCAATATATTCGGCTCGCTATCCGTGACAGAGATGATAATGACAAGTTAACAGAAGCTTTATTACAATTAGGAAAGTAAGAATATGTATAATTATCGTACTATATGTATCTGCGGAGGCGGAGGTCTGGGACATACTATAGCCGCAAGTCTGAATCATAATGGCTATCAAGTAAATTTGCTGACAGGACATCCTGAGCAATGGTCTAATCATATCCATGTAACAGATTGTAACGGCACCATCATAACTGGAGAAATCGCAAAAATATCAAAGTATCCGGAAGAGGTTATACCCTTTTCTGATATTATATTATTATGTGTGCCCGGTTATCTCATCCAAAAAACTCTGCATGCAATCGCCCCATATGTTAATAACAATATTGAGATCGGTACAGTCATTAGCAGTGGTGGTTTTTTCTGGATGGCTCGTCATGAGCTGGGTAAGGAACATCGATTGTTTGGATTCCAACGGGTACCTTATATCAGCAGAGTGAAAGAATATGGCAAAAGTGCCGAGCTAAAAGGATATAAATCAAAACTCAAGATCGGAGGCAACAAAGATAGTGACTTGGAAGGACTCGCCGCTTTCTTCACAAAAGCGTTAAGCACACCCACTGTTACCTTAGGGCATTATCTAGAAGCAACATTGACAAATAGCAACCCTATTTTGCACCCGTCTCGTATCTATGGTATGCTATCATCTATCCAAGCAGATATATACGAGAAAGAGTTTCTTTTTTATGAGGAATGGGATAATACAAGCTCCGAAGTGCTAATCCAATGCGATCAAGAGTTTCAAAATATATTATCCCGATTAGCCATTCAGCAAGAGGAGATTCCTTCACTACTTCAGTATTACGAGTCAACAGACGCAGTTTCCTTGACAAGAAAGATTCGCTCAATTGAGGCTTTTAAAGGGATAAAAATGACAATGGTAGCTCACGGAAATAAATTCAAGGTAGATTATACAAACCGATATTTTACGGAAGATGTCCCATACGGCTTATTAATCATTAAATCTTTAGGGCTTCTTCTTGAAGAAGAAACTCCCATGATAGACAGAGTTATTCTCTGGATGCAAAAAAAGATGGGAAAATGCTATTTAGCAAACGATAATAAACTAACAGGAAAAGATATCCGAGAATCAGGTATCGTTCAGAATTTTGGTATAAATACGATCGAAGATCTATATAATCTCTAAATACAACGACAAATGAGAATCAAGAGTAAGCTGAAAAGCCCTATGGCTATAAATTTTATCTCCTTGGCATTGCTCCAAGGAGTTAATTATTTATTACCTCTATTATCCTTTCCATTTCTATTTAGAGTATTAGGTGTCGAGAGGTGGGGACTAGTTACTTTCGGTTACTCTCTGATGCAGTATTTCGTGATGTTTACAGATTTTGGTTTTAATCTCTCTGCCACGAAATACATATCCGAACATAGGAATGATTTACAGAAAATCAATTCCTACTTGAATAGTGCCATGATAGGTCGCTTTATCCTATGTGGTATCAGCTTAGCCATACTATTGGCTTTGATTTCTTATTTTGACAAATTCAGCACAGAGTCCATCTTTTACTTGCTGTATTTCGGCATAATCTTAGGAAATGTGATGTTTCCGATGTGGTTTTTTCAAGGGATGGAGAACATGAAATACATTACGGTTTTTAATATAGTAGCGAAATCATTAAGCTTCATTCCCTTCTTTATTTTCATACGAAAACCAGAAGATTATATATATGTACCCATCTTTTATAGCATTGGTTTTGTTCTCGCAGGAATCGTCAGCCTATTCATCGTCTATTTCAAGATGGGGATGAAATGGTACTTCACCTCGATCAGTCAGATAAGCAGTTCCTTAAAAGACAGCTCAGCCTATTTTTTAGCCAGAGCTTCCACTTCCTTATTCACGACAAGCAATTCTTTTCTATTAGGACTTGTTTGTGGGAATACGATGGTCGGATATTATTCGGCAGCCGAGAAACTATATCAAGCTTACAATCAATTATTATCTCCATTCACAGGGGTTTTATTCCCTCATATAGCGAAAAGTCGGGATGTATTGTTCTTCAAGAAGATATTCTATAGGATCACGTTCACCAACCTATTTTGTGTGGCAGCCGCACTCCTATTAGCATCCTATGTGCTGGATATCGTTTATGGGACAGCGGATCCTAATATACTGGAAGTATTCCGTATACTCGTAACCGCTTGCTTTGTAACCATCCCATCCATGTTGTTAGGCTATCCATTCCTTGCGGCCATGGGGCACCCTCTATATACGAACTATACTGTCATGACAACCTCAGTTGTACACATCACAGGATTAGTGGTTCTATACATTTACGGAGCCATTTCTCCCATTACAGTAGCCATGATGGTAGTCATGTCAGAGACGCTTCTTATCCTTTTCCGCATCTGGGGGGTACGCAGATTCCGGCTATTCCAAATATAAAAAGTATCTTAGGCTCATTGGTAAAGTATCTTAGGTTCATTGGCGAAGTATCTTAACTTTGCCGGTCAATAAGCCTAAGATACCTTTTTCGTAAGCAACATCCAATAAAATCTACTCAATAAGAGGAGCTGAAATGAAAAGCAGGTCCATTCAAAAAACGCATGGAATATTTCTTCATATTATATTTCTATTTTTGTTATTTATTGTACTTGCTAGTTGCCCCTGCCAACTCTACCTATATAACCAAAGACTTAAATCTTTACTAAAAAAAGTGCGAGGCATAGATGTGAAGAAAATAATGCCTATTTTTGCAAAGTTATATATTAAGTATATAGTGAGTACAAATTGACATTAGGTAAACATTCAACATGATACAAGAATTTATCGACCGACATTTCTATCATCTTTTTCTCATTACTCTTTTTTTTGGTGTCGTATTATATGGGCTAATCGGTTTTCAGTCGATTGACGAATTATGTGGAGCCTTGTTATTTCTCATGTTCCTATTTCATATGTTCAATACCAAGGACTGGGAGATCAATAAGTTTTTCATGATTGTCCTATCCGTATTTCTATTCTATTTATGTTATTCATTTTACATTCATAGTAATAGTACCAAAGGTATTCTAATGGATTTCATTATCCAGCTAAAGCCTTACTTGGCATTCTTCTGCGTATATCAACTCATGCCCACATTTAGTGAAAAGCAGAAGACTATATTACGCCAAAGTAGTGTTTTATGTTGGGGATTGCTAATTCCCATTGGTATAGCAGGCATGGTTAATCCTAAAATCTTCACGGTTACTATGGCACATGCATCCAACTATGCGGCAGCTATTACAGCGCTAGCTTTAGTATTCTTTTATACAAGCGAAAACTCACGGAAAAACAGAATACTTTTTATTATTATGTTAGCGATCGGATTGGCATCCGGCAGATCAAAATTTTATGGTTTCTTTATCTTGGCTGCTTTTATCGTACTCTATTTCAACCATACGGACCGTATCAAAGTCAATCTGAAAAATATCATCTTGTTTCTTTGTATCACTGTTTTCATCGCATTCGTAGCCAAAGAAAAAATCGAACTCTATTTTTTGCAAGGTATATCAGAAGGTGCGGAGAAAGATTATGTAGCTCGTTTCGCTTTATACGCAACATCTTTCTTAATATTTATAGATTACTTTCCTTTTGGCTGCGGATTAGGAAGCTTCGCAACATTCGCATCCGGGGCCTATTACTCACCTATCTACAAGAAGTATGAGATAGACGGAGTATGGGGTATCAGTAAGAGTTATCATAGTTTCATCTCGGACACTTACTATCCCTCATTAGCTCAATTCGGTGTCCTAGGAGTTATTCTATTCATATTATTTTGGATATATCTGCTTAAAAAGGCGCTTCATTACCTCAAAGTTACTTCTGATATGCAACTTACTAACATTGCCATGATCTTGATAGCTTTTTTTGCTGTAGAAAATATCGCAGACGCAACATTTACCAGCAATAGAGGTCTTTATTTCATGATGTTTATGGGTATCATCTATGCAAATATGAAACAGCGAATTAGAGCACATGATATAGCCGAGATAGATGATGAAATTAAAGAAACAAAAGAATAATATATATGACAGACTTCCAATCTATATTTCCTGACATCCGAGAAACAGGAGAAACCCCTTTAAGACAAGCGCAACTTGTAATGTTACGTATGCTAAAAATTATAGACTACATTTGCCGGAAACATGACCTACGTTATTGGTTATGCTCCGGTACCCTTCTAGGTGCAGTACGTCATCAAGGGTTCATTCCTTGGGATGATGATCTTGATATTTGTATGTTACGCGAGGATTACAACCGATTTATACAAATCGCCCCTTTAGAATTTCCGACAGACATATTCCTACAGACACAAGAGACCGATCCCTCTTACGATTATCTACCACTACCGTGTAAAGTCAGAGATAAAAACAGCCTAATTATATCTGAAGGTATGGAAAATCAAAAGTATCAGCAAGGTCTTTTTATTGATATTTTCCCGACAGATCGTTATCACACAGGAGGATTATCTTTCGCCATGGAGAAATGTATGAAGAGCTATTTCAGATTTATCACTAAATGCCTAGACGCAAAGCTGGGGAAAGATCGCTCTTTAAAGAATAAACTAATATCCTCGTTTGAACCCATTTTCAAATATTTGACTATCATCTATAAGAAAATGATACAAAAACATATTAATAAGAATTTACAACTTTCTAATGACGAGTGTCTTATCGGTCATGGAATGGATACACCTTGGAGGAGATACTTTAAGTATGATGAAATATTTCCTTTAGAGGATATGAAATTCGAAGATGCTATCGTTAAAGTTCCACACAATGCGAATGCTTACTTAACTCAATTGTATGGAGAAAACTATATGACTCCTCCTCCAATGAAAGATCGGATACAGAAACATGCGCTCCGCTTAGAGCCTATATTAAAAAAAAAGAAAGAAATCTTATGATTTCTTTCTTCCCCTTTTCATATACACTTTAAATATATCGTATAAGAAAACGCAGTTATATACGAGATATCTTTTCCACATACGCCTAGGTTCGCTAATCAAGCGTCCAAACCATTCCAAGTTCCAGTCGATCATCCACTGAGGTGGCCTACTCTTTGTTCCAGAGTAAAAATCAAAAACCGCTCCAATTCCACAAATAACAGAGGTATCGATAAACTTATGATTCTGAAAGATCCAAGACTCTTGCTTTGGAGCTGTCATGCCAACAAAAACAACATCAGGCTCAAATCGTTGGATTGCCTCTATCATTAACCGATTATCCTCTTCCAAGAATTGAGCTTTATAAGGCGGGCTATACATTCCTACCTTTATGGAAGGATACTCTTTGCTTAAACGTAACTTTATTTTTTCTAATGTCTTATCAGAAGCCCCTAGATAAAAACAAGATCCCTGTTTTTTCTCTAAAAGTTCTAACAGCATACGATGCAGATCCGCACCTGCTATCTTTTTTATCTTTATCCCTGTTAGCAAACGAGTAGCCCACACGACTCCCACTCCATCCGGCAATAGGACATCACTCGTTTGTAAAGCCTTCTTAAAAACAAAATCAGAGTTAGTCATGACCCAAGAATAAGCATTAATCGTATTTATTACACAACGCCGTTCCGGAAGCTTATCCAACTGAAAACAGGAAGCTATCTCAAAATCGCCAACTAATATTTTTTTATCCACCATACTTTTTTAACACTTGACTATATATAGATAATACTTGCTTTGCTTTATAATCCCATGATAGTTTTTGAATCTCATTCATACAATTTGCTGATAGTTCCCGCAACATACCCCGGTTCTTTGACAACTCTCTTATCACGGAGGCAAAAGCACGAGCAGAAGCATGAGGATCGGACAACTTTATCTTACGCCCTATTTTTTCATTCACAACCGCTCCGAAGCCACAAGTATCAAAGCAAATCACAGGCAAATTACATTGTAAAGCTTCTAAAACAACCGTGGAAGTAGCTTCCGATACGCTGGTAAAAAAGAAGATATGCGCATCTTGCATTAATTTAAAAACATCTTCATGAGGGACTTTCCCATACCACTCACATTTATCATCAACAGACAATGAAGACGCTAAATTTTTATAATAAGCAGTCTCTTCAACACTCCCTTCCCCTACGATATGCAAACGAACATCAAGATCCCTTAAATTCGCAATCGTCTCCAAGGCTATATTCAATTGTTTAGCATAGAAAAAACGTCCCACCCAAAGCAAGTCCAACCGACCTTTCGAGGAGTAGCGATCCACATTCAAGTTATATTCACCAAGTGCACAACCCGTCTCGCTGATCAGGAAAGAATCTCGCTGATAATAACCTTGAAAGACTTTTTGCGTCTCCGGGGTAGCAGCCAATAATGCATCCGCCCTCCGTACCGCATTTCTCACTCTCGGATAATATCGCATTTGCAACTTATTCAGCACATTCTTCAATCTCAGTCTAAAAGCATATTTAAAGCCAGCGCCCGCCAAATAACATTCAGGAAAAAGATTCATTCCACCAACAGGCCCCCAAACAAAAGGTAAACCCTCTATTCTCCACAAATAACCGGGCTCTCTAAAACCTATCATATTCAATTGGTGAACAAGATCAATCGGATATTGCCGCATAATCTGATGCGCTTGCTCCAACGCTCTCTCCTGCCATTTTCGATAATAATAATAAAAACGCCAATCACCTTGATTCCAACAAATCTCACGGACCCAAGGCTCTACCGGCAGATAAAAAAAGTGAATAGTATCCTTTTGGGGTAAACTACTCAAGGCCTCTTCTATTTTATCTCGCCACTCACCTTCTGTTATGATGTATAGTTCGCAATACTTGGATAATGCTAAAATCCAATTCCAACCCATACCGGGTTCAGAGCCCCAATGCGGACTACACGCATATGCATTTACTAAGACAGATATCATTTATTCCCCTAATAATTCTTTATAGACCTCGCCTAGTTGATTATTTATAAAATCTAAATTAAACACCGATTCAGACAATTTATGCGATTCCTCAGCTATATGGTTTCGCAAATTCTCATCTTTGACCAATGCCTCTAGCTGGATTTGCAATTTCTTTATATCCCCCGGATCAAATAATAAAATATTCTCACCATCTTTCGCAACATCCATAATACCACCAACAGGAGTACAAACGACAGGAAGAGCAAAAGCCCAAGCATCCAATACCGACATTGGAAAACCTTCCGCATAACTCGGTAGACAAAAAATGGAGGCCTCACCAAACAGCCGGTCTTTCTCTTTTCCGGATACCCAACCACAAAATTCCACATTAGAAGAAATCCCTAAAGACTCTGCCAACATTTTTCCTTCCTCAATCTCTCCATTTCCTGCTAACATCAATTTCCATTCCGGATACTGGGTGACCAAACCGGAAAACGCTTTTATCAAATCGTTATATCCTTTCCTTTTATCAATAGTACCAGCAAACAAGATATATTTTTTTCTCTCATAATTCGTTCCTACGAGAGGCAAAGATATGATTGGATTATACAATATACGTACATTATATTTAACATCCAAGGCTTCCTCTACATACTTTTTCCATTGTGAGGATAACACGAAAACGACATCACTCGCAAGAAACGCTGTCCGATAAAGGATGCGATTTCGTTTCTCATAAATGATAGAGGGGGTGGAACAATGCAAATGAGTTATAACTTTCTTCCTTAGGAGTTTTGCTGGATACAAATAAAACGATTTTCGAAATACAGATGTATGCGTCGATACATGGATATGAACTAAATCATAAAATGGCAAAAGAAGCAGATATTGAATTAACGAAGTTATAAAATAATAGATTTTCATTATATTACTTCTATCAATATATGCTCCAATCCATCTCGTATGATATTTACGCCATTGCTTACCCTTTTCATGAGCACTAACAACAGCGGTGATCCCTCCCCTCGTACCTCGAGATGTCGCAACCACTAAAACTCTCTTCGAACTCATTCTTTCCTTATTGTATTTATTTGCTCAATAGTCAATCGCTCATGCGGTTCATATAAGATCTCCTCATGTTTCTTTATATCATCGGTAGGAAAACGATATTTCAAGACTTTAGCAGGAACTCCACCAACAATCGCATATGGAGGCACATCATGTATGACCAGAGAAGACGCAGCAACCACGGCCCCACGTCCCACCGTCACACCTTTCAATATCGTTACATTCGCCGCGATCCATACATCATCTTCTATATGCACATCCAAGTCGTCTCCTGGCTTCTTTACTTTTATGTCATACATAAAAGATCCAACATCCGACATTCGATGATCTCCTCCTATGATAGTCACTCCCGGGCCGAATAAAACTTTATTCTTTATATATATACGGCTTTCTGTCGCCACAAATAAAGCACGAGGGCCGATATACACATTATTACCAATGGAGATATTCCGATATGTAAAATCAGATGTGATCGCAGAAAAACGAACATTGTGACCACAAGATATCATCCAATTCTTATATATCCCCGAAAGCAAGCGATTAGCCCCTCCCTTGACACATAAAATAGCATAATAGCACAATATAGCAAAAATCCTCATTATTTCTCCTATTTCATACTTCTATACAAATCATACAAAGACAAAAATTGTTCTTTTACAAACAAATAAGCCACAGGTAACACAAGTGTCAATAGCAACATACCAATAGCAGCGTACAATTTACGAGGTCCAACCGGCTTACTTTTTACATAGGCAGCATCCACAATCCTTGCCTTATCTCTAGCTTGACCCAAAATGAGAGCTGCCTCCTCCCTTTTTTGCAATAATATCAAATAGACTCCTTGAATGATCTCTTGCTGACGTTTCATTTCTACATATTGACGTTCCGCAACGGGATAACTATTCATCTTCTCATAAATCTGCTTCTCTTTCTCTTTCACGTCGCGTACAGATATTTGAAGTCCTTTCCGTGCATTACCAATAGTCTCCACAACACTCTTACGTAGCTTATCCGCTTGCTCCGTAAGTGTCCCGACCAATGGATTATTTATACTTGAGTTCTGAATAACACGTGCACGCTCTAATAAAATCTCATTATAGGAAGTCAAAGGACCACCTTTCTCTCCTTCTTGGGCTGACAATAAAACTGGCACCAAATTATATTTATTCGACGGATCTTTCACAAATGCATCCATCATATCAATGATATTAGCTTGAGCTTCTAATTCTATTAATTTCGTCTGGAGCTCTTTCATCTGCTCAACATAGAATTGGACATCATGCTCAATATCCATTAGTTTATTCTTGCTTTTATATTCCTCGATTTTATTCTCAACATCAGCTAATTCCGCAACAATATTTTGGATGCGACCATCTAGGAATGTAATCGTCTTTGTGGCCTCAGTCTTTTTATACGTATCAGATTGGGTATTATAAAGAGCAATCAACGTATTCAACATATCTGTTCCACGCTTTTTCTCATATTCTGTACAGGATAACTCAATGATATTTGAAGACTTTGAACTTTCCTCTATAGAAAATTCCTTTTCCAAATCTTCCGCAACCCAACCAGCCGGACGATATGTTATATTCAACTTTGCGGAAGAAATTTGTTCTTGTCCAGGCGCAAAAGCCAAAACAAAAACTCCCATAGGCAACTCTATAGATGCCGGTAAAGAGGAGAAACTAAACTTTTTCTTTTCCATACTCCCTGATTCCACTGTCACATCGATTTTTCCTGACTTCATGGCAACAAAGAACTCAACTTCTTCTTCCAAGCGAGTATTTGTCAAAGAATCGGTCGTCATCTTGAAAGGAGTCTCCTCATAAAGACGGTATCCCCACGCATAAGGTCTTGAATATTCAACATTTACACCTAACTCTAGAACCATATCCCGCAAAAGCTTATTGGATGTCAAGGTCATCAATTCATCTTCAATATTTATCATTCCGCCAGAATTCCCCCCCAGCCCAAAAGATTTCATCAACCCGGCAGCCTCTCCTAATCCAAAGCTACTCCCTCCAAGGTCTTTATCCTCTTGAATCTGGATACGAGCCATCATCTCATAAGTACGAGGGTAATAAATCAGATATAAAACCGCAGGGATTATAGAAAACAGGAATACCCCTAAAAATAATTTCCAGTGCAACAGATATCTTACGATAATACTTTTAAGTCCGATTGTTTCGTTGTCTTTCACTTCCATCATCTAATTATTATTTAGTAATAGCCAATATAACAGTCGTTATCACAGATACAGCGCTCAAAATTGAGGAGAACACGGTTATACTATATTGTTGGGCTTGACTGTAACGGGCGTTTCTCTTCTTCGCGTTATTCGGTTCCACATAAACAACATCATTTTGTTGAAGATAATAATAGGGGGAAGTAAATATATCCGGCTCGGTAATATCCAAACGAGCAAACTCCTTCTCTCCATTATTATCTCGTATAACCAAGATGTTCTTACGGTTTGCGTTAATTGTCAAATCACCGACTTGACCGATAGCATCTAAAATTGAAAGACGATCATTTTTCACGGAAATCGCACCCGGCCGAGCGACCTCACCCATCATCGTGACCTTATAATTAACAATCTGTACATTAACCAATGCATCTTTCACATAAGGGGAGATCATTTCTTGCATTTTATCACTTAACTGTTGCTTGGTCAATCCCGCCACATGGATCTTTCCCAAAACAGGGAAATTTATGTCACCTTCCTGATCAACCAAATACGTTCTTAATTGACCGGAAGAAACCGTCGTAGTCTCACCTTGAGTCGCATAGGCATATACAGGGGGATTAAAGGGAGTAACGACTGTCGGATCCCATGCCGTAACGGTTATCGTAAGTAAGTCATCAGGGCAAATCTTCGAGGTATAAGCTTGATTCATCTTACTCACTTGTTCGGGGGTCAAGGCATCCACTCCCTGGAAATAAACCACATCTTTAGGAACAGAACAAGCCCCTAACAATAAGACAAACAATGCCACTACTGATACTAATTTCACTCTCATAATCTTTGTTTTCTTCAAATAAGGTGCAAATATACGTTTTTTAGTTTGAACATGAGGCCTCAAAAGGACCACAAGTATAAAGATACTTCTATAACGATGCAATTGTCTAGATATTGCTGCATGCTAAATCAAAATTATAGTTGTTTTTACCGCTTTTTCATGATTATTGCGTAAGTTTGTGACAAAACAAAAACATATGGTTGAGATAGGAAAATACAACACGCTGAAAATAGTGAAAGACCTTGACTTCGGGGTTTATCTGGATGGCGGTAACGGGGTGGAGATCTTGTTGCCGACTCGTTACGTACCTAAAAACGTGAAACCCGGGGATGAGGTCGAGGTGTTTATTTATCATGATAATGAAGGGAGGTTGATCGCTACTACCGCACGTCCTCTGGCAACGGTCGGGGAGTTCCAGTTCATGGAAGTAAAAGACGTGAATAATGCCGGCGCATTTCTGGAATGGGGTATCATGAAAGATTTGCTCGTTCCTTTCAAGGAGCAGAAAATGCCGATGAGAGAGGGGAAATGGTACTTGGTCTATGTCCGGCTGGATCATGTGACAGGACGTATCATGGCATCCGCACGTATCGAGAAGTTCTTGAACAATACCCCTATCGATTACGAACAGAATCAAGAGGTTCAGTTATTGGTAGCTGACGAGACGGATCTTGGCTATAAAGTGATCATCAATAACCAGCATTGGGGATTGATCTATTATAATGAGGTATTCCAGCGTCTTGAGAAAGGTGAGCATCTGAAAGGCTATATAAAAGAGGTGCGTGAGGATGATAAGATAGACGTAAGCCTAACGCCGCAAGGCTACCAAAAGGTAGAGGGGATCGCCGGCGTCATTCTGGAAGCGATGAAAACACAAGGGGGATACATCCCGGTACACGACAAGAGCGATCCGGACGTGATCTATTCCTTATTCCGCTGTAGCAAGAAAGCTTTCAAACAAGCGATCGGGGCACTCTATAAGCAACATCTTATCACGCTGGAAGATGGCGGGATACGGCTCGTGAACGAGAAGTGACCCATTTATATAAAAAAAGTCAATGGAATCCGTTACAGAATCCATTGACTTTTCTTTATAAATCCATTGAGTTAGCGAACGGATTCCATTGACTTTCTAATCCAGCTTCAATACGGCCAAGAACGCTTTTTGCGGAACTTCTACCGTACCGATCTGCTTCATTCGTTTCTTTCCCTCTTTCTGTTTTTCCAGCAATTTACGCTTACGGGAGATATCGCCTCCATAACATTTCGCCGTCACGTCTTTACGGACAGCCTTAATTGTCTCACGAGCGATAATCTTAGCGCCTATCGCCGCTTGGATAGCGATATCGAATTGCTGGCGGGGGATCAACTCTTTCAGTTTCTCGCACATACGACGTCCGAAAGTAACGCTATTATCCACGTGCGTCAATGTAGACAAAGCGTCTACCGGCTCACCGTTCAACAGGATATCTAATTTAGCCAACTTACTGGGACGGAAATCATGTAAATGGTAATCGAAAGAAGCGTACCCTTTTGAAATACTCTTCAACTTATCATAAAAGTCGATTACGATCTCGCCCAACGGCAAGTCATAATGAATCTCGACACGATCACCAGAAATATATTCTTGCTTAAGCAGGACGCCACGCTTACCCAGACAGAGTGTCATGATCGGGCCGATATAGGTAGTGTTCGTGATCACGGAAGCACGGATAAACGGTTCGTCTATATGATCGATCAAAGTCGGGTCCGGCAAGCCTCCCGGATTATGTACCTCGATCTCCTCCCCTTTCTTTGTATGCACGATATAAGAAACGTTCGGTACAGTGGTTATCACATCCATATTGAACTCACGATCCAAACGCTCCTGAACAATCTCCATATGCAACAAGCCCAAGAAACCGCAACGGAACCCAAAACCCAACGCGGCGGAACTCTCCGGCTGGAAAGTCAAGGAAGCGTCGTTCAACTGCAATTTCTCCAATGACGCACGAAGGTTCTCGAAATCCTCGCTATCGATTGGATAGACACCGGCGAAGACCATCGGCTTCACCTCCTCAAAACCGGCGATCGCGTCTTTAGCCGGGCGAGACACATGAGTGATCGTATCACCGACACGCACCTCCCGGGACGTCTTGATACCGGAAATGATATATCCTACGTCTCCCGTCCGGATCTCCTCACGGGGGCACATATCTAATTTCAATATACCTACCTCGTCGGCGTCATACTCTTTTCCTGTAGCGATAAACTTCACATGGTCACCTTTACGGATCACGCCGTTTACCACCTTGAAGTAAGCGATAATACCACGGAACGGATTAAAGACGGAGTCAAAAATCAAACACTGCAACGGGGCCTCCGGATCACCTTTCGGGGCCGGGACCTTCTCCACGATCGTATTCAAGATCTCAGTCACTCCCTCGCCTGTCTTTCCGCTCGCCCGTAAGATATCCTCACGAGGGCAGCCCAACAGTTCCACGATCTGGTCCTCTACCTCCTCCGGCATGGCGCTAGGCAGGTCGATCTTGTTCATCACCGGAATAATCTCTAAGTCATTCTCTATCGCCATATATAGGTTAGAGATGGTTTGCGCCTGAATACCTTGGGCCGCGTCCACGATCAGCAACGCACCCTCGCAGGCGGCGATAGAACGGGAAACCTCATACGAGAAGTCCACGTGTCCCGGAGTATCGATCAGGTTCAGTATATATTCTTCACCCTTATAATTATACTTCATCTGGATCGCATGGCTCTTGATCGTAATACCACGCTCACGCTCTAAATCCATGTCGTCAAGGACTTGAGCTTGCATGTCTTTACCTTCTACTGTCTTGGTATACTCAAGCAAACGGTCTGCCAAGGTACTTTTCCCATGGTCAATATGAGCAATAATACAGAAATTGCGGATATTCTTCATCTGCTAAATTTATTTTTAGGTACGCGAAGATAGGAAATTTAGCCTAAATACTATACTTTTGGCATACCATTTGTTGTTAATAGTATATGACAATACAAGAAATAAATAAAGCATACAACCGAATTATCGGTTCATTAGACGAAAAGGAGCTAAAGAATGCGTTCGATTTTCTCCAAGGTTTAATAGCGGGAATACGTGAGTACTCATTCCAAGACAGGTTGAACGAGCTACAAGATACTTATAAATATATGTTGCGATACCGGATCGAGGGGGCTAAAGATCCGATGCAAGACCAAATATACAACAACTTGATCGCATCCAGCTATGAGTTCGCGGATATAGTGAAGCACAAGGCCTTATCGGTAGATTCGCCTCTCTCCTATTATAGCCGTAGGCGAATGATGCAAAAGGAGCTTACCAACTATGACCAGCTCCACAAGGTCTTGAGAAACGCCTCTCTGGTGAAGATAGAGACTCCGACCGGAACCATCACGGAGCAGCAGCAAATCGAATCCGCCACGATCCTATTGTTCAATAAGATCTGGACCTCGAATCCTCTCAATAAGGAAGAAATAGCCTCCATCAGGAACCTATTGAATGACCAAGAGTTGCCTTTTATCATCGGTAGCCAAATCGTATCGGCATTAATGCTGGGGTTGCAAGTCGCTTTCGATAAGGAGAAACTGCTATTATTATTCGATGCGGCCAATCTCCAAGAAGATGAGATTCGTTACCGTGCGTTGATCGGGATTCTCCTGACGCTCTATACCTATAGGAAACGTACGGCGCTATATCCGCAGATAGCGGATCGACTAGCGGCTTTATCCGAGGGATTTCCTAATTTCACGAAAGCGATCCGAACGATTACCCTTCGTTTTATCCTAGCCCGTGAGACAGAGAAGATCACCCGTAAGCTACAAGACGAGATCATTCCGGAGATGATCAAGCTAGGCCCTAAAATCAGTCAAAAGATAAACTTAAAGGATATCAATCCGGAACTTCTCGGAAACGAGATGAATCCGGAGTGGCAGAATATGTTATCGAACAGTTCCTTAGGGAAGAAAATGGAGGAGTTCAGCGAACTGCAACAAGAAGGCGCGGACGTAATGCACTCTACTTTCGTGCACCTAAAGCATTTCCCCTTTTTCCGGGAACTGGGTAACTGGTTCATGCCATTCACGACCGAGCATTCCGCTTTTGGCAATCAGTTGAGCAAGAATCAAACGGAAAAGGACATGCTAGATTCCATGACTCTTGCGGCATTCATGTGTAATTCCGATAAATACTCCTTATATTTCAGTATGATGCAATTGCCGGATCAAGCCCGTCAAATGATGATGGGACAATTTGGTAGCCAAGCCTCCGAGATGATTCAGCAAACGAAGGAGGAATTGATCAGTAAACGGGGAAAACTGGAAATCATATCCGGACAGTACATACAGGACTTGTATCGTTTCTTCAAACTTTATCCGGGACATCTGGATTTTGATGACATATTTACATCTGCGCTAGACTTTCATAACCTGCCAATTTTGCAGCCTTACGTCAGTGATGAGGAAAGTTTGACAACTATAGCGGAGTATTATCTCCGGAAGAATTACTTCCTCGACGCGCTCACGATCTACAATCGCTTATCCGACGCAAATCAAGAAAGTGATATCTTATTCCAGAAAATCGGTTACTGCAAACAAATGAATGGCGATATACAAGGCGCCTTGGAGGCTTATTTACATGCGGATCTTATCAATCCGGACAGTAAATGGGTTATTCGCCGGATCGCCGGTTGTTACCGTACCTTAAAGCAACCGGAAGAAGCGTTGAAATACTATCATCGTTACGAGGCTTTCAATCCGAATGATTTATCGATCCAAATATGTATCGGCCACTGCCATCTTGAACTCAAGAATTATAATGAGGCGCTGAAATATTATTTCAAGGTAGATTATCTGGACAATAAAAGCACGAAGGCTTGGCGTCCGATCGCTTGGTGTTCTTTCTTGACCGGTAAATACGATCAGGCCCGTAATTATTACAAAAAGATCATGGATAATCAACCCAACACCCAAGATTTCTTGAATGCGGGACATACGGAATGGGCATTACAGAATATAAAGGGAGCGCTTGCTTTTTATAAAAAAGCCGTGGAGAAAGAGTCCGGTGATTTCTCGAAGTTCCAAGAGCAGTTCAATCAAGATATCCCCGATCTTCTTGTAGCGGGAATCGAGGAGGCGGAAGTGCCGTTGATGATGGATCAACTCCGGTATTCCTTGAGCGATATATTCTAACTAGTCATCCAACAATTTGAGAAGACAAGAAAAAATATCGTATGAAAGAGATGATACTAAAGACAAAGCGACTCCTATTAAGGGAATTAAAACAAGATGATTTTGATGATATCTGTAAGCTTTTACAAGATCCGATTGTAATGTACGCTTACGAGGGAGCGTTCAGTAAAAAAGAGGTACAAGAATGGCTTGATAAGCAATTAAGGAGGTATCAAAACGATGGCTTTGGCTTATGGGGGATGATAGAGAAAGGCAGCGGAGAGCTTATCGGTCAGTGTGGTCTCACCTATCAAGAATTCAACGGTCAACAGGTTCCGGAGATCGGTTATTTGCTTAGGGCGGAATACTGGCATAAAGGTTATGCTACCGAGGCCGCCATAGCTTGTAAGGAATACGCCTTCAATATCCTTAACTTCGACAAAGTATACTCCATCATACGGGACACAAATATCCCCTCTCAAAAAGTAGCACTAAGAAACGATATGAGGGAAATCGCAAATTTCATAAAACATTATCGCAATATCGATATGCTTCATTTAGTATTCTGCGTGGATAAGTCATAGTTATCAAGCGGAAAGACTGGGTACTGAACCCAAACGCCCAACCGCCTATAAATCAGTCTTTTATTTTCCAATATTTCAAATAGGTAACGAAACAGTAACGATTTTTATTAACGCTTTTGTCCGGCTTTGTCCGCTGTTTGTCTGCCTATCTCACGGGTTCAAAGATACAACTCTTTTCCGAATTACGCAAATGCCTGAATATAAATGTTTCCATGTAGGTGCAAGGTGCAAGCTATATATATAGATATATACTTGCACCTTGCACCTAAAAAATGTTTAATCTAAAAAATATCATCTGTTTTATTTTGCCAATTTAAAAATAGTTCGTAGTTTTGCGAACAACAAACAAGAAAGGAGATATAAAAGTGAAAACTAAGCAGTACACAGAGGAACAGGAACAGATGGCTCGTTTTGCTAAAGCTATGGGTCACCCGGCACGAATGGCAATTCTTAGTTTCTTAGCTAAACAAGAAAGTTGTTTCTTCGGAGATATTCACGAAGTACTACCCATTGCTAAAGCAACCGTTTCGCAGCATTTAAAAGAACTGAAAGATGCAGGGTTAATTCAGGGGGAAATAGAAACACCAAAAGTTCGGTATTGTATCAACCGAGAGAATTGGGAACTTGCCCGTAAATTATTTGCTGCATTTTTGGGTGATTGTAAATGTACGGGTACATCGTGCTGTGGATAACAGCACCTTTTTTTGAGAATAATGTTCGTAGTTCTACGAATTACGATTGGTATATTAACTTTATAATTGAATAGAAAATGGAAATCAAAGTATTAGGAACTGGGTGTTCAAGCTGTAAGGCATTGTACGAAACCACAAAACAAGCTATTTCAGAACTGGGCTGCGATGCAACTCTAATTAAGGAAGAAGATTTATTAAAAATCATGGAGTATAATATTTTAAGTCTCCCGGCTTTGGTTATTGATGGTAAAGTCATATCTGCCGGAAAAAGATTATCCTTATCAGAAGTGAAAGAATTGATAACTAAATAAATTATTTACTATGAAGAAGTTATTTTATCTACTGATTGCAACAATCGTTTTAATTTCCTGTGGTAATGGTTCAAAGAATAAAACAGAAACCAGCATAGCAAAAGAAAATCAAACTAACCGTGTTGAAGTTCTATATTTTCACGGTGCGCAACGTTGCATAACCTGCCGGGCAATAGAAGCCAATACGGTAGCTCTTTTAGATAGCCTTTATTCCAAAGAACAGGCGGACGGTAAAATCATCTTCAAGGTGATAGATATATCCAAAAAGGAAAATGAGCAAATTGCAGATAAATACGAAGTTACATGGTCGTCTTTGTTTGTGAATGGCTGGAAAGACAGTAAAGAGAATGTAAATAACATGACGGAGTTTAGTTTCTCCAATGCAAGAAATGAACCGGATAAATTTAAAGAGGGAATAAAAAACAAGATTGACGAATTACTAAAAACATTGTAAGATGGACTTTCTTCAATCACTATTAGACAATAGTTCTATTCCTGCTATTACAGCCTTTATCTTAGGGACTTTAACGGCAGTTAGCCCTTGTCCTTTGGCTACTAATATAACGGCAATAGGATTTATCAGTAAGGATATAGAGAACCATCACCGTATATTTATAAACGGATTGCTTTATACATTCGGCAGAATAGTAACTTATACAGCACTTGGTTTCATTCTTATTCCTATTCTTCGTGAGGGTGCAAGTATGTTCATGGTTCAAAAGGCAGTCAGTAAATACGGTGAAATGTTGATTGCTCCGGTTTTAATTATTATCGGAATATTCATGCTTGATATTATAAAACTGAATATACCAAAAGTCAATATTGGCGGAGAGGGTCTAAAGAAGAAAACAAAAGGCAGTTGGGGAGCTATGTTATTAGGAGTTTTATTTGCTCTCGCCTTTTGTCCTACAAGTGGGGTTTTCTATTTCGGTATGCTTATGCCCTTGGCAGCAGCAGAAACAGGCGGGTATCTTTTACCTGTAATTTATGCTATTGCTACGGGACTACCTGTAATCCTTGTTGCTTGGATATTGGCGTACAGTGTTGCCGGATTAGGCAAGTTTTATAACAGAGTACAAATCTTTGAAAAATGGTTTCGCAAAATTGTTGCCATCCTCTTTATTGCGATAGGAATTTATTATGCGGTCATTCTTTATCTATAAACAAACAATGTATTAATTAAAATAAAAGACAGTATGAAAACAATAGAAATTTTTGACCCGGCAATGTGTTGCCCTACGGGTTTGTGTGGAACTAATATTAATCCTGAATTAATGAGGATAGCCGTTGTTATCGAAACATTGAAAAGACAGGGTGTTGTTGTTACCCGTCATAATTTGCGGGACGAACCGCAAGTTTATGTAAGTAACAAGACTGTAAACCAATATCTTCAAAAGAATGGTGCAGAAGCACTGCCTATTACTTTGGTGGATGGTGAAATTGCAGTTTCTAAAGATTATCCCACAACTAAACAAATGAGTGAATGGACAGGAATTAATTTAGACTTGATGCCCGTTAAATAATCGTTGAACAAATTAATATACAGAATAATGAAAGCATTTAATTTATCCGATATAGAACTAACAAAATACTTATTCTTCACAGGAAAAGGTGGAGTAGGAAAAACCTCTATTGCTTGCGCTACGGCAGTGGGATTAGCTGATAAAGGGGAGAAAATTCTTCTTATCAGTACAGACCCGGCTTCTAACCTGCAAGATGTTTTCAATCAAACCCTAAACGGACATGGTACAGCTATTTCAGAAGTACCGGGGCTGACGGTCGTAAACCTTGACCCTGAACAGGCAGCAGCAGAGTACAGGGAAAGTGTGATTGCACCTTTTAGAGGACAATTACCTGAAAGCGTTATTCAAAATATGGAAGAACAACTTTCAGGCTCTTGTACGGTAGAAATCGCTGCCTTTAATGAGTTTTCAGACTTTATCACCGATGCTGATAAAGCGAAGGAATACGACCACATTATTTTTGATACAGCACCTACCGGACACACATTGCGAATGTTGCAGCTTCCATCGGCATGGAGTACATTTATTAGTGAAAGTACACATGGCGCATCTTGTTTAGGACAATTATCAGGCTTGGAAGAAAGGAAAGGTATCTATAAACAGGCGGTTGATACATTGTCTGATACAAGCGCAACCCGGTTAGTATTGGTAAGCCGTCCTGAAATAGCACCGTTGAAAGAAGCTGCCCGTTCTTCGCATGAATTACAACTATTGGGAATTAAAAATCAGCTATTGGTGATAAATGGTGTTTTACAGCAATTAGATGAAGCAGACAATGTTTCACAACAACTGTATAACAGGCAGCAAAAGGCGTTACAAAGTATGCCTATTGCATTATCTGAATATCCCATGTATAGCGTTCCTCTGCGTTCTTACAATTTATCCAATATTGCCAATATCCGCCGTATGCTATACAGTGATAGTATTACGAATGAAATTCGTTATCAGCCGATAACTGATAGCAAAAGTATAGATGAATTGGTAAATGACCTCTATACTTCCGGTAAACGAGTAGTGTTCACAATGGGAAAAGGTGGCGTAGGAAAAACGACCTTAGCCACAGAAATAGCCTTGAAATTAACAAAGCTCGGTGCAAAGGTTCATCTTACCACTACTGACCCGGCAAATCACCTGAACTATGATTTTGCCATCAAATCAGGTATTACGGTAAGCCATATAGACGAAGCGGAAGTGCTGGAAAAATACAAGAATGAAGTTCGTAGCAAAGCTGCCGAAACCATGACTGCCGAAGATATGGAATATATAGAGGAAGATTTACGTTCACCATGTACGCAAGAAATCGCCGTATTTAAGGCTTTTGCTGAAATTGTAGATAAAGCGGAGAATGAAATCGTAGTGATTGATACTGCACCAACAGGACATACTTTGTTGCTTTTGGATGCTACCCAAAGCTATCACAAAGAAGTAGAACGTACACAGGGAGAAGTAACCGGAGCAGTAGCCAATTTATTACCCCGTTTACGCAATCCACAGGAAACGGAAGTAGTAATAGTCACTTTACCCGAAGCAACACCTGTTTTTGAAGCAGAACGCCTACAAATGGATTTGCAGCGTGCCGGGATTAACAACAAATGGTGGGTAGTAAATGCCTGTTTGTCATTGACAAATACAGCAAATTCATTTTTGCAAGCAAAAGCGCAAAGTGAATTGACTTGGATTAAGAAAGTAGAAGAATTGTCAAAGGGCAATACTGCCCTGATTGAATGGAAAAACTTATAAGAATATGAAGATTTTAATCCTTTGCACTGGTAACAGTTGCCGTAGCCAAATGGCACACGGTTTCTTACAGTCATTCGATAAAAACATGGATGTCTTTTCAGCAGGAACAAAACCTGCTGAAAAGGTTAATCCGATGGCGGTAAAAGTTATGTCTGAAACAGGAATAGACCTTACCAACCATACCCCTAAAAACGTTAGCCTGTATTTAGGGCACGAATGGGACTATGTGATAACGGTATGTGGCGGCGCAAATGAAAGCTGCCCTATGTTTACAGGCAAGGTAAAAAACAGATTGCACATTGGATTTGACGACCCATCAGAAGCGACCGGGACACCGGAGTTTATAAATAGTGAATTTCTTCGGGTACGGGATGAAATAAGAATGCGTTTCTATGATTTTTACCTGCAAGAATTAAAACCGCAATTAAAATAAAGGGCAGTCATTATGGAAAAGAAACAAGGAATTGGATTTTTTGAAAGATACCTGACTATTTGGGTAGCCTTGTGTATCGTTATCGGGATAGCCATCGGACAATATCTTCCGGCAATACCGCAAACATTGAGCAAATTTGAATATGCCAACGTGTCTATACCTGTGGCTATCCTGATTTGGTTAATGATATATCCCATGATGCTGAAAGTAGATTTTCAGAGCATCAAGAACGTAGGCAAACGTCCGAAAGGGATTGTCATTACTTGTGTGACGAACTGGGTAATAAAGCCATTCACCATGTTTGGAATAGCTTATCTATTCTTCTACGTTATTTTCAAGTCATTAATCCCTGCCGGATTAGCCGAAGAATATTTAGCTGGGGCAGTTCTGTTAGGTGCTGCACCCTGTACGGCGATGGTGTTTGTATGGAGTCATTTAACCAAAGGGGATGCAGCTTACACATTGGTGCAAGTGGCAGTCAATGATTTAATAATATTGGTTGCTTTCGCTCCTATCGTTGCGTTTTTGTTGGGTGTCGGTGGCGTTTCTATCCCGTGGGACACGCTTATACTCTCGGTCGTACTGTTTGTTGTCATTCCACTTTCTGCCGGAATAGTAACCCGTGTAACGGTTATCCGGCGAAAAGGAATAGACTATTTCAATACCGTCTTTGTCCGCAAGTTCGATAACTATACGGTTGGCGGATTGCTATTAACGCTTATCATCCTGTTTTCGTTTCAGGGGGAAACGATACTGAACAATCCGTTACATATTGTCTTGATTGCCGTCCCGCTTGTCCTGCAAACGGTTCTGATATTCTTTGTTGCCTACGGTTGGGCAAAGTGGTGGAAGTTACCCCACAATGTCGCCGCACCTGCCGGAATGATTGGTGCGAGTAACTTCTTTGAGTTGGCGGTGGCGGTGGCTATTTCTCTTTTCGGCTTACAGTCCGGTGCTGCACTGGCTACCGTAGTAGGCGTATTGGTTGAAGTTCCAGTAATGCTTATGTTAGTAAAAATAGCCAATAATACAAGAAGTTGGTTTCCTAAAGTAAAATAAGAATGGGCAAGTCAGGAACAATTTGGTCGATGATAGCAAGTGTAATATCACCATTACTTGCTTTATTAGGTGTAATAAGTTGCTGTGGGCTACCTATATTAGCCGGAATATTAGCAACATTAGGAATTGGAGCGTCACAACTTAGTTTTTTTGCAGAGTATAAAGGTTGGTTTATTGGCTTTGCCATCATCTCCCTACTCTTTGGCTTTTATCAAGTTTATTTCAAAAAAGAAACTTGTGGATGTGGAACGAATGTTTCAGAAACAAATCTGAAAAGACGTTCCAAATCAAAGTCTTTCCAAAAATTCTTCTTGTGGTTAGGTGTGGCAATACTTGTATTCGTTCTGTTTATTGGAAATAAAAATCAAACAGTCCAAAGCAATGAAAGTGGCGGATGCTGCCCGGCAAACACACAATCAGTGCAACCAGAAGAAAAGAAATGTTGCGGAACACAGCCACAACCTGAACAGGAAGAAAGCTGTTGTGACACTACATTTAATTAATAAATAGTTTTTAATTCAATAGATTATGAATACTTTATTAGACACATTACAATACTTCGTATTTATTACGATTGAGTTGATAGCCTTATTTCTGTTAATCAGCGCAGCCGTAGAAATTATACTGATGTATATCCCGGAAGAAACGATTCGGAAAAAGCTATCAGGTTCGGGTATTATGGGCAATGTCATAGCTGCCGGATTTGGGGCATTAACCCCTTTCTGCGCTTGCTCTACCATTCCTATGACAGTAGGTTTTCTAAATGCAGGAGTTCCATTTGGTTCTACAATGTCCTTTCTGATAGCTTCTCCATTACTCAATCCTATCATTATAGGTATGTTGGGAGCTTTGGTAGGATTTAAGGCAATGGTTTTCTATTTTGTCATCGCTTTTATCTGTTCCGTTGCATTTGGATATGTTCTCGAAAAAATAGGCGCACAAAAGTATGTGAAAAATGTTCGGGTGAAACCCAGTTGTTGTTCAGGCAGCGAACAGCCTAAAAACAAAAGGTTGCTTCCTTTCCGCCAAAAAATAAAGATTGCTTTTATAAATGCGTGGGGGAGCCTTAGACCTATTATGATATATTTACTGATAGGTGTTGCTCTCGGTGCTGGCATTTATGGCTATATGCCGCAAGATTTTGTGTTGAAAATAGCAGGTGCAGACAATCCTCTCGCTATACCTGTGGCTGCCGTATTGGGTATTCCTCTGTATATCCGTGCAGAAACAGCTATCCCCATCGGCATAGCATTGATGGGCAAAGGTATGAGCATCGGGGCGGTTATTGCCCTCGTTATCGGTGGTGCAGGAATGGCTATTCCCGAAATGAGTATGCTTGCCAGTATATTCAAGAAAAAACTGGTAGGCATGATAGTGGCGGTTATCTTTTTAACGGCAGTTATCGCAGGTTATGTATTTAACCTGTTTTTATAATCACTTAAAAATAAATAGTTCAATTATGGAAGAAAAGGAAGATAAGAAGAAAGGCTTTTTTGCCTCTCTATTTGCTCCGAAACCTTGTAAATGTAGTTGCGGAGTGCAAATAGAGGAAGTAGAAGAAGATGGAAATCCGTCAGAGAATTTGAAAAAGGACGAAACCAAAGTATCAGAAAAGAATGATACGAGTGAAAATCAAGGTAACTCTTGCGGATGCTGTGGCTAAAATCATTCATCAATATTCTGTTTGAAAGGAAACTAACTTAATACAATTTTTTAATTGGCTATCTAATGTAGGAAGTATGCTCACATACTTTCTACATTTATTTATTGTATATTAAAATATAAAAATAAACTTCTATTTGCAATATAAATGACAGAAGAATATATGACATGAATAGCGAAATCGAATATGAGAATTTTATAAAGAACATAGACCTTGTAATCTATGATAAAATAGATATTGATAATTGGAATATTTCAATAGACTTAATATTTGAAGTAGTAGAGTTCCTACAAAAATCACTCGAAGAATTAAGAACGATTATTATTGAGCATCCGTTTGAAAGTAAAGAAGAGGAAATTTATTTTTTCAAATATATAAAACCGGAAGTCTTGGGACGATTATTATACTTCACAGATGTGTATAACGCTGAAATGAGAAAACCGAATGGTAGCATTGAGGTAGTAAAGAAGCACTACAATGACAGATTGGATGAACTGACCTCCTATTTTGAAAGTAATTTAGACTTCTATCAATATTACCGTTCCAAAGCGACACATTTAGATAATCATTATTTTGTAAGGGGGCATATTGATTTTAAACTATGCCCGAATTGTACCCCTTATGACCGTGACCCGGAATTTTCAACTTGCTACGACCACAAAGCAGCACAAATATTAGCAAATGATATGCTTAGCATTTATTTGAATAAAAGGCTACATTATGTAGATAAGCAAATAATCATTGAAGAAAGTCGAGCATTTCTTTCTGAACACCCTTTTCGATGGACTGCTCCAAAGATAGCATTAGTAGAACTTGGATATTCTATTTATGCTGCGTGTGTCTTGAATAATGGTAAAGCAGATATTAAAGAGATTATGACTTATTTAGAAGCATCTTTCAAAGTTGATTTAGGGGATTACTATCGGACTTATATAACAATAAAAGACCGGAAGAAAGACCGGACTTCATTTCTTAGTAACCTAATAAAGTGTTTGCTGAAGAAAATGGATGAAGACGACAACTTATAAAAAACAAAAGCACAAAAACAACCAAGTATCTACCAACTTGGTTGTTTTTGTTTTTACCCGTTTTCACCCATTTTTTCTTACTTTTCAGCTCAAAACAGATGGTTTTTAGGCTAAAATCCTCAAAAAAATAAATCTTCCAACTTGGAAAGAGGTTGGAAGATTTATTTTTTCAAATGCTTCAACTTTGCAGCAAATCAATTAGTTAGCAAAATGGAGATAATAACATTCGAGTCAAAAGCCTACAAGGATTTAGACAACAAAATTACCGCTATCGCCGATTACATATTCAATCACACGGAAGCGGAAAGTACCAATGAAGATGAAATTTGGGTGGATAGTTACGAGGTCTGCACATTTTTGAAAATCAGTGAAAAGACACTGCAACGTTTGCGAGTGGCTGGAACTATTGCCTACTCCAATATTCGGGGGCGTTACTTCTACAAAATAAGCGAAGTAAAACGGATGCTGGAAGAACGACTGATAAAGAGCAATAAAGAGAATATTCAAGACCTGATAACCAACCACCACCTATATGTTAAGGAAAGAAGAAATATTAGAAAGGACAAGTAACGGGCTATCTGTATTCAAGCACTATGTACCCGGTAATTGGCGGATAGGTCGAAATTTCTTGAACCCGCTTTATGAAGATAATAAAGCGTCCTGTAATATCTATTTCGACCGCCGAAGTGGTATATATAAGATGAAAGATTTTGGCAATGACAATTATAGCGGTGATTGTTTCTTTTTCGTGGGGCAACTTAAAGGGTTGGACTGCAATAATTCGATGGATTTTGTGGAGATACTGGAAACCATCGACCGGGATTTGGGATTAGGACTGGCAACAGGTAACCCGATACCTGTTACCCGTAATTCTTGCCGTGTGGTGGATAATATATTGGAAGAAACACCTGAGAAGGAAAGCAAACCTTACCAGTTCAGGGAACAGAAATTTCCGCTTGCTGAATTGATGTACTGGCAACAGTATGGTATCACACCGGAAATATTGGAACTGTACAAGGTCTGTTCCCTACGGGATTTTCAGAGTGTAACAGCGGATGGAACACAATTCACTTATACTTCATCCGTAACAGAACCAATGTACGGATATAAAAGTAAACGATATATAAAACTGTATCGTCCATTCTCAAAAACTCGTTTCCTCTATGGGGGTAATTTCGGAGATAATTATTGTTTCGGATTGGAACAACTACCCGCAAAAGGTGATACACTGTTTATTACGGGCGGAGAAAAAGATGTCATGTCATTGGCTGCACATGGTTTCCATGCTATCTGCTTCAACAGTGAAACGGTGACTGTTCCCCCTACCCTGATTTATAAACTGACTTTCCGGTTTAAACACATCATCTTATTGTATGATACCGATAAAACGGGAAAGGAAAGCGCACGCAAACAGGAAAAACAGTTGGAAGAATTTTCAGTAAAACGGCTGCTTTTACCGCTTTCCGGCACGAAAGAAGAAAAGGATATTTCCGACTATTTTAAAGCGGGGAATACCCGTGAAGATTTCCTGAAATTGTTTATCGAATTTTTAGATAACCTATATAGTGATACATTGATTATGCTTAAATCGTGCGAAATAGACTTCAATAATCCCCCGGCAAAAGCACAGGTGATAATTTCTGCCGGGGACGTTCCACTGGGGACACAAGGAAACCTGTTCGGCATTACGGGTGGCGAGGGAACAGGTAAAAGTAATTATATCGCTGCTATGTTGGCAGGCTGCATCTGCCAGCCGGATAAGGAAGTTGATACTCTCGGCATACAGATTACTGCCAACAGTAAGCGCAAAGCGGTATTACTTTACGATACGGAACAATCCGAAGTACAACTGTTCAAGAATGTAAGTAACCTGTTAGCACGTGCGAAGCAACCGGACAAACCGGAAGAACTGAAAGCATTTTGTTTGACGGGGATGTCCCGCAAAGAACGTCTGCACGCCATTGTTCAGAGTATGGATAAGTTCTATTACCAATATGGGGGCATACAGTTAGTAGTGATAGACGGTATCGCCGACCTTGTGAAAAGTGCCAATGATGAAGCGGAAAGTGTGGCGGTGATAGATGAACTATACCGACTGGCAGGAATTTATAATACCTGTATTCTTTGCGTGCTGCATTTCGTACCCAATGGATTGAAGCTCCGGGGGCATTTAGGCTCGGAATTACAGCGCAAAGCGGCAACTATCCTTTCCATCGAAAAGGACGAAGAACCTACACAATCGGTGGTAAAAGCCCTGAAAGTCCGTGACGGTAGTCCTTTGGACGTTCCTTTGATGCTTTTTGCTTGGGACAAAGCAGCCGGGATGCACCTTTATAAAGGGGAAAAGCCACGAGAGGAAAAAGAGAAACGCAAGGAAAAGGAACTGGTATGCGTTGCCCGTGATATTTTTGGACGGCAGACACATATTACCTATATAGACCTGTGCGAACAGTTGCAGCAGGTTTTGGACGTGAAAGAACGTACTGCCAAAAGCTATGTTCGTTTCATGCGGGAACGGGATATTATCATTAAAGACCCGTCCAACCAAAGTTATTTTATGATTGGTTTAATTTAATCAGGTAGCCTTATGTATATAGATAAAGACGATTTTACCGCATGGATGGAGCGTATCATGGATAGGTTCGATATGCAGGACAAGAAAATAGACCGGGTGATAAAAGGACGTAATTGTTTGGATGGTGAAGAACTGCTGGATAATCAGGATTTATGCTTGCTTCTGAAAGTAGCCCCTCGAACACTGACCCGTTATCGAAAAAAAGGAATACTCCCTTTCCTTATGTTGGATGGTAGATGTTATTACCGTGCCACGGACGTACACAAGTTAATCCGTGAAAAAACCGACTAATTTTTTCTTTTCTAATAGCTTTTAATCCTGTTTTGTCGTGAGATAAAACAGGATTTTCTTTTTCCTGTTCGGGTATATCCGGGACTTTCTGTATATTTGCAACAGTTTCATAAGACAATAACAGCATAGGTTGAAAAGCCGATTGCTTTTATATATAACATAGCGTTCGCAGAACGTCTCAACGTAGAAAACTGGTAATTTTCAAAGAGAAGAGATTTATGCGCAATGTTCATGCTATACTTCTGTATAGCGTGGGCTTGCCTGTTTCTTCTCTTAGGCGTACCAGTGCCTCTACGTTGGAATAGTGTGAGTTCACGCTTTTTTTAGACGTACTGGCGAACAGTTTATAACTAAAAACTGTTTGATACCAACTTATGAAACATTTAAAAACTTGTATTGCTGTATCTCTCGATGGCTTCATTGCCCGAAAAGATAATGATTTGGACTGGATGCCGGAAAACGTTAAAAAGGAAATTTCGGCAGCTTATGAACAACCCGGTATATTTCTTGCCGGAGTGAATACCTATAACATGATTTTTAAACGTTGGGGCGGATGGCCGTACAAAAGTAAAAAGACTTTTGTAGTGTCCCACTACGACACCAATGTGACGAAAAAGGAGAATGTAACCTTTCTTACCGATATACCCTTACGGGCAATCAATGAACTTAAATCAAGTTCGGAAACCGATATTCAGGTCATTGGCGGCGGTAAGTTTATAACCTCGCTGATTGAAGCGTCCCTGCTGGATGAAATAACGCTGTATATCGTTCCGGTCATGCTTGGGGACGGTATCAAGTTTATAGGAAAGACTTTCGGGTCGAAGTGGGAACTGACCGGACACCGGGTGATAGACAATCAGGTCGTTTACCTGACCTACCAGTATAAAGGAGAATGATTTAAAAAAGCACCCGGTGTCCCTCCGGGTGCTTCAACCACAAAAATTTCAATTATAAATCTATCTATAATGAAACTTTCTGTGGCAAATATAACGATTTTCGTCTTATTTCTTCGGTTTGCCTTTCTTTTCAGGGAACACGAAAGTAACATTAAACTGCCCGTCAAAGGCAAGTGAAGCGTCAAAGACTTTGCCGTTCTTGCTTTTAAAGCCTTTGATTAGCCCGGTTTTCCCGGTAGTCACCAGTTCGGTAATCTGTTTGTCCGTTAGCTGCTTGTCGCTCTTGTTGCGGAAGATGGTAACGGAACAATCCACATTGGAACATTTGGCGACTTTCGGATAGAAAAGGATGCGCCCGGTCTTGCATTTCGGGCAGATACAACCACTGCCCGAAACGAAAGAAAGTTGAACATCCAAAAGTTCAGCCGTGATTTGCCGTGCATACACTTCGATGCCTTTGCGGAACGTGTCGGGGTTCATTTCCCCGCTTTCTATTTTGGCAAGCGTATTTTCCCACATTCCCGTCATTTCAACGTCTGCTATCTTCTTGTCCCGGATGATGTTGTAAACGGCAAGACCTTTCTCGGTAGGGACAAGGTTCTTTTTCTCCCGGACGATATACTGGCGGGAAAACAGCGTCTCGATGATGGCTGCCCGTGTTGCGGGCGTGCCGATACCCGTATCTTTCATGCTGGCTTTCAGGTCGGCGTTTTCCAGTTCCTTACCTGCTGTTTCCATCGAAGAAAGCAAACTGCTTTCCGTGTGTAACGGCTTGGGCTTGGTCTGTTTCTCCAGTAATTCAATGCCGGAAAGCGGTAAACTATCTCCGTCCTGCATGGCTGGCAAAGCGGCGTTATCTTCTCCGTCCTCTTTCTCGCCGAATACGGCACGCCATCCGGCGGACTTGATTACAGACCCTTTGACCGTGAAAAGCGACCCTGCACATTCCAGCGTTACACTGGTAACGTCTTTGACGCATTTTTCAGAAAAGGCTTCCAACATCCGTCCGGCTATCAGTTCGTAGATTGCCTGTTCGTCCGCTTCCATCTTGTCGGGCAGGTTTTCAGTCACTATCAGGGCGTGATGGTCTGTTACCTTGCCATCGTTCACGGAACGGGAATTTAAGGCTTTGCCTTTCATCCCGGCGGCATATCCGCCAAAACGGGTGTACTGTTCCAAATTGACAAGACGTTCCGGGATTTCCTCGAACACGTCCTGTGAGATATAACGGCTTCCGGTTCGGGGGTAGCTGATTAGTTTACCCTCGTATAACTTTTGTGCGATGGATAGGGTTTTGTCTGCGGAAAAGTTCAGTTTGGTATTCGCTTCTTTTTGGAGCGTGGTTAAATCATAGAGCAACGGCGGTTCTTGGTTCACTTCCTTACGCTCTACGGTTTTCACCTGTACTGTTTCCGCTTCCTTTATCCTTTGCAGCGTGTCGATGGCGGGCTGCTGCTTATCGTATTTGTCTGTGGACAGTGCAGCAAAGGAAACATTGTCTTTTGCCGCCTGTAATTTCAGTTGCCAATACTTTTGTGGGACAAAGTTCTTGTTCTCCAAAAAGCGGGTACATATCATTGCCAACGTGGGCGACTGTACCCGTCCCAAAGAAAAAATGCCTTGTCCGGCTGCCACACTTAAAGCCTGTGTACCATTAATTCCAATTAAATAATCCGCTTCGCTGCGTGCCTGTGCCGAAAGGAAAAGGTTATCATACAGGCTACCGGCTTTCAGGTTTTGCAGTCCCTCACGGATTGACTTGTCGGTAAGGCTGCTTATCCATAAACGGACAAAGGGCTTGTTGCATCCAATGTAATTGTAAATATATCTAAATATGAGTTCTCCCTCTCTCCCTGCATCGGTAGCGACAATTATCTTATCCGACTGGTCGAATACGTCTTTGATTACTTTTAGTTGTTTCAATGCGCCGGGGTCTGCCTTGTACACTTTTTCCGCTTTCACTTGTCGGGGTGTAAGTTGAAAACTATCCGGGATAATAGGCAGACTTTCCCGGCGGAAACTCTGTATGCCATATGCTTCCGGCATTGCCAAACCGACAAGATGGCCGAACGCCCAGGTAACGAGATACCCGTTACCTGAAAGATAGCCATCCTGTTTTTCACTCGCTCCTAAAATACGGGCAATGTCCCTTGCCACGCTTGGTTTTTCTCCGATTACTGCAATCATTCTAATTTTGATTTTAATTGTTCCACTTCTTTTTGTCTTAGGATTTTCCGGTCATAATAGATGTGATAGCCATCTACATAAAATTGTCGGTTCTGCTCGTCTATGGCTTCCCAGTCTGTTTTGTAACAGACAAGGGTAAACAGGGCGAAACCGACAACCGGGATAAGGATTAACACCGCTATCATCTTTTGCGTCCCCTGCTCTGTTTGGGTTTGTCCGTCTGCTCCTGCTTCTCCTTTTTATCCTGCTTGGTTTTTTGCTTTTCAGTGGGCTTGTCCTGACCCTTTTTCAAGGGTTCTTTCACTTTCTTGGTGGCTTCGTTGGTCTTGCCTTCCGAATTGACCGCTACCTGTGTGCGGTTCTTGCTGGCGGGGGTAATTTCTTTCACGGCGGAACGGTCAAAGCTGGGATTGTCACTGTAAAAGCCTAACTTCTTCTTATCATGGTTCACCTGAATATAAGCATCATATTCGACCCCCCGCTTGTCTTTCAGTCCGGCAACAAAGATGGTTTTGTCATTGACTAAATCCTGCTGTTGCTGGCGGGATAACTCTATTCCTGAAATGCTTTTGGGAATGGTTACACCGTCACTGGTGACAAGGCTGTTCTGCTGTGTCTGTTTCTGCCCTTGCTCCTGTGACTGTTTGGCATTGGGATAGATAAATTCCAGACTTTTCTTGTCGGCATTGACCTGAACAGTTGCGGAAAAGGGATTTTTACGGTTGGAAATCATGTTTTCAAGGAATACGCCTTTTCCCTCCCGTAAGGCTTGTTTCTGTTCCTTGTTCAGTTTGACACCTTTTATTTCATCCGGTATTTGAACACTGCTTGCACGCATGGAAACCAGTTCATTCGTTACCTTATCCACACTGACAAAAGAAGGTATCATTTCTCCCGTGATATAGTTTTTCAGGTTTACTATCCGTCCCATGTTCCCCGTTTCAAGAAGATTGGCTTTATCCTCTTTGGAAAATTCATGTCCGAAAAACGGGCGTTCAAGTTCCGGCTTTTGTCGGATGCCGTGTATCGCCAAAACTACATTCCCGTCTTTGTCGTACCGGAAAGATAAACGTGCGTCCAGTTTCATAATGGCTGAATTATAGTTTCCGGCGATGGTAAACGCTCCGGGCGACTTGTAGCCCCTTAACATGGGTTCTAAAGCCTTTGCCTTTTCAAGCTGTTCTTTGGATAGACCAAAATTCTTCAAGGCTTCCCAGTCCACTTTATCCGGGTCAATCACATACTTGCTTTTGTCGGGTTGCTGCGGTGTTTGCGCCATTGCTCCCGCTTCTTTGGCTGGCTGCTGTGGTTGTTGGGCTTGGGTTTCCTGTTGTTCTTTCTTCGCTTCCTGCTTCACGGTTTCAGGTGTCACCCGGTAACGCTCTATGCCCGCTTCGTTTTCAGGTGTCGGATGATTGAAATTATCCCTGATTATCGGCTCGATTTTGGGAAGTTCAATCTTTGGGATTTTGAAGAAGTTAAAACGGGTCGGGTTCTTCAACTGGTTCATCATGTTGGAAAAGAAGTTGGAAAAGAAATCACCGTGACGGTCGAATTTCAAAAGTTCACTGTTGTTCTCCGGCGGTACGGTTTGGAGTTCCCCGTTTTCATCTACGCCTTTTACTGCGCTGATTGTCTTTTTCTCCTTATCCAGTACAAGAAGAATATCCATCATCTGTTCGTCAGTGGTGGATTGGCTGGCTGTGTTTACATCCATAATGTTTTGAATTTTAGTGAGTAAATAAATTTTCGGAAGTAAAAGTAAGGATGAAATAGAGTATATTTAAGGCTTTGGGAATAGGTGGCTTCATTAGTCCCTGTTTGTCCTTATTTGTCCCTGCCAATAAAAACGGCAGCCTGTAAAAAGCTGCCGTTTGTCTGAAAAATCTTCTATTCTTCTGTTTTTATTAAGTGCTGCAAATTGGGGTCGTTCTTAATCCGTTCCATTTCGTCCGTGACAATCTGCTGGACTTCTTGCTTGACCCGGTTGTAGTTCGCCTGTATTTCTTCCTGCATCCGGTCGTTCCCGTCCTCGTCCCTGAAATCTATAATTTGGGGCAGCTTCTTGTAGTTGGCAGTTTCCCGTTTCACTTGCTCGTTATCCACCACAATTTCCGCATGGAATATTTTTTGCTCGATGCGTTCATCGAAGTTGTCACTAACCGCACCCACAAACATACCCTGCGTTAAGTTAGATATTTTACTGGGCGGTATCAAACTATCCATCTGCGTACTGATTGAGGTTGATTTATCATTCCGGTTGATAGTCATGCTTTGGCGTTTCTGCAAGACCTTTCCGAAACGGTCTGAAAGCGTTTTTGCCGTTTCAGAAACCACCTGACCGCTAAAAATATTACCTACCGTATTTTCGATAACTTTGCTTTCCTTATCCCCATAATCCCGGCGTAACTGGCTGAAATCCTGAAAGCCCAAACAGACCGCTACCTTGTTGCTTCGTGCCGTTGCTATCAGGTTATCCAGTCCCCGAAAATAGATGGTCGGTAACTCGTCAATGATTACGGAACATTTTAGCTGGTGCTTCTTGTTTATCAGCTTCACGATACGGGAATTATACAGTCCCAAAGCACAGGAATAGATATTTTGACGGTCGGGATTATTGCCTACCACCAAAATTTTAGGTTCTTCCGGATTGTTTATATCCAGTGAAAAATCATCCCCTGTCATTACCCAATACAGGGCAGGTGAAATCATTCTTGAAAGTGGGATTTTAGCACTTGCAAGCTGCCCTTGAAGCTGGTCTTGCGCATTGGATTCCCATGCGTCCATGAACGGTGAAAGGTAGTTTTCCAGTTCGGGATAACTGGTTAAAATTGTAAACGTGTCGGCATATTTCTTGTTCAGAAATTCAATGGCGTGCGGGAATGTACAATACTTTCCACCCTGATATATTTTCAAAAACCATATTATAGAAGCAAGTAAAATAATAGGACTTTCCACAAAGAAATCCCCTTGCTTGGTTATCCAACTGCGGTTCAAATTTAACATGATTGTGTAACTGGCTTCGTATGCGTCCGATATGTCCGTCATAAACGCCGGATTTATCGGGTTACATCGGTGGCTCTTACGTGGGTCATCAAAATTGATTATGTAAAATTTGGGCTTCACCTTGTACCCGTCCGAATGGTTAAGCAAATGATTGTAGGCTATCTCCGAAAGGTCGGGAAATTTGTAGTCATACAGATACATTGCGAAGCCCTTTTCTATTTGCTGTTTGATAAATTGGTTTACGACACAAAAAGACTTCCCACTGCCCGGATTTCCAACAACGATGCACGCACGAAAAATTGCTACAACGTTTATCCATCCATCGTTCCACTTCTTTTTATAGTAGAAACGAGAACGAAGATTTACGGAATATTCGTTTTCTATCAGGCGTGTTTCCTGTGCGAAACTTTCATTTTCTAAATTAAACACATCATCCATCAGGTTATTTTTCAACAGGCGGGAAATCCACACTCCGGCAGCCAATAACGAAAGATACCCGGCTGTCATGGTAAAGATATACAATGCCGTGTTTGCCGCCAGTGGCAACGGTAAAACCAATAACCACCAGTTCAGGAAGAACAGGATAAAACCGATTGTCAGGAATACATAAATCTTGTTCCATGTGATTTTTTCCTCTTTCACTCCCTTTGTACCCAAACAGGAAAGCGCAAGGAATACCACTGAAAAAAGTTTGGTATATAGGATATTGGAGAACAGCCCGGCGGTACGCTGGAAGTTCAACAGGATTTTATCGACTACCCCGATATTGATACCCCACTGCCGGAACGACTGGTAACAAAACCAGTAAATGTTTATCACTACAAATAAAATACTGATTGCCCGCATAAAGTCCATGACCTTTGCAAGTCCTCTTAAATCATCTTCATTCTGCATAATTGAAATTTTTATATTTATTAAATACGTCTTTGTTTCTTCTTCTTTTTCTTCTTGGGTGGTGGAACTTGGCTGTTATCAGGTGGCGTATCATTCCCACCGGATAAAAGGCTGAACAGTCCCGCAATGGCTTTTCCTGTATTTTCAAGATGTCCGGTCGGGTTATATTCCGGTTTTTGTTCCTGCGTTTCCTGTTTGCTGTTTCCCGACAAAGTACGGGAGCCGGAAAACAGGTCGTTGAACACATTGGCGGAAAAGTCCTTTCCCAACCGTGAACCGTTCAGGACGGTACGGTTTTCGTGGTCGATGAATGTTACACCGTATATCCTGCCTGTATCGTTCTGCCGGAAAAGAACGTCTATACCTTTCCTTTTCAGTTCTTGTTCCAGTTCCTTACGGCTATGGGCGGATTTCATCACTGCGCCGACCGTCCGGCGGGTACGCTCTTTCAGGTTCTTGTCCTGAATGTCTTTTGTGGATTTCTTGATGTGTCGCTGGATGGCTTCGTAACCTACCGACTTACCCAAAGAGGATGATTTGAACGGGTTGCCTTGTTTTTCCCCTTTGTCATTGGTTGCCGAATAGACAATGCCGTTATAGGGTTTGCCGTTCACTTCCCCTTTCACTTCTTCTGCCTGTACATTATATATAGATAGCAACGCTTTGTATTCCGTGAAACTTTGGAAACGGTAGCTGCTGGCAAGGGCTTTCACCGTATTGGATAACTGGTGCTTTACGTCCCCTGCCCGGTAGTCCACCTTTTTAAGTTCGGGGCGGTCGGCTGCCTGTTTCTTCTCTGCCGGATGCAGCCCGTACTTCTGTTCCAGTTCACGGGTGATTTGTTTGCTGCGGATATGCTCGAACTTGTCGTTTATCTTTTTGCCCGTATCATCCACCCGGATGGAAACGATATGTATATGATGCCTTGCAATATCTTCGTGCTTGTAAACCATATACGGCTGGTTGCCGTACCCCAACTTATCCATATATTCTTTGGCTATATCCGCAAGCTGGCTATCGGAAAGTACATCGTCCGGGTGCGGGTTCAGGGAGATATGGATAATCGGCTTTTCCGTTTTCAGGTCTGCGGGCAGGTGCATATCGAAACATTCCATACAACGCCGGATGCTGAAATTTCCGTCCTCACTTTCAAACATACGGTTACTTAAAAGTACCTTTCCCTGTTCTTCGTCCACCTTGTTTTGGTTGTAAGAAAGTGCACCGAACAGGGAACTGCCTACGCTTATCTTTGCAACCATCTTGTTTCAAATTCACGGGTCAGTTCAATAATTTGGCGGTTCAGGTCGGCAAGTTCTATCGTTGCCTTTTCCAGTTTATAGAGAAAAGCGAGTGCTTTCTTCTCCGAAAAATTGGTATTGAGAGCCTTTACCACCTGATTATAATTCACGGCTATACCCCTGTACTGGGAATATAAAGCGGTCAGCCGGGTATAATATTCTACCGCCGCCTTGTCGATTTTAATCACTTTGAACGGTTCGCCAAAGATGCGGGCGGTGATAAAATGCGCTTTGGTGCGCATACCCGACTGGTCGAACAATGCCAAAAAGCGGGCGTGGTCTATCGCATTGAAGCTGATAGAGTACCGGAACACTGCCGGGTCTGCTTTGGGCTTTCGTCCTGCGCCACCCGGACGGGGCGCATTTTCATTTTTCTGTTTCATGTTTCATTTCTTTAAAGGGTTACGACTTCGGAGTGACCCTATCCCGGCTTCGTCCGGGCAAGGCGTTCAAAGCTGCTGAAAGAATTTCAAGCTGCTTAGAACACACCTTGCTATTTGCCAGTGCAAATAAAAATCCGCCTACGGACGGATTGGAGTTAGCGGATATTGGAACGCTCCCGACACCGGGGGCTTGGTTAGCCTGACCGATACCTTTCGGTTGCAAAGTAACGGGTATTAAAAATGCTGTGAAATAGCGGGTTATAGGACAAATGAGGACAAACGGGGACATTTGAGGACACCTTTCAAAAGGGGTTGTTTTTCTACGTTTATTTGTCCCGGATTTCAGAAAGAAAGCAATATGGATAGATGGATATATGTAACGGAAAGCGGACGGAAAGAAAGCGGTTTTGAAAACTTGAAAACAAGATTTCAAGATTGCAATCTTTCAAGAAAGCAGGAAAGCAAACCGGATGGAATGATTGAAAGGAAACAGGCTTGCAATCGGGAAAGCAAACGGTCTGCAAAGAAAACAAGCTGTCTTTGTGGAATGAATGAAAACAAAAAAGCAAGGAAGAAAACAACCTGCCTTTGTAGAAAGATAGCAAGAAACAAGGAAAGAGAAAAAGAAGTCATTCCGGCTTTTGAGCTTTCAACATGGCACGAAAGAAAACCATCCGTCAATCTGTACGGATGGAATGAAATAAAGATGTATCACAAAAAAGAATTATTACAATGAAGAAAGAAACCTTGTATGTGGCTTTCTCCACCCAAAAGGGCGGGGTCGGCAAAACAACATTCACCGTCTTGGTGGCAAGTTACCTGTATTACCTCAAAGAGTATAACGTGGCGGTCGTGGATTGTGACTACCCACAACATTCTATTTCCGCCATGCGCAAACGGGATGCCGAACAGGTAAACGGCGATGAGTATTACAAACAGCTTGCCTTTCACCAGTTCAAGACACTGGGAAAGAAAGCCTACCCGGTGCTTTGCAGTTCACCGGACGAAGCGATTAAAACGGCGGATGAATATCTTGCGTCTGCCGGGATGGATTATGATGTGGTCTTTTTCGACCTGCCCGGAACGGTGAACAGTGAGGGTGTTATAAACTCCCTTTCAGGAGTGGATTATATTTTCACTCCCATAGCCGCCGACCGGGTGGTATTGGAAAGTAGCCTTTCCTTTGCGGTGGCTATCGACAAACTGCTGGTAAGGAATGAAGCGTGCCGACTGAAAGGGCTGCACCTGTTTTGGAACATGGTAGATGGGCGGGAAAAAACAGACCTGTACACCCTGTATGAACAGACCATCGGGGAACTGGAATTACCCCTTATGAAAGTATTTATCCCGGACACCAAAAGGTTTAAAAAGGAACTGGACGCACAGCGTAAAACCGTGTTCCGTTCTACGCTGTTCCCGGCGGACAAACGGCTGGTAAAGGGCAGCAACATGGAAGAACTGATAACCGAAATCGCATACCTTATTAAATTGTAATGATATGGCAAAGCAAAGCGGCGGGAAACCGCAAATTGACGAGGATTTTATGAAAGAGATTATTTCACAGGGCTTGCCCGTGAAAAAACAGGAAACACCATCGGTGATGGTAGATACACCGGAGAAACCGGATGATAAAGCGGAAACAGTAGATAAAGTGGAAACGGCAAAGGAAGAAAAGGCGGTGAAAGAACCTGCCCGCCGGAAAAAGAACACTCCGGGCGACTACCGGGAAACCTATTTCATGCGGGTGGACTTGACCGACCGCCAACCGTTATATGTCAGCCGTACCACACACGAAAAGCTAATGAAGATAGTAACCGTTATCGGCGGACGCAAGGCAACCGTGAGCAGCTATGTAGAAAATATCCTGCTCCGGCATTTCGACCAGTTTCAGGACGAGATAAACGAACTGTACGAAAGCAAATTTGAAAAGCCGTTCTGATATGTTGAAATGGTTTATTATCGGAACACTCCTGTATTACGCCGTTCTCTTATGGCGATACAGGGATAGCTTGGGAACATGGTTCACGGGTGGGAAAAAGCAGCCGGAACAACCGGAAAGCAAACCGACCGTGAAAGCCGGAAACGGTGATTGTCTTGTAGGTGCAAGCCGTTACCGGATGGGACAAATGAGGACAAACGGGGACATCTTAGGACACCTTTCAAAAGGGGTTGATAATGCTTCTATATTTGTCCCGCAAAGCGATGAAACGGTAACTGAAACACCTGCTGCGCAAGCGATTGAAACCGAATTTGAAATGGAATTTGAAACGGAAAATACGGAAGAAACGGACGTTTCGGCGGATGAAATCGAAGCGGAAGAAATCGCCTGTTACATAGGTGAGGGTGAACCGGAAATGGCGCAAGGTATCACACTGGGGGAACTGGCGCAAATGGTTCAGGTCATTCAGATAAAACAAGCATCCGACACAGAAGAACGGCAAGCGGTTCAAACCATCTGCCGGACGGAAACAAACCTGTTTCATTCGCTGGTGGAGCAGATAAACGGGGGCAGGTCACGGGTAGCGGAACTTTTACAAAAGCATGAGATACCCGTGCCCGCCACCGTCCCGGCTGCCGGAAGTAATGAAATGGCAGACTTTGACATGAACGATTTTCTTTAATGGTAAACTTTAAATAATAAGATGATGAAACAAAGAGATTACGGTTAGGACAAACCTTTGCATCAACGGGGAATACTCCCCGCAACCACAAAAATTCAATTATTAATCACTCCGCCGGGCGGACTATCCAACCGCCCGGCAATTTAAAAATCAATGTATTTATAATGAAAAAGAAAGTTCTCTTTTCGGCAGTCGCTCTATTGGCTGCATCCTCTGCTTTTGCACAAGGTAACGGCATGGCGGGTATTACAGAAGCTACCAACATGGTAACATCCTATTTCGACCCGGCGACAAAATTAATTTACGCCATCGGTGCGGTGGTGGGCTTGATTGGCGGCGTGAAAGTCTATGGCAAGTTTTCTTCGGGCGACCCTGACACCAGTAAAACGGCGGCTTCTTGGTTTGGTGCTTGTATCTTTTTGATTGTCGCTGCCACTATCCTACGTTCATTCTTCCTCTAAAGAAATGGACTATGGCAGACTATCCGATTAACAGGGGGATAGGCAAGCCAGTTGAGTTTAAAGGGTTGAAAAGTCAGTATCTTTTCATTTTTGCGGGCGGGCTGTTAGCCCTGTTCGTGCTTTTCATCATCATGTACATGGTAGGCATTAACCAGTGGGTGTGCATCATCTTCGGCGTTACTTCGGCAACGTTGCTTGTATGGCTCACATTCCGGTTAAACGAAAAGTACGGGACACACGGGTTAATGAAATTGTCCGCACGCAAAAGCCACCCTTTCCATATCATCAACCGAAAAGCCATATCCCGATTATTCCATTTAAAACAAGCATCGAAATGAGAAATATATTAAAAGCTACTACGCTGGAAAACAAGTTTCCACTGTTCACGGTGGAAAACGGGTGCATCGTTTCCAAAGACGCCGACATAACGGTGGCGTTCCGGGTGGAACTGCCGGAACTGTTCACCGTCACGGCAGCCGAATACGAAGCGATACATTCCGCTTGGAACAAGGCGGTAAAGGTGCTGCCCGATTATAGCATCGTTCATAAACAGGACTGGTTCATCAAAGAAAACTATGCGCCTGACATCCAAAAGGATGATTTGAGTTTCCTTTCCCGTTCCTTTGAACGGCATTTTAATGAAAGACCGTTCTTAAACCATACCTGCTATTTGTTTCTGACGAAAACGACAAAGGAACGTAGCCGGATGCAGAGTAATTTTTCTACTCTTTGCCGGGGCTTCCTTGTCCCCAAAGAGATAAAGGACAAGGAAACGGTTACAAAGTTCCTCGAAGCGGTGGGGCAGTTTGAAAGCATTATGAATGATAGCGGTTTCATTACCCTTACCCGCCTGACTTCGGACGAAATCACCGGGACAAAGGAAACGGCGGGTATCGTGGAAAAATACTTTTCACTCTCACAAACAGACACTACCACATTGAAAGATATTCAACTGAACGCCGAAGATATGCGGATAGGTGACGATATTCTTTGTTTGCATACTCTTTCGGATGCGGAAGATATGCCGGGCAAGGTGGGAACTGATACCCGCTATGAAAAGCTATCCACCGACCGGAGCGATTGCAGATTATCTTTTGCTTCTCCGGTGGGCGTGTTGCTCTCCTGTAACCATATCTATAACCAGTACATCTTCATTGACGACCATACGGAGAACCTGAAACAGTTTGAAAAGATGGCTCGCAATATGCACTCCCTTTCCAAATACAGCCGTGCCAATCAGATTAACAAGTCTTGGATAGAGGAATATTTGAACGAAGCACATTCACAGGGGCTTATCTCCGTGCGATGCCATTGTAATATCATGGCATGGAGTGACGACCGGGACGAACTCAAACACATTAAAAATGATGTGGGGTCACAGCTCGCACTTATGGAGTGCAAGCCACGTCATAACACCACCGACACACCGACCTTGTTTTGGGCGGGCATACCCGGCAATCAGGCGGACTTTCCGGCGGAAGAAAGTTTCTACACCTTTATAGAACAGGCTCTTTGTATGTTCACCGAAGAAACGAACTACAAAAGTTCGCTTTCTCCCTTTGGTATCAAGATGGTGGATAGGGTCACAGGAAAGCCGTTGCACATTGATATTTCAGACCTGCCCATGAAAAAAGGTATCATTACCAATCGCAACAAGTTCATACTTGGGCCGAGTGGTAGCGGCAAATCATTCTTCACCAATCACATGGTGCGCCAGTATTACGAACAAAATGCGCACGTCCTGCTGGTTGATACCGGAAACAGTTACTTAGGATTGTGTGAAATGATAAACCGGAAAACGCACGGGGAAGATGGGATTTATTTTACCTATACTACTGAAAACCCGATAGCGTTTAATCCTTTCTATGTGGAAGATGGGGTATTCGATATTGAAAAGAAAGAGAGTATCAAAACGCTTATCCTGACCCTTTGGAAAAGGGACGATGAAGCACCCACACGGGCGGAAGAAGTGGCTTTGTCAAACGCCGTAAGTTCCTATATCGAACTGATTACTAAGGATAGTTCGGTTACTCCCTGCTTCAATACATTCTATGAATATGTGAAAAATGACTACCGGGCGCACCTGCAAGAAAAGAACGTCCGGGAAAAGGATTTCGATATAGACAACTTCCTGAATGTATTAGAACCTTACTACAAAGGGGGCGAATATGATTACCTGCTGAACTCCGACAAGGAGCTTGATTTGCTGCATAAACGTTTCATTGTCTTTGAGTTGGATAATATCAAAGACCACAAAATCCTGTTCCCGATTACAACCATTATTATCATGGAAGTATTTATTTCCAAAATGCGTAAACTAAAGGGTATCAGGAAATTAATATTGATAGAAGAAGCGTGGAAAGCGATTGCATCGGCGAATATGGCGGATTACATAAAATATTTATACAAAACCGTTAGAAAGTATTTCGGCGAAGCGATTGTAGTCACACAGGAAGTGGAAGATATTATTTCCTCGCCTATTGTAAAAGAGAGTATTATAAACAATTCCGATTGTAAAATACTGCTCGACCAAAGGAAGTATCTTAATAAATTCGATAGCATACAGAATCTTTTGGGACTGACCGATAAGGAACGTTCACAGGTGCTTTCCATCAACCTTGCCAATCATCCGAACCGGAAATACAAGGAAGTTTGGATAGGCTTAGGCGGTACACAATCAGCCGTATATGCTACCGAAGTGAGTTTGGAAGAATATTTTACATACACCACCGAAGAAACGGAAAAGATGGAACTTTTCGCCTTGTCCGAAAAGTTGGGCGGCAACCTCGAACTTGCTATCAAACGGCTTGCTGAAAGCAAGCGCAATCCTGAAAAATAATCAATTAACAATTTAAAATCAATCAGTATGAAACATTTAAAATTCCTGTTTCCGGTGCTGTTATGCACTTTGTTACTGGGGCTTTCCTCCTGCAAAGAAACGAACGCCGACCGTCTTAGGGCGATGCGTGGTGACTGGGAAAGCGTGAAAAACCGTCCGGCGTTTACTCTCTTTGAGGAAAACGGGCATTATAGGGTAACGACCCGCAAAATGACCTACCGGGGGACTATCCAAACGGAAACCTATCAGATTTCAGAACAGGACGGAAACCTGTTCATCGAAACGGGGCTTTCCGTCCTACTGACCTATGACAAGGAGAACGACCGGATTTTGCTTTCACCCGGCGGAGAATACAAACGGAGTAAACAACCAATAAAGAAATAAGCGTATGAGAATAAAGATTATAATGCTGCTTGTAATAGGCAGTTTGTTTGCTGTTCGGGCAAACGCACAGTGGGTGGTGAGTGACCCCGGCAACTTGGCGCAAGGGATTATCAATGCGTCAAAGAACATCATTCAGACTTCTTCGACCGCACAGAATATGATAAAGAATTTTCAGGAAACGGTAAAAATATACCAACAAGGTAAGGAATACTACGACAGGCTTAAATCAGTGCATAACCTTGTCAAAGATGCCCGGAAAGTACAGAAGTCTATCCTGCTTATCGGGGAGATTTCCGACATCTATGTGAACAGTTTTCAGAAGATGCTTTCGGATGAAAACTATACGCCGGACGAACTTTCAGCCATCGCCTACGGCTACACCCAACTGTTGCAGGAAAGTTCCGATGTGCTGGAAGAAATGAAAGGTGTTGTGAACATCAACGGGCTTTCCATGTCGGACAAAGAAAGGATGGACGTTATCGACCGGACGTATAACTCCATCAGGAACTACCGGGATTTGGTGAGTTATTATACCCGCAAAAATATTTCTGTTTCCTACCTGCGGGCGAAAAAGAAAAAGGACACCGACCGGGTAATGGCTCTTTATGGTTCAGCGGATGAACGTTACTGGTAACTTCAAATAAATCAAAGATATGTTATTAGCAATCGAATTTGATAACCTGCATCAGATTTTACAAAGTCTGTACACGGATATGATGCCGTTATGCGGGAACATGGCGGGGGTAGCCAAAGGAATAGCGGGACTGGGGGCTTTGTTTTATGTGGCTGCCAAAGTATGGCAGTCGCTCGCCAGTGCCGAACCGATAGACGTTTACCCTTTGCTCCGTCCCTTTGTAATAGGCTTCTGTATTATGTTCTTCCCCACATTCGTACTGGGTACGATTAACAGCGTGATGTCACCAGTAGTCAAGGGGTGTAACAATATGCTCGAAACGCAAACTTTCGATATGAACGCCTACCGGGAACAAAAGGACAAACTGGAATATGAAGCGATGGTGCGCAATCCGGAAACGGCTTACCTTGTTTCGGATGAAGCATTTGATAAACAGATTGACGAATTGGGATGGTCTGCCAAAGATATTGCCACAATGGGCGGTATGTACATGGATAGGGCAGCCCACAATATCAAGCAATCCGTCCGGGATTGGTTCAGGGAATTGTTGGAACTGCTTTTTCAATCGGCAGCCCTTGTGATAGATACTATCCGAACCTTTTTCTTGATTGTCCTTTCCATACTGGGTCCGATAGCCTTTGCCATCAGTGTATATGATGCCTTTCAGGCGACACTGACCCAATGGATAACAAGGTACATTTCCGTTTACCTGTGGCTGCCCGTTTCAGACCTGTTCAGTTCCATTCTTGCCCGAATACAGGTGCTTATGCTCCAAAAGGATATTCAGGAGCTATCAGACCCCAATTTTGTACCCGATAGCAGCAATTCAGTGTACATAATCTTTATGATAATCGGTATCATCGGTTACTTCACCATCCCCACCGTATCGAACTGGATTATTCAGGCGGGCGGAATGGGCAACATGAGCCGGAATATAAACAGTGCAGCCAATAAAACGGGCAGTGGCGTTGGTGCGGTAGCCGGAGCAGCCACCGGGAACGCTGGCGGCAGGGTCGGCGGTAAACTAATCAAAGGTAATCAATAATTAAAAATCAAGATGGAATTTAAAAGTTTAAAGAACATTGAAACCAGTTTCAAACAGATACGGCTTTTCGGTATCGTGTTTGTCGTTATGTGTACCCTGATAACGGGTTATGCCGTTTGGAACTCCTACACGTTTGCCGAAGCACAACGGCAGAAGATTTATGTGCTGGATGGTGGCAAATCGTTAATGCTTGCGCTTTCGCAAGACCTCTCGCAAAACCGTCCGGTCGAAGCAAGGGAACACGTGAAGCGTTTTCACGAACTCTTTTTCACGCTCTCACCGGATAAGAACGCTATCGAAAGTAATATCAAACGGTCGCTGTTCCTCGCCGATAAGAGCGCATTTAACTATTACCGTGACCTCTCGGAAAAGGGATATTACAACCGTATCATTTCGGGCAATATCAGCCAGACCATACAGATAGACAGCGTTTCTTGCAATTTCGATGTGTACCCGTATGCGGTGGCTACCTATGCCCGCCAAATGATTATCCGTGAAAGCAGCGTGACGGAAAGAAGCCTTGTCACCCGTTGCCGGTTATTGAACGCTGTGCGCTCGGATAATAACCCGCACGGCTTTATGATGGAAAGTTTCGAGATAACGGAAAACAAGGATTTGAACACCATAAAGCGGTAAGCCATGATACGGAAAATTCTCTCTCCGGTCAATCAGGCGATTACCCGCATACAGGACTGGGCGGATGAAAAACTCCGCCACCTGTGCGGGCGCATGACACCGGAAATAAGGCTGGCGGTAATCCTGCTTATGCTCCTGTTCTTCGGCGGGCTATCCATCTACTTTACGGTATCATCCATTTACCGGATAGGAAAAGAGGATGGCGAAACCATACGGATAGAACACATCAGGCAGTTGCAGTTACAAAGTAAAGACAGTACGAACATTTTTAATCAGTCAGACAATGGAAGAAAAAGAAGTGAAGAATGAAGTTCCCACACCGGAAACGGCAAAGGGAAAAGAACCTGAAAAACAGGGAAAGGAAAAAAAGGAACTGACCCCGCAGCAGATACAGCAACGAAAAAAGATGCTGGTTTACCCGCTTATGGGACTGGTTTTCTTGGGGTCTATGTGCCTGATTTTTGCACCGTCCGATAAGGAAGAAACAAAGGTGGAAAACGTGGGCGGATTTAATGCCGATATTCCGCAACCCAAAGGGGACGGGATAATCAGCGATAAAAAGACCGCCTACGAACAGGAACAAATGGAGAACAAACAGGCGGACAAGATGCGCTCCTTACAGGATTTTGCCTTTTCGCTCGGAGAGGATAACGGGAACGGGGAAGATTTGACCCTGATAGATGATGCTCCGGCAGAAAAACCGAAAACCAATGTAATAGACTTCGGGGCGGGTGCGCCGAACAATAGCCGTTCCTCTATCCAATCTTCGGCGGCAGCTTACCGGGACATGAACCGTCAGTTAGGCAGTTTCTACGAAACGCCGAAAGAGGACAAAGAAAAAGAGGAACTCAAACGTCAGGTGGAAGAACTTACTGCCCGGCTCGATGCGAAAGAAAACGGTGCGGGCAACATGGATGAACAGGTTGCACTTATGGAAAAGTCCTACGAACTGGCGGCAAAGTATATGAACGGCGGACAGCAGGAACAAGTAGCGCAAGTGATACCTACCGCACCCGTTCAGGGCAAAGGAAATGCCGCACCTGTAAAATCGGTATCGGACAGGACGGTTTCAGGATTGCAGCAACCTATGAGCAACGCCGAATTTGTCGCCGAATACAGCAAGCCACGCAATTACGGGTTTAATACGGCGGTCGGCAGTGGTTATTCGATGGGAAAGAACACTATCCGGGCGTGTGTGCATAACGACCAAACACTTATGGACGGGCAAACGGTTAAACTTCGGCTATTAGAACCGTTACAGGCGGGGAACGTGATTGTCCCGAAAAACAGCCTTGTTTCAGGAAGTGCCAAAGTGCAGGGGGAACGGCTCGACATACTGGTGTCCTCGCTCGAATATGCGGGTAACATCATTCCGGTGGAACTTGCCGTGTACGACAGTGACGGGCAAAAGGGGCTTTCCGTTCCCTCATCACTGGAACAGGAAGCAGTCAAAGAAGCGATGGCGAATATCGGTGCGGGACTGGGTACGAGCATTTCCTTTGCGCAAAGTGCCGGACAGCAGGTCGCAATGGATATAACAAGGGGCGTGATGCAGGGCGGTTCGCAATACCTTGCAAAAAAGTTCCGGACGGTAAAAGTACACCTGAAAGCGAACTATCAGGTGATGCTTTACGCCAAACAGCAATAATCTATTTATCAATTATCAACCATAAAAATTTCAATCCAAATGAAAAAGTTAATGATTTTATTCGCTCTTATCATGGGCGTGGTTTCCGTGAAAGCACAAAGTAACGATTTGTATCAAGGCATTACAAAGAAACTGCCTTACCGCCAAATGGTGACACCTTACGGCGTACAGGTGACATTCGCCAAAACGGTACATATCATTTTCCCGTCTGCCGTTAAGTACGTGGATTTAGGCAGTAACTACATTATTGCCGGAAAAGCGGACGGGGCGGAAAATGTTGTCAGGGTCAAGGCTACGACAGAGGGCTTTCCCGGTGAAACCAATTTTTCCGTTATCTGTGAGGATGGCAGTTTTTATTCCTTTAATGCAAAGTACGCACATGAACCGGAAATGCTGAATATCGAAATGAAAGATTTCTTGGAGAATGAGGACACAACGGATTTCAGCCATACCCGGATGAACATCTATTTCCGTGAACTGGGCAGCGAAAGCCCGCTTTTGGTAAAGCTGATTATGCAGTCCATCTACAAGAACAATGACCGGGAAATAAAGCATTTGGGATGCAAGCGTTTCGGGGTGCAGTTCTTGGTAAAGGGCATTTATTCGCATAACGGGCTGTTCTATTTCCATACACAAACAAGGAACAGTTCAAACGTGCCGTTTGATACTGATTTTATCCGATTCAAGATTGTGGATAAAAAGGTAGCCAAAAGAACGGCTATTCAGGAAACCGTTATCGACCCGGTGCGGAGTTATAACGAGATACTGGTTATCGGTGGCAAAAGTACCGTCCGCACCGTGTACACCGTTCCGCAGTTCACTATCCCTGACGATAAGATATTAGTTATCGAATTGGTGGAAAAGAACGGTGGCAGACACCAAACCATCCGGGTGGAGAACTCCGACATCGTGGCGGCAAAAGTGATTAACGAACTCAAAATCAAATGAACATGAAAAGGATATGCTGTATTATATCCCTTTTTGTGCTGTGCCTGACTTTTAACCAGGCACACGCACAAAGATGTCTGCCGGGAATGAAAGGCTTGCAGGTTACGGGTGGCATGGCGGACGGTGTTCACTGGAACAGTAAAAGTGATTTCGCTTATTACTTCGGGGCGGCTCTTTCCACCTATACCAAAAACGGGAACAGGTGGGTTATCGGCGGGGAATACCTCGAAAAGCATTACCCCTATAAGGATTTACAGATACCCGTGAGCCAGTTTACAGGTGAGGGCGGTTACTATCTGAATTTCCTTTCCGACCGGAAGAAAACCTTTTTCCTTTCGCTGGGCTTGTCTGCCCTTGCCGGGTACGAAACAAGCAACTGGGGCGATAAATTGCTGCCCGATGGTTCGACCTTGACCGATAAGGACGGTTTTGTCTATGGCGGTGCGCTGACGCTGGAACTGGAAAGCTATATTACCGACCGGGTGGTGTTCCTGATTAACGCAAGGGAAAGATGCCTGTTCGGTTCTTCAGTCGGAAAGTTCCATACACAGTTTGGCGTGGGACTGAAATTTATAATGTGATAAACTAACCTATTATATATAATGTATATGAGAAAGATTATAAGCCGCATTTTGATAGGCTGCTATGTAATGGCCGCCTTGTTATTGGTGGGTGCGTGTAATGACGATGTGGATATACAGCAGTCTTACCCGTTTAGTATCGAAACGATGCCTGTTCCGAAAAAATTAAAAGTGGGTGAAACCGCCGAAATCAGGTGTCAGCTTCACCGGGACGGGCGGTTTGAGGAAACAAAGTATTTCATCCGCTATTTCCAGCCGGACGGGGCGGGAACGCTGAAAATGTCCGATGGGACGGTTTTACTGCCGAATGACCTGTACCCGCTTCCGGGTGAAACATTCCGGCTTTATTATACTTCCGCATCGACCGACCAGCAAACGGTAGATGTGTATTTTCAGGATAGCTTCGGGACGTTACAGCAATTAACATTTTCATTTAACAATGACAATAACAAGGAAGAAGAAAACAAATAAAGTAAAAAGGACATGGTTAAAATAGAATTGGATATAAACGGTATTTCATTTTTTGTAAATACCACATGGAAAACGGATGCAGTTCCGGCAGTCGGTGACATTGTGATAGTGGATAAAGAAAGCATTTCCCAATTTGACCGGGTGGAATTAAGGAAAACACCGTCTAATCAGGCTTTCAGGTGGGCGGATGAAGAAGATAATGCACCCGTACTGGAACATTTCGATTTTGATACGGAAATGGTTGTCAAAAAGCGGACGTGGAAATTTGATGCCGAAGATGAAGAAATGGTATGTGTTCTGAAAGTAACCTTTCTGCACCATGAGGAATAATATCAGGTTTCAGATATACTATCCTTATGGTATGTAATTTCTTTATGGCTTTGGCTGCCTTTTACCTGCTGGTGGGTGGCTGGTGCTGGCATGAAATGAAATACGCTCCGACCGATAAGGAACTATGGGGCGAAGAATTGGAATGATACGTTATGCGTAATGTTATGATAGATAATCCGGCGGGTATTTCCCGGCGGGTTATCTTTTTTATAGGGAATGGAAACAGGTTTCTTTGCTACCTTTCTTTGTCCGCTTAGGCTCACGGAAAGAAAGTAGCGGCGGCATTTGCCGCCGTTCTTAATTAACCGATTATAATGTTCTTTATGGGTGTGTTATGTTCCAGCCATTCTTTTACACATTCCATATTATATTCACTCGTTATAACTGCCTTATCTACGTCTATGGGCGTGAAACGGGTGCTTTCGTAGCTATCTATCCAGCCTTTCAGGGAACAGACACCCCATGTTTTCACATCCTCAAAAATACCGTCTAATGTGCCGATGGGGTCGCCGAAAGTAACTATCATTGCATCGAATGTCGTTTCGTCGGGCAACAGTTCCAAATATTTCAAAGACCCGAAACCGTCTGCCTTACGTCCGAAAGACCAGTCATAGGAATAAAGTTCATCCCCCCACTGGTGCGGCGTGTCGAAACGTACTTTCACCTGCACGGAATGTTCGTTTTCTTCTACGGCTTCAATAATACCCGTTACCAGTAAGCCCGTAAATATGCACTTACAACGTCTGCCGATAATTTTTTTATTTACTTCTGTCGTTTTCATAAATGTAGCTTTTAAATTGTTATTGTACCTTTTCTTTTTTCGCCATCCATTCATCCCGCCGTTTGCGGCACTCGTCAAGTGTTTTGGCAAGGGTGCTGAACAGTTCGCCGTCTGTATGGCGGTAATCATATTGATAATAGATTTGACCCCTAAATGCGCCTAAACAGCATTTTACATATTTTTCCTCTCCCGGTGTTTGGGTAATGCTTACCCCGTTTTTGTTTAAACTTTCCATATTGTTATAATTTAAAATGAGTTATCAGATAATCAGAAGTGAAAGCAGGACAATGAAAATAAATGCCATAAAAAACAGGCAAACGGCGGAGATAAGCAGCCGGAGAACAAAACGGATAATAAAAAAGCCTATGATTAGGGCTATCCACATTCCGGCGGTGCTGCTGGCTGCTTGATAGATGATAAAAGCAAGTATAAACCATCGTAAAAAAGTCGTTATCTTATTATATACTTTCATTGTCTTGGTGTGTTGTGGGTGGATTGCTCCACCCAGTTAGTAATCAGGAGCGATAAAAAACGAAACCATCTTTAAACCAATATCCACTACAAAAAAGGTCGGTGGCGTATTGTGCATAATTGAAATATTGCAGCACGAAATCCGATAAATCTTGTGTTTCCCTTATGTATTCTTCTGCATAATCTTCTTCGCTGTCGTACTGCCCTATATAATCATTAGTAAAGGCGGAAACAAGGCTGTCTGCATCTTCTTTATTAAAGTCCTTGTTTGCATCCTCACACCATATAAAAAAGGCTTCCTGTACCGTTTCATCCATATTTTCGGTAGCGTCCCGTAACTCGAAAAACTTTTCAGACAAACTACTTTCGGAAAACAGGGTTTCAGGGATATTTTCGTAATCCTGAAACATATATTCCGGGTCTTGCTCGTCCTTGTGCAGGTCGGCGCACGCTTCCAAAAATTCGTCCTTGTCTGAATAGTCGGAAAGGTCTAACCACTTGCCGAAAAGTGAACCGTTATTATACTTGTTGTAAGTACCTACATAAACTCTTGCTTCTGATAATGTTACTGCTTCCATGACTTCTGTTTTTTTAATTTATGCGGATTTGAGAGGTAAGGGAGTTGAGTTTCATAACCTTTTTTCCTGTTTCTCGTAAATCTGACTTTTTTTTTATGCGTTTCCGGTCGGGGCGGTCGTTTTCGTTTCATATAGGCTTTAAAGGGTAGTGTTTAGGCTTTGCAAGATTTTAAAGAAAAATACTCTTTGGACGAAGTACAACAGGAAGATTTTTGTTTAAACCCTTTAGGGCTTGACCTTGCAAAGACGTGAAGAACACGGAAATACCTTTGCCTATGTGAAACGATAATGACTGCTCCGGCTGGGAACTGCCTAAGAGGAAGATTTACAATAAGAGAAACTGGAAAAATGGTTTTATTTTAAATTTAAGTTTTGGTCTGAAAGAAAAATCTAAGATTTATTTTATACCGTTTTGATTATATGTACTTTTGTCCCCTGATAATAAAACTATGCAATCTATTAATTTACAAAGACTATGAGCTATATTCAAAACAATCTACAAGCAGGTGAAGAAATTAAATATAAGGCAGATATTCACTGGTATATATTCGTATATCCGGCAATACTGTTATTACTGGGTGCTTTCTTTTCTTCTGCACAGACAGGTTTCATTTATTATATCGGCTTACTTCTGTTATTGTTGGGACTGTTCCAGTTGATAAAAAGAGTTCTTCTAAAGATGGGGGCTGAATATGTTGTCACAAATAAAAAGGTCATTCTAAAATCAGGTATTCTAAGCCGGGACGCTCTCGAATTGATTTTAAGTAAATGTGAGGGACTACGCATTAATCAAAGTGTCATGGGACGTATTTTAGGTTTTGGTTCTATTGTCGTAACTACGGGTGGGGCAACAAATCAATTTAACTTTATTGCCAATCCTATGAAGTTCAGGAACGAAATCAATGCGCAAATTCAATAATTAAAGAGAGTATTTAAAGAACAAAGAAAGGGCTCAAATAAGCCCTTCGTCTGCAAAACTGTAATAGCTTTCTTCTGTTAAGATGATATGGTCTAACAGGTGTAAATCTAAGACCTTGCAGGCTTCATTTATTTTGGTAGTTATTTTTTTATCCGGTTCGCTCGGATGTAGGTTGCCCGATGGGTGGTTATGTGAGAGGATTATACCCGAAGCGTGGACTTTTAAGGCAGTTTGCAGGATGATTTTCACGTCCATTACAGTTTCAGACATACCACCTTTAGAGATAAGGGAAACGCCTAAAGCCTTGTTAGCCCGATTGAGGAACATTACATAACTTTCTTCGTGGTGTTCCATACATTCAGAATAGAAAGGTTTTAAGTAAGAATAAGAAGTTTCAGAAGAAAGTATTTTCACTCTTTCGGATGCTTTTACATTGTCCTTATAAGAGATAGTGATTTCCGGCATGGTAAATTCTGTTGTTTTCATAACGCTTGAATTTTAAATTAAACAATAAGAAATTTTGCCGGACACCCACAGTTTGGCGGGGACTTCAACCTAATCTTTTCAAAAAATACGACCCGTAGGTGTGGAGATTTTTTAGAAAACCGGAACGGCTCGGATTTGGTACTTGTCCCCACCGGGCTGTAACTTTGCTAAAATTTGTGATTGAGATACATTACTTTAGGGAACTGAAAAAGGGGTATCACTGATGACACCCCTTAGACAACCGAATACCTTAAACAGTTATTCGTCATAGGTTCTATATCCTATCGGTTTGCGTGGCTTCGGTTCGGGTTTGCTTAATAACTGGGTAAGTGCTTGGTACACTTCGCTGAATTGTGCATCCGTACTCTGTTCCAGTTCTTCAATGCGTTTAAGAAGTTCCTCGTAACCGATTGACATTTGACGCATGAGGACGAAAGCACGCATGATGGAAATATTCACGTCTATGGCAGTCTGACTGCGTAAGACACTACTAAGCATGGCGACACCCTGCTCCAAAAATGCGAGAGGCGGGGTCGGTGTGTGCCGGATATTTTCAGGGAACTTATCACAAATTGTGATAAGTTCCTGCCATTCATCCTTTGTTAGCTGAAAAGCAAAGTCATCGGGAAAACGAGATAAGTTTCTTTTTACAGCCTGTTTCAAAGCTCTTGTTTCAACTTGATAAAGTTCCGCTAAATGAAAATCAAGCATGACACGGCAACCTCTAATTTCAAAAATCTTGTTTTGAATGATTTGTAAGTCCATAATTTCCTATATTTAAGTATTAAACAATTTTTCTATCTTCCTAAACTTCTCTGAAAGTATTGCCATATCCTCCTGTACCTTGTCATTGGTCGGCTCTATAAAAGAGCGTATGCAATTTAGTTGGGTGTGTCCTAAAATATCAGCAACAGTTTTTAGCGAGATACCATTTGCAACAGTCACCGTACCGATAAAAGTATGACGTGCTAAATGGAAAGTTAAATTCCGATTTATACCACATAACCGGGCTATTTCTTTCAAATTATGGTTAAAAGCTGCCTTACATGATAAGGGTAGTAGTTTTCCATCAGATTGTTTCCCTTTATATTTGTCTAAAATCAGACAAGGGATAGCCAAAAGCGGAATTTCCCGTATTTTATTACTCAATGGTATATATATCTTCATTTGACGCTTTCCGTTCTCCAAAATCTCTATATTATATTCTTGTAACTTATCCACATCATCAAACGTAAGTCCGGTAAAACAGGAAAAAAGAAATATATCCCGAACTCTATCTAAACGGGCAATAGGTAACTTTACTTTCACGATTAATTTTTTTTCTTCCGGTGTGAGAAATTCTCTTTTTATATATTGTTTCATACGACAATAATTTTTAGGGTTAATAAATAGGGTAGAAAAGGGACTTATCACATATTGTGATAAGTTCCCTATATACCTATTTCATAGATACTTCTTTGTAGATTTTTTCAATGCCGACAAACTTCTTGTCAAGTCCCTGCATATCGTTACTTATCTTATTATTGGTAATGCGGGCGTATATCTGTGTAGTTTCTATATTGGTGTGTCCCAACATCTTACTAACAGTTTCGATGGGTACACCTTTGGCAAGTGTAGTTGTGGTAGCGAAGGTGTGCCTTGCAAGGTGGAATGTCAAGTTCTTTTTAACACCACATACATCAGCTATTTCTTTCAAATACGCATTAAGTTTCTGATTACTGATAATAGGAAGTATCTTTCCATCAGGCAATTTACCTTTGTACTTTTCCAGTATCATTTTAGGTATATCCAGCAAAGGAACATTCACATCTGTATTTGTTTTTTGACGCTTGGTTATTATCCACAAATTACCATCAAAGGACTTGCGAATATTGTCTTGCTTCAAGTTCGCAACATCTGTATAAGCCAAACCACTGAAACAGGAAAAGATAAAAACATCACGTACCTGTTCCAAACGTTCGGAAACCATCTTCTTTTTGAGGATTATTTTTATTTCATCTTCTGACAAATAACCTCTATCCACTTTCTCCAAACGGATTTTATAACTGGCGAATGGGTCGCCTATCAGGATGCCGTTATTACGGGCTATCAAGATAATGCGTTTGAAAAACTGCATAAACTTGGCTGTTGTGTTAAAGCCACATTTACAGGTAGTACGCAAATATAGCTCGAAATCGGTAATGAACATCGGGGTTATTTCATTTATGGCGAAATCCGATACATTATATTTGCTTTGGATGAACTCGGCAAGATGGCGGCGGGTCACTTCATATTTGCGGTAGGTAGCAATCGTTTTAGATATGCCGACCAACTGCTTAACATCATCATTGTGCTTTTTAAAAAGAGTAAGGATGGTTTCGTGTTTCTCACTGTGTCCCAAAAATTCATTCTTCACCTTTTCGGCTGTTACATAATTGTCACGCCGTTGTTGTTCGTGGTAGATATTGTTCAGGGATGCTTTTATATCATCTAATAAAGCATTGATTTTGCCTGCATCCTTACCTTTGGCTTTTCCTGCTGCGATATTCCAGCTATCAGGCAAAATGCTTTGTTTTGTACTGAACTGGCAAAGTTTACCGTCAATGGTAATTCTTGCCATAATCATAACCTCACCGTTCTTTTTTTCAGAGCCTTTCTTTAAATAGAAAAGGACTTTAAATGTACTCTTCATAACCTCACATTTTTAAGTTGCAAAACTACTAATAACTCGTTAAATGTGAGATAGATAGACGGTGGACAAATTCAGACTTTCTGCGGTCATTTCGGGACAAATCGTTACCGTTTTTGTCCGGTAGGGAATAGGTAACGATTTAGTAACGAAACTATGTCTTTTCAAGTCCTTTTGTTGTCTTGGAAACAAGACTTATAGGCAATAAAAAAACCTACAAATCGCTGATTTGTAGGTTTTTGTCCACTTACTGTCCTGTTTTGTCCAGTAGGTTCTGCGGAGAGACAGGGATTCGAACCCAGGGAGCGGTTACCCGCTCACCGCATTTCGAGTGCGGATAATACAATTTGATTATCAATTTGTTACAACAGATACTGTAAATACATAGTAAAAACGACATTTATAGTCGTCTTTTTTGATGCAGGTCTATCATCCAGTTAGCCCATTCGTCCGTCCCATACCTCGGAATTTCGAACCATTCCTTTTCGCCCAAATGAGGCAAGAGTTGCATGATCCGCTCCAGCTCATTCCGGAACCTGAAAACATCCTCTTCCGTTAGCCTTACCGAATAATGCCTCTTGCATTCCTTTAATCCGGGGAAAGCTTGAAGCAGACTCATGATCTCGGTAAAAACGGGAGACTTGCCTTTGTCTATCCTTAACGTGATTCCGGACATTCCTTTTCCCTCTTCTCTAGTTGGTATGACAGTAGAGCATTTTCCTGCTCCAAGGCATTACACCGGCTAGTAGCATCTTTGAGCTGTTTCCGGAGTGAGGCTATTATTTTGTCTTTATCTTCCATGTAATTATATTTTAAACTAAAAACTATGTTCGATAAACAGATTCAACAAATTAAAATTCGCAAAGCCGTATCTAATGCAATGCGACAAGTGAAAGAAGGCAAACAACCTCCTTTCGTAGGACTGTATCTCACAAAGAAACAGCTTGAAGAACTCAAACCATACGCAGATGAATATTATTTCAACTGCGTTTTGAAAGCCAGAGTTCCCAAAGCATCAAGTTCTGTTTTATAATCAGTATATAGACGTTCTTGACCTATTATTATATCGACATTTCCATCTGAAATAGAATAATGAACGTCTATAACTTCCGCTATATGTGAAACGCCTTCAATATCAAAAACAAGCTTTTCCCCTATCCTTGGAAGCTGTTCCATACAAAGAGTATTCTTAGAAGGATTATACACTCGGTAAATTTTATCTTCTTTATCAAAACGAAGTACACTAACTATTTTCATAAATCTACAATTTATAATTCAAATACTACTACCTTGTGAAAGCATAAGCCAACATTAACCAAGAAATTAATATTGAAAGCTCATTTTCCATACCTATCCTATTTAAATCGTCCTAAAATTCTACCGACTTATTCATCATCACATACTACATGCGATATTATATCACAAGAAGCATAATATTCAGCATTCGGATCAAAATCAGAACTATCTTTAATTATTAAATCTTCGTCTATTATCTCGGCATTTAACATGTGGACATCTTTTGCATAAGCAATTAAGTCTTTACATTTAAATTTTTTTGTTTCTATAACAATGTTACCTTTTACAAATATCTTCCTCACAACAACCTTACTCCTTAAAAACAAGACTTCCGATTGCAACTTTTCTATGTCTAATTTTACACCTTCAAATTCTTTCTCTACATTCTCTTTTATACGTCCTTTAATATCAAGAATATTATATCCGAACATAACAGCCAATATCGCCAAAAGGAATGAAAGAATTCCCATAATAAAACCGAGATAATCAAACCCTCCAATTCTAGGATGCTCTTGGCATAGTGCAGTAAAAGCAACAATTATCAATATGATAAGGAATGGATATATTATCCAACGTTCTTTTTTGTTCATTGTATCCAATCTAATATTTCTTATTTACAATATCACATCCGCAACCACATGCAGCTTCACAATCCATTGAAAACAGAACTAGCTTTTTATATTTTAGAATGACAAACATTTAATACTTATCACCATGATCAAAAAAATTATTTCCGTTTACATCCGATACAAATTAGTAAAGATGTTTTTGAAAGATACTTTACATACCGACTTCGACGACGATGCCATATTTATACAGAGCGTTGTAATCTTTATCTTGACTGGCAAATATCGATATGGAAATTTACAAGAATCTGATACTTAGCGACTATTAGCAACCCTGCGTATTTCAAATTCTTTGTTATCTATCGAAGGTAATATAACAGGTACTGAGAATTTAATAACAGTCTGATTATTATTACCTTCTTCTATTTTCTTGGACATTCCTATGTCTATGCCAACATGAGCCAGCACTGCGGATATAGAGCCTTTTCCGGAAACATCCGATTTTTCATTTTGCTCCTCTCCCAGTACTACTTGGAATTCAACCATTTGAACATAATGCACTTTACCTTCAATATTAGCCTTAGGTGTAATCATTTGAACATTTCTTGGGCTTATAATCGCCCCTTTAACACCACATACATCTTGCGCCTCTTTCACCCCTTGCACAATGTCAAGTAGCGTATCCCGAACAAAATCCTTTAGTTCCATAATTAAAAATTTTCAATCATTATTTCCTTGTAAAAGCATAAGTCAACATTAACCAAGAAACTTATCCTTTATTGCCGGGGTTATCATGATCCATCTTTTTCTTTGCGATTAACGATATATTATCATAATCATTCCACAAACACGAAACTACATAAGTATAATTATCATATTCAAATGTCCATACTATTACAGGAACTGCACTAAATTTGAAATAAATAGACTCTTTTGTATATCTTTCTGACTCTAAAAAACCTTTTCCTTTTATCGTTGTGTTAATTAATTTGCGACTTAATAATTGTTTTTCATCAATAGTATTATTATACACTTCAAACGAAATTACAAAAATATCAGAACTGGATCGATTGTAGATCAGAGCCTCAATTTCAGAATTAGAATACACTCTTGTACCAGAATAAATTGTATTTTCATATCCAGAAGACAGATTTATAATTTGATTTAATTCCATTGATTTAGTCTTTGTTATTTGTTTATCTACTTGCTCTATTTTCCCATCTAACTCCTCCATCCGTTTCTTTACAATAACTACATCATCTTTTATCCCCATCCAATTAAAAATTTGCCATCCAATAAGAATCGTTACCAAAAGAGATAATATCGCAACTATCCAACCATAAAAACCATTTGGATCAAATTCCGTAGTACCAATTCTAGCTGTAGAAATAGCTATAGCCGCTATAGATAGCGGTATAGAAACTATACCACATATTGTACAAACCCAGAAGACAAATTTGTATCGATACATCTCCTCGCAATTATTTGTTCAATATTTGTACAATACGTTCTTTCAAATTCAACTTAATTACATCCTCGGTATTAAGCTCCACTTCAACTAATACTTTTGCCTTTTTAGGAACAAAATCAAAATTTGCCTTATCACAATCTGTCTGATCTTGTTTTAGTGAATACAATTTGGCAAAGTCATAATCCAATGCCTCTGAAACATTATACAAAGTGTTTGTATCAATACTCGATCGACCTAAAAGATAATCCACACTCTGAGGCTTAACATCCAATCTTCTAGCAAGTTCTGCTTTTGTGATGTTTTGAGTTTTCATCACATCTGTAATGATCTCACCTATATGTATATCTAAATTCTTCATATATACTAAGTTACATATTCTAATTTTGCAAACAGGGATCTTGTTATCAAAATTTATATGATATACACCTAATATTTTATCATAATTTCTTTGTTATATCAAAATATATCTGTTTATTTGCACCTGTAATAATTAATAGTAGTTGCAAAAATATAAAGTACAACACATATATAATAATGTAAGGAGGCAAAAATGGAAAAATTAAACCTACAAGGTCATGAGACTGGTGCTCGTTCGTTCAGAGAGATCTACTTCTCCATGGACAACACGCCGCCCAAGAAGGCTTTCATCCAAAAGATAGCTACCATTACCAAACGATCTGAATCGGCCGTCAGATGTTGGGTAGCGGGAGTCTACCAACCGGATGCGTTAGCCCAAGAAGTGATAGAAAGAGAACTTGGCATTCCTGCCAGTGAGTTATTCCCAAAGGAGGATAAGGTATGCGCGCAATAGAATTCTATACCACCCCCTCCGGCGAAGTAACTATCAAAGAGCAGGGACAGCCGGAACGCCAACTGAAAGAGTCCGATACGGATTTCATTCAAAGTTTCCTTGAGATTTTGGAAGAGTTCTATCCGGAGGCTTATGCGGCACTCCGCAAGTATTACGCCCGCTACGACGGGAATAAATGCTACCGGGATTTCTTGGCTGTACGTAGGTTTATCAAATGCAACTTCGGGCTGTACGATAACATGATAGACGTGGATGAGAACTGGAATTTCAAATTCGAGTTTGTCGGCTGCCCTCTACGAGGAGAATGTGACGGGTTTAAGAAAATCTGTGAACCGAAGTTCAACAGTACATTATCAGACAGCCAGCTTCGGGTGATGGAGCTTTGCTACTATGGCAAGAAAGACGAAGAGATCGCAGAAACGCTTTTCATCTCGTCCCACACCGTAAAGAACCACCGGAAGAACGTTTTCCGGAAACTCTCAATACACTCCATGGCGGAGTTCATGCGATACGCGAACGAAAAGAATCTATTTAAGGGCGAATAATCATGCCAACCGAAAACACCTATCAAAGCATACCTTCTTTACGAAAGATCGAGATCGAATACCTTGCTTGGCAAATCACAAGGATGCAAGCGGGTATCCGGGAATTTATCGGGCAAAAGGAAGCGCACCTCCGTTTCGGGAGGCAGAACGTGGAAAGATGGGTCTCGGAAGGTAGGCTACAACGTTACAAGCGACCGGGCAAAATCGAGTACAGGCTGGAAAACCTGTATAAGTGCGCCCTGGATCCATACGACTATTAAATGAATCATTAACATAGCAAGGCACCTTGGCAAGGCGTTGCAAAAGGAAGTTTACGATACCCATCCAACTCGCTATTTCACGGACGGTAAACCGCATTGCTAATAAATCATTGACGTATGAAAACAGATTACTGGAAACTCGCCCAAGCGGTGAGGTGGGGATTTTACATCCTTTTCGGAACGCTCGCCATACTTGGAATCGTGGCTATTTGCCTAGGACATTTCCTGCATATCATCACGACGTCCGGATGTGCGGCAATGGCTTACATGATAGCTAAACATTGGTAACTAACATTTAAAAACATAACATCATGTCGAATCTAATTCAGATCAAAGTAGCTGAGTTGAATCAGCTAAACCCGCTCATGATAGCGGAAGATAACAGGGTAGAACAAAAGTTCATCCAAATGTATAACGCGATCTGGGGTACCGCCCAAGGAGCGCAAATCTACGAGAAAGAGAAATTCAACTTCCGGAAGATATTACAAGACAAGCCGGAACTGCAAAGATGCACACCGTTATCCCTCTATGGATGCTTTTTGGATATAGCGGTCAACGGCCTGTCACTTGACCCAACAGGACGGCCGCACTGTTATATTCTTCCCCGTAGCACGAAGACCGGTTATAAGGATAACAACGGTAGCGATATCTACGAACTACGTGCTTATCTCTCCATCACCGGATATGGCGAGTTAGTCATGCGGCAACGTGCCGGACAAGTCCGTTACGTGGATAATCCCGTGGTTTGCTATGAGGGCGATACCTTCTCCCCCGGGTTGATCGACGGCGTAAAGACCGTGACCTACCAAGCGGCATGCCCCCGAAAGTCCAACAAGGTGATAGGTGGTTTCTTACGTATCGTACGCTCCGACGGTACCGTGGACTGGCACTGGATGATGGAAGGCGATATCAAGCGATTGGAAGCGTACAGCTTTAAGAACAACCAGAAATGGAACCCGCAAACCCGGCAGAAAGAAGGGAAGGCCAATGCCCTTTATACCTCTAGCGAAGGAGGTATTGATCCGGGATTCTTGGAAAGCAAGCTTATCAAGCACGCTTTCGACGGATATCCCAAGGTACGCACGGGACAGTTCTCCTCATTCGAGACACAGGAGGAACCGCAAGAGATCGACTACGGACTGGAAGAAACAACCGTTATCCAGCCCAATCAAGCCGGACAGCAACCGCAAGCCCTCCAGCCCCAATCGGAAAATCCTTTACAAGGATTCGGAGAGCAACCGCAAGCGGAACCGGTTCCCGTATCTGGTATAACAGCCCAAATATCACAAGAAGATGAAGAAGCCGGATTTTAAGAGTTCAATATCAACATTCAAAATTTTATCGACATGGATACACAGAATAACAATTTACCTTTCAAGGCTAACGAGGTCATTAGCATCTTACAGACAGCCCCGGATATTCTCGCCCGCAATGAGGCGTCGGTCTCAGCTTGCACGAACGCAGGGAAAACCCTCTTGGACACGATTGAGGGAAATGGAGGTATCGGCACGGACGAGATCGACACTGCGGTACAAGAATACCTTGCGAAGTCAAAGAAGACCGTAGAGAACATGAACAACCGCCGGAAGCCGTTAACCCAAATGCTAACGGCCATATCCAAACGTTTCACGACACTAGAGGGTTCCATAGACGCCAAATCCAAGGGAACCATCCCTTATCTGCTACAGATGGAGCGTAACAAATACGCCGCCAAGAAGCTGGAAGAGCAAAAACGCCGTGAGGAAGAGGCCCGGCAAAAACAGTTGGCGGAGAACGAGAAAGCCCAATACCGGGCCGACATAACGGTCTTGCTTGATACCACGTACGCCGCCTACGTCGAGAAGCATATCAACGCCTTGAACGGGATTTTCAATCGTGCCTCCCTAGCCACGTATGGGGACGTATGCCGGCAGATCACGCAAACAAGCACCGGTTTCTCATGGACGGATTTCGTGAAAAACGTCGTGGATAACAAACAGACATTCTATATGGACGGTGAGACCCGCAAAGCGATCAAGAACGAGATAGCCATCCTAAAGAAAAAAGAATATTCCGATCGATACGCTTTCGAGATCGAGGGACTGAAACAATCCTTGGTCGACCGCCTCCCATCCCTCCGGAAACAACTGGAGGAGCAAGAGGAAATTCGCAAGACCAACGCAATCGAGGCGGCACGGCTGGAGGAGGAGCGCAAACGGAAAGAGGCGGAAGAACGTCAAAAGGCCGAACTGGAACGCAAGCGCAAGGAAGAGGAAGCGAGAGCCAAGGCGGAGGCAGAGAAAGCCACCGCGGAAGTACAGGCGGCCTTCGATTTCAGTGCCGCCAGTATGTCTCCTACCCCTACCAAGGCGAAGATAAAGAAAAAGATCCAAGTCACCAATCCACAAGGATTCATGCAGGTATACCAGATGTGGTTCATGCGTGAGGGTATCAATATGAGCATGGAGGATCTTGAGAAGATCCATAAGAAGATGATCTCCTATTGCGAGAAAACAGCCAATAAGGACGGTGAGCGAATCCAATCCGCATTCGTGAAATATGTCGATGATATAACGGCCAAGTGATATGAGAAAGCTATATCTGTCCTCATGGATAAACTTCGGGAAATACAGGCGTACACCGAGTAACCTAAAAAAGATCCTCGATACGGAAGAGGGCCGCAAATGGTTCCGGTGGCTGATGGATAACACTTACGATTTTGAATTTGACTTCGCAGTCATTGAATACTTAAAACTCAAGGAAGAAGATGCAAGATACGTATTACCTACGGTCTGAGGTCAGCAACTCAGACCTGACAGAACTAAAGAACCTCCTCTATCCCCGTACGCAATACGGGGATAAGGAGAAGGCGTTCAAGTTCGGGAGTCTGGTGGATGCGATGCTGACAGAACCCGAACGGGTAAGATATGACAAACATACGGTAGATGACGTATTGTATTCCGGGGAAGATTGGGAACTGGCACAAGCCATGATCAAGTCACTCCGTATGGAAGCCCGACACGATCCCTTATTGGCGCAAGTGCTTGCTAAAGCGGAGACGCAACGGTTCATGGTAAACAAGGGGCAACGTTTCCAATACGGCAACTTTGAATATACGCTCGACACTCGTTGCAAATGGGACTGGTGGCTTCCCACATTCGGATTCGGCGGAGACTTGAAAACTACCTTCGCCAGTTCCCAGAAACAGTTTGACGAGGCGATTGATTTTTTTGATTGGGATCGTTCCCGTGCCTGGTATATGGATATCGCCGGAAGCCGTCAAGATTTCATCTATGGTATCTCCAAGAAGAACCAAAAAGTGTTCAAGGCTTTCATCAGACGGAACGATCCGAGCTACCGGAAAGGGAAAGAGAAATACGAGGAACTAGCCTTCCGGTGGTGGATGCTAATAAGCTAATAGTATGAAGAGTCTAGTTTTAATCCTAATCGACTGGCTAAAGTGCAGGCTGGCAAAGAAATGCCCTATATGCGGAGCTTCCGTACTCGTAAAGAAATTACAGACGCATACGGGAAATACATTCAACGTATATCATTGCGGCAACTGTGGCAACGATTATATCTTAAAATAAAAATCATGAATCTCAATATCACACCGACAGACAAGATATCCAAGGAACTAGCCGCCATAGATGCCTTCCTGAATATCACAATGAGCGAAGACGTACAAGAAGCTGTCCTACGTGGAAACGACCTTGCCGTCTATATCGCCCGAACCGGGAAGCTGTTAGCGGACGCAAAATATCACCTGAACGTGAAAAAGAAATCGGAAGTATTCGACACATTACGGGAAACCGCTTCACGGGCCGGAGCGACCTCAAAGGCCGTAAACGCTATCATCGACAGCCTGTGCAAGGATGAGCAATACCTAGTCGACTGGTGTGATAGATTGAACCGGACTGCGACCCACCAATTGGAATGGTGTCGCACGATAATTAGCAAGGCGAAAACTGAAATGGCCTTAGCGCCTCAGAGTTATAACAATCCTAAATTTTAAAAGAGCATGGAAGAATTAGTAAAAGAGCAACCCGTGTACGAGATCCAGAAAGTGAAGATCAAGAACAACCAGCTCACGGCGGAGTATACGGAAAAGTTCGTGGAAGCGAACTACAAGAACAACATCCTAAAGGAATCGGAGCAGTTTATCCACCCCGATCTACTGTACGCGTTGAACCGGCTTAAGCCACACGTAGTGAAAATCTGTGAGATGCACGAGGCTACATTGGTCAATGTCGCCAATCCCTCCGACGATGACTTGAACGAGAAGCTAAAGAATATCATCGTCACCGGATACAGCAAAGGCGGTAATGATGAATCAGCCGGCGTATCAATCCAAGCGCAAAAGCTCCTGAAAAGCGGGCAGATCCTTAACCTCTCCGTCCCGTTCACCAAATATGAGGACGAGTCCGGTGACGGGTACCTTTACGGAGCCGAGTTGAAAGAGGCTATCGGTAGATGTAGTTACGAGGTGGACGCTTACCTGTTCGAAGGTAAATATGGCATCAAGCAAGAATCCTTCGATTTCGATACCCCGGAGGAATCGGATATCACGGGCGAGAAGGAAGAGAAGCCTAAGAAACGGGGACGGAAGAAAAAAGAGCAGATCAAGGAGATCGCCGAGGAGGTGAAAGCCTTCGACGAGTTCGCCTAACCAATAATAAAAACAACCGTTATGCAAATCACTTTACAAAACACGGAAAAGGGACAATGCTACGCGGTAAGGTTTGACAGGTACCGCCAGCAGGTCGTTGACAAGCTAAAGACAGCCATCAGCGTCCGCTGGTGGGACAAGTCTACCGGAGCGTGGATGATCCCGGCCAACAATAAGTGCAAGGCGGAGCTAGACCAGCTCACCTATTACGTGAGGCACTTCGAACCCGTCAACTGGGGAGGGAACGAGTCTAAGACCGACGAGGACATAGCCTATCAAATACCGGACATGCCCGAGTTGGACGAGGATCATGGCCTAAAGATACAACCTTACCCCTATCAACTGCAAGGAATCGCACGAGGCTTACAACTAAAACGGTTTATCAATGGGGACGACATGGGACTTGGCAAACAACAACCGGTCAGTAGTTACGTGGCTACTCCAAACAGTTTTAGGAGGATTGGAGAATTACAAATTGGGGACGAGATATTCGGCAGGGACGGAAATGTATATACCGTAAGTGGCGTGTACCCGCAAAAAGAACGCCGCGTGTTCAAAGTGACGTTCTCTGATGGCGTATCCTGTGAATGCGGCCCAGAGCATCTATGGTGTGTCCGGGATGCCAACCGTAGAAGAAAGGGGAAAGGATGGATCACCAAGACAACACAGGAGATCATGGATTCCGGCGTGACCTACAACCTAAAAGGTTTTGGCCATAACCATACAAGACGGAAATGGGAAATCCCAATGTGTGAACCTGTGAAGTACAAGGAGAGATTATACATCATTCATCCTTACATCATGGGGGTACTTTTGGGAGACGGCCACCTTTGCAATGGCAATGGGCGCCTGTCTTTCTCTACACCGGACATGGATACGGCTATTGCCGACAGGGTAAGAAAACTCTTACCTAGCGATATGCTGTTGGTACGGGACGATTACGCCACATGCCCGCGATACAACATCACAAAGAATCCGACAGTCCACGAAAATCGATTTTACCAAGAGATCAAACGACTCAAAGCTGACAAACCAAGTGTAGAGAAATTCATACCATACGAATACATGCACGGATCGGTAGAGCAACGCATCAACCTCTTACGCGGTTTGATGGATACGGATGGATCAGGAAAGAGAAACAGGATCACCTACAGCACCCTTTCCTATGGCATGGCGCGTGACATTGCCCTTTTGGTACGTTCCCTTGGAGGACAGGCGATCATACGCAGATACGATAGGCAAAACGAGGGTAAAGGCGTGGAATTTCAAGTAAACGTGAGGATCAAGGTTTGCCCATTCTATCTTGAACGGAAAGCCGCCGAATGGGACATCAAAAAAACAAACTATTGTTCACGGTATATCTCGTCTATCGAATATATTAGAGAGGAAGATTCCGTATGTATAAGCGTAACCGCTCCGGATCATTTGTATCTGACAAATAATTATATTGTAACGCACAATACACTTGAGAGTATCGCCACAATCAACAAGGCCGGCGCTTTCCCCTGTCTCGTTATCTGCCCCAATACGGTCAAGATCAACTGGCAACGTGAATGGCACAAGTTCACGGACAAGAAAGCCATGGTATTGACCGATTCGGTACGAACCTCATGGCCATTCTTCTGGCAAACGGGCATGAACCATGTGTTCATCGTGAACTACGAGAGCCTACGGAAGTATTTCGTACGCCGAATCAACAAATCGGAGAAATGGACGCTGAAAGACGTAGAGTTCCATAATACGATCAAGTTGTTCAAGAGCGTGATCATTGACGAATCCCATAAGGTAAAATCAACGGCTACCCAACAAAGCAAGTTTTGCAAAGGTATCACCGCCGGGAAAGAGTGGATCATCCTGTTGACCGGTACCCCTGTCGTAAACAAGCCCAACGACCTTATATGCCAACTCGCTATCATGGACCGGATGAACGATCTCGGAGGCTGGAAATATTTCACGAGCCGCTATTGCTCTGGGCCGCACGGGGCCTCGAACTTGAAAGAGCTCAATTTCATGCTCTGGAAGCATTGTTTCTTCCGGAGGGAAAAATCCAAGGTGCTGACTCAATTACCCGACAAGGTACGGCAGATCGTGACCTGCGAGATCACCAACCGCAAGGAATACCAAGACGCCGAGCGTGACTTGGTGGATTATCTGAGACGATACAAGGAGGCCGACGATGAGAAGGTACAAAAATCGCTGAAAGGCGAGGTCATGGTACGAATAGGCATATTGAAGGACATAACGGCCCGGGGTAAGTTGAGAGAGGTGATCGATTTCGTGAAGGATTTTCGGGAGAACGGAAAGAAGATCATCCTCTTCTGTAACCTGCATGAGATCGTAGACCGGCTCCTACAGGCGTTTCCCTCGGCGGTGTGTGTCACCGGACGGCAAGATATGCAACAAAAGCAAGCGGCCATAGACGCTTTCCAACGGAATCCCAAGACGGACGTCATCATCTGCTCCATCAAGGCCGCAGCGGCGGGTATCACGTTGACAGCGTCAAGCAATGTCGCTTTTATCGAGCTACCGTGGACATACGCAGATTGCGACCAAGCCGAGAGCCGGGCACATCGTATCGGCCAAAAGGACTCCGTGAATTGCTATTACCTGCTTGGCCGCAAGACCATCGACCAGAAGCTCTACAGGATCATCGAGGAGAAAAAACATATAAGCAACGCCGTGCTTGGCGCGGAGGACAATATACAAACAAACATCGTCGATATGATGGCCCGGATATTCGACGAGACCGAGGAGGAGGAATAACCATGGCAGAGGAACACATAGGAATCAACCGCTTGAAAGAACGGGAGGACGCTAATAAATATCCACGAAGGAAATGCGTAAGATGTATCCGTTATCCATGCTTCTCCGGACAAGGAATAGGTACGCACGCCATTAATCTCGCCGCTTATGGATGTAAGGATTATAAAAGTCAAACAAGATTAAAGAATATGTCGCACAATGTAAACAAAGGAGGTTCAGATGCTTAAAATATCATTGTTAATAATCGGAATGATCTCGCTAATATTCATTCTCACGTCTGGAATATCGATCCAGTTCAAGCCATTCCATATATCCCTAGCTTATCCATACTTTGGAACAGGGATGGTATTGATAGCCATTGGTTTCGCCTTGTGCTTCGGCTCGGCTTACTATCATGGAATATCAAATCATGAGTTTAAAGATGGTTTCAGTAAAGGATTCAACGCTGGTATTGAATACATTATCGATTGGGCTAAGAATAAAAAAGAAGGCTAAAGATAACATTTTTATAGCGAGAGATAAAGACTAACAAAGAGAATAAATAAAAAGGCAGCGCCTCACAGCGCCACCCCATTACAACCTGCGACAAATATATCAAATAAAGACAACTATGGCAAGTGAGGCATTGAATAAATATATTGAGAAACGTTACGACAGGTGGCTGGATTACGCTAAGTATCACTGCTCACTTGCCGGAATGAGTAGTGAAGCTATTGACGTATTGAACGAGGTAATGTGTATGCTACTTCAAAAGCCTCTGGAACACCTCTCCCGGCTTATGGAAGCCAAGCAAGGTAAATATACCGAACTTGACTGGTATATCCTGCAAATGATAAAGCTGAACGTTACCTCGGACACGTCTCCCTACCGGCATAAATACAAGCCTATCCCGGTAGATGAGAATGTGGATTGGCGAAGACTGAACATTATTGATGAGCCCGATGATAGTATTGACCGTACCGAGTATATCCGGGAACGTATGCAGGATATCCGGGATATGGTCGACCTGTTAGAGTTGTCCGAAAAAGCCAAACGGATCTTCGCTTGGAAATTCTTCGCCGGAGAGTCTTTCGCCGACTGGCCGGGGCCGGAAAGCCGGAAAGAGTTGTACGAAACCTACAAAAGTGTTTTCAATGCGGTGATGGATAAGAAGGAAGGGAGGTTGCTATTATAAACATATCGTGGATTGATTATCGAACTATATCAGTCCACGATATTACGCATACAATTTAAATACACTATCAAAAATGTTGTACAAAACTTTTGAAGCACCAAAATCGTTATGTATTTTTGTCCACAAACAATATGAATATCAACCATGGCACAATTATTATCTCAAATAAGAAAACAAACACTAACAATACTCCTTTCATTGTTTTTAGCACCTTTTGTCCTTATTCTAATCGGAGACATTATTGGTTCAAACATTCCTCTTTATACTTTTGGGCTTAGCTTAAAAGACTTTTTCACTATGTGGACTGCTATTTTTGGAGTATTTGGCATCGTTTATAATATATATCAAAATCAGAGACGGATCTCACAACAAGAAAAACAATTGGATGGACAGTCTAAACAAATTGAATATCAAAATATGCAACTAGAGCTACAAGCCAAGTCTGAGCGTAATTCTAGATTTGCTAAAGGTGTAGAATTATTGGGAAGCAACCAAGAATCTGCCAGAACTGGTGGAGTATACAACCTTATTTTTCTAGCAAAAGAATACCCCAATGAATTTAAAGAGACTGTTTTTAACATTCTATGTTCTCATATAAGATCAATTACAAGTATCAATGATTATAAAAAGGAATTTAATTTGAATCCATCAAATGAAATCCAAACATTGATGTTATTATTATTCAATAGTGACGATAATTTTTTTTCTGATTTAGAAGGTGACTTATCTAATGCATATCTAGCTGGTATAAAACTAACTGGAGCAAACTTATTCAGAGCAAATTTGTCGTATACCAATCTAATTAAAGCAGATCTATCCGAAGTAAATATGTCAGAAGCAGATTTGTCTAGGGCAAATCTTTCTAACGCATTATTAATAAATACAGATATGTCTAGAGCGAACTTACACTACACAGACATATCTAGAGCAGTACTAAGTCAGGCAAAATTGATAGAAGCTGACTTATATAAGGTCATACTGTTTAAGGCGGAAATGTTTGAAGCAAATCTATTAAAAGCGACGTTGGAAAATGCGAATATATCTGAGGCAAATTTAATCGAGACTATCTTCTGTCAAGCAGACCTAACCAATGCAAACCTAACAAAAGCAGACTTGTTTAAGGCTAACTTATCCAAAGCAAAATTAATCAAAGCCAACATGTACCAATCAGATCTATCACAATCAGACCTTACATTCGCAAACCTTAGTTATGCTAACTTGCAATATTCAAAGCTTGATTATTCAAATCTTAAAAAAACGGTCTTACTCAATACAAATTTACGGAATGTTGATCTAAAAAACGTAGATCTATCCGTTACAAATAGAGAACAAGCTATTCTGTAAATCCCCCTTCCAACAGATCTTTAACCCTAAAGTTCATCTACGTTTCTTTATCAACCAAACAATCACATAACCAATACTAACTATCAAGAATCCATATAAGATCCCTATCGCCCACCCTCCTACCTCAATCTTTATTTTCTCCCAACGAGATAGCTCTTTTTCCACAAAGACCGGAACCTCCACCTTACGATCCACGTAGATTTCTTTCGAAGGCAGATATAACGTATCTCTAGGAACTCTCATATTGGCGATCACGTTACCGAGACTATCCAGCTTGAACATGAGTTCCACGTTCTTCGTGTTAGCCATGTCCAGCCAACGAAGGACTACCTTACCGTTCTCATCGCATTCCATCAACGCACGGATAGAGGCGCTATCGGCTGGCATTGGGTAAGGTACCAACTTATCTATGTAGATCGAGTCTATACGATTCTCGATAGCGACAGGTTGAATCTTGGTTCGACACCCAAACAGGGAGAGGATACCTACCATTATTAATACAATGCATCTAGGTTTCATTATTATAAAAATTTGATTGTACCCGTATTTGGATGCCGCCCGGATACGAAAAAGGCGACTAAACCATGATGATGGGATAGCCGCCAAACTCTCCAATAAAATGTAAAGTTATATGCTATTTAGGAGGGTTCTTTTTTCTTAGACTCCTTAAATCCTTATCCAATTCTTTTATACTATTCAAATATTCTTGCTCCTTTTGAGCCTCTTTATATAAAGCATACTCGTTCTTTGCCTTTTTCTTAGCCAGTTCTTTTGATATTTTACCTAAATCAGTCAAGATGCTCTTACGGTTCATCGTTAAGATAATATTAAGGTTGTCTTCCCAATCTTTCATCCTCATCGGTATATGGTTGATAGCTTGGGCCTCTGCGAAAGATAGGTATTGCTCGACTATTAATTTCAAGTTGTCAAGCTCATCTTTCGTTAAGTAGTTCTTACCGATATTAATATCTGAAGACTTAACAATACCTTCTTTCTCCGTAGAGGTAAGTCCCATCATCGGTAACTTTGCGTTCGCCCTATAATAAATCAATTCCGCTGCTGTTTTTCCACTTACCGCCCAAAGAAGCTTGTTTTGTACGGACGCAAAGAAATCAAGTGTTGTCTGGTCATTTTTATCGTAATCTATACTTAACATATAGATATCCTTGATTTGCTGGTAAAACACTCTTTCGGATATACGTATCGACCGAATTCGATCTAACAGTTCCTTGAAATAAGTCAACGACTGGCCTTTTATGAATCTATTATCATCAAGAACATAACCTTTTACCAAGTATTCACGAAGTGTTTTTGTAGCCCAAATACGAAACTGGGTCGCACGTTTACTGTTAACTCTGTAACCGACGGCTATGACCATATCAAGATTGTAGAACGTCACTTCCTTCGTTTGAGTTTTCCCGTCAATAGCTCCATGCTCAGTGGTTATTGCATTTTTTGCAACAACCACTTTTTCTTCAAGCTCACCATCTTCAAAGATATTTTTAATATGCCTGCTTATTGTCGATACACTAACATCAAACAATTCGGACATTCCTTTTTGAGTCATCCAAATAGTTTCGTTAATGGCATCTATTTGCACTTTCACATCACCACTATCTGTATTAAAGATGACTATTTCACCTAAGTTTTTATTTTCTTCCATAACATATAACTTTCACATCACAAATGTAAAAATTATTTGTTATTGGCTATCCCATCCTGTCAAAGAACCCATTGTTAAAACCCTAATTCATCGGATATCATAACAAGCTCCACCCCGTTATCACATCCGACATATCAGCCTCTCTCCCATTCTCCACCTTGCTCATCCCGGCCACAATCCGGATCATTTGCTCACGATCGTTGATGTTGATCGGATCATCGGCAGGGATACCGGCATAATCAGATACGGCCTTAATGTAAGCGTTCGTATTATTCTCGTTTTCCGGCGCCCATCTTCCTATTATCTTGCGGATCGTATCCAGCTTATAGTTCCGGTAATAGTTAGACAGGATCTTGAAGATCGCCCTATACCCGTATGCCATCGATTTAAATTGCTTGAACTCTTTGTCTGAGCTTGTCTTCTCGCCTTGGAAGACATCGCTATTCCTTCTGATGTTCCCGGGGTTGTTGTTACGTAATCCCCGAGGTAAATTGTTATTTCTCATTCCTTATCCTCCCTCATTAATAACCGTTCTGCGGCTCACGATCGCCGCATTTCTTTTTCTCGCACCTCTTTAAAGCCAGTTCTAGCTTCACGTCCGAATAACTCTCCTTCAAGGTGAAAAGCTCGTCCTGCACCTGCCGGAGCCGTCCGGTCTGCTCAACGAACCGTTCCTCCTTCTCAGACAACTGCTTTTGCAAGAACTCGTTATACTCACGCAGGGCCTTGAACTCCTCCACGTCAGCTTGAGCATCCGCTATACGTGCGTTCGTCTTACGGTTCGCCCACGCACGGATGCCCCATTTTATCCCCTCAACCCCGCCCATCGCGCCGATTATCGCCAATATCGTATTCAAATCAACTCCCATAACTCGTTTTCTTTTAATATATACGGGGGCTTTTATTTGCCCGCCCCCGATAAGGCCTATAATATTTTCTATCTATTCTCCAACTCTTCCACCCTCTTCTCAAGTGCCTTGACCTTGGCGTAAAGCTCCTTGATCCCGTTGATCCCGAAGGCGGTCAGCATCTGGATATAATCGACTCCGTAATAGGAATCCCCGTTATCCGGTGTTATGAGTTGTACCGCCTCCGGAAGAACCTCTCGGACGGCTTGCGCCGACACGCCGATGCGAAGGAGCTTGTCCTCGTCCTCCTTCATCGTGTAGTAGAACGCGGAGATACCCTCCAGCTTATCCAGCACGTCCGGGATATCGAAGAAGACGCTCTTCAGGCGGATATCGGACGAGGTCAAGCCTTGGTAATTGGTGATATACACATGGGCCGTGCTCGCGGCGTCCTTGTTGATATACAGGTTGGCTATATTCCCGGGACTGTTCCAGCCATAGATACCGTTGCCGTTATCGATCCGTACCCCCAAGAACGGGTATCTCCCGCCCGGGGCGTTAAACACGACCCCCGTGCCCTCCCTGTACAACACTTTCTCTACCCCCATGTCGTAAAAATAGGGACCGAATCCCTCGAAGAACACACCGCCCCACGAGCTACGGTTTCCGAACTTCCCGGCGAACTGCGTGGTCTTCCCGATGGTCAGCATTCTCGGGAACGTTATCTGGGTACGATCCGCAACGGAAGTATCCACGTTCAGGTTCCCGTTCGTGATGGTGAAGTTTCCGATCCTTGCCAAGTTTGCAAAGATCTCCTCCACGTCAATCTCCGAGGCTGCTATCTTCCGTGCCATCAGCAAATCGGTCGCCACGCTGGAGAAGTTCGCCCCGAAGGTGTCCCAATAGGCGGTATTGGTCGGATGTTTCCCCTTGAAGGTAGGCTCGTTATCATCCACCTTAGCCACATAATACGAGCGGGTGCCATCGCTATTCTTGATCGATACGATATCGGTAATCTTGGAGCTGGCGTTATAGGTAGCGCTTGAGTCGTAATCGCCACGGTAGGTGCAGCGGGGGCCACGATCGCCACGGGGACCGGGATCGCCGTCTTTCCCGTCCTCGCCATCCGTGCCGTCTATCCCGTCCTTTCCCGGTTTGCCTTCCTCTCCCTTGATCTTGGATACGCTCCATGCGCTCCATACCCCGTTTCTCTTGGCGCTGGTGGCCATCCAGATCGTGTCCGTACTTTGGGTGTCGCTCCACTGGGTATTGGTATTAGGATGACCGTTTGGGGCCGACGGGTTCGCTACGGATGAGAACTCCACGTCGAAATCGGCCGTGTCCGTCATTTGCCTCGGGGTCGTCCACGCCGCTTGCTGTGGATCCTTCCCGTCTGACGAGAAGATCCGGGTGGAGGCCCACAAGATAGCCTCACCGGACGGGATTCCGTCGCTCCATCCCTCCGTGGTCGGTAACGGGGAGGCGTACGAGCCGCCAACGGGGACGGCGGGCGTGGCGTTCGTGCGGATGAACACCGTGCTCTTGAAACTGTTCGAGCCTTTCGCCACGAGTTTTTTCCAGTGCCTCGTGTCATCGGGGGTTATTCCGGGCGTGGTTTGGGATATACACTTATACACGTTACCATCGTAAGATACCTTGTCGCCGGGGTAATAGACGGACTTATCGGAGTAAGCGCCCCGATCCACCTCCGGATAATCGATCTCGCCGGAGGGCGATTGGTAGATACTGCCTTTCAACACGAGACCGTCTCGCTGGTCGTATGAGAGGAAAGCGTTGTCATCGCCGATCCGGAACGCCTTGGAGAGCATGTCCCAATATTGCGTGCCGTCCATGTTAATGATCTTGTTCAGCCGCATCCATCCCGGGCCTATCTCGCTGAAGCCGTAAAGAGTGGAGAAACTGCGCTGGCCATCCACCTCTGTACTCAAGGCTCCGCAAAGGAGGTTGTAATACGAGCCGTCATCCAAGTCCCTCGGCTCCTTGCTCAACAAGAACGTGCCCGCCGATCCCGACTTGGCGCAGCGGGCGTACAGGTACATGGCCTCCGTGTCATCCCCCAGATAGGGAGACGTATAGGCCGCCATGTTCCAGTACTTATACTCGGTCACCTTGTGGGAGGGGGCGAGAGAGTCTATACCCAACGTCATGTGCTGCAAGATCCCGGAGGGGGTGGCAAGCGTACGTCTCTGCCCGTCATACGTGAAGGCGTGATCCACCTCGGTGACCGTCTGCCCGTCCGCAGTGGGAATACGGTTGACGAAACGGAACTGCAACGACTCATGCCCCACCAATACCGACATGGTGCGAAGCCATGACATCGCCTGCCCCTTGCCGTAATCCTTGAAGGCCCGTTCAAGCATCCCCTGCATCTCCACCGCGTCACGCCAACGGCGAAGGGTGAACGATACGGCCTGCTTGTGCCGTGTCTCGTTCGCCACCTCCTCGCTCTCCAGCTTTCCCAGCTCATCGGACAGGAAACCGCCTACTGGTGTGTTGGATAGCTCAAGCTCCGGACTGTGGGGCCTATTGATGTAATCCCTCACCCCGGTGATCCGGATCAGGATACCGTCCGGCTGGAACTGGGGATCGCTGAAATCGACATAACCGCCGGGTACCAGCTTGGCGCCGATCGCCAACCAATTCCTCTTGGCCCATATGCCGTCCAGTTCTCCGCTGAACGCGAATTGCCGCTCCTCACGCTCGTACAGGTAGCGTACCGCCTCCCGGAACATGTCCCAGCTCGCCCCGGTCTTGGTGGCGTTGTCGCATACGTAGGCGGCGGGAAGGGATATGTTGAAAACGGCGTACTTGTCGCCGACCTCCGGATACAGGGAGGCGTTCGGCAGCGTCATGCCATCCTGCTCGGACGAGACGATCTCGAATTTACGACCGTCATGCACGTACTTCACGTCGAACTCACGGCCCGCAAGACGGCCTGTCTGGAAGATCACGGTCATGGTCTGGCCGGCGATCAGGCAATCCTCGAAATTGAGGTTGGCGGGAACCGATGAGTCATAGAAGTTGTAGAACGTGACATCGTTCCCGTCCGTGTCCTCGCCCGGCTCCGTGTCGGTCTCGCTCACCGTGCCGACCCGGGATGGATATATATCGCTGGCGTCGTAGCTGTCCTCATTATAAGAGGCAAGGGGCCTGTCCGCGCGAGTGACATACATCCCATCCGGATCGGTCTTGTACCGTCGGCCTTGGTACTCCAGCTCCTGTGACTTGGGTAACAACAATGTCTGGCTTCCATAGGCCGAGTAATCGATATTCCGCTCGCCGCCTTGCACGTAAAGGATCTCAACGGGGAGGTTGTCGCCTTGGTTCGCACGACCTACACCGGGAAGGAAACCGTTTCCCTTGCCATAGCTGAGAGCGACCGGTGCGTCCTTGAAGTACTCCACCTTGCGCAAGTGAACTGTCTTTCCGGCGATCTCCAGCTCGGTATCGAACTCCTGCGTGAGCCGTCCAAGGACAGCCCAGCATTTCTCGTGGTTGAACGACAGCAGTTTCTCCGGGGCCTCGATCACCGTACCGACCGTCCAGCCGGAATCATAAAGATTCAAGTTGTCCACCAGCAGCTCCATGAACATCCTCGGCGTGGCCGTCATGACGAACTTGAGCTTGTACGGCTTGTCGGACAACAGCTTGTACTTATATTTTTTCAGGATCTCCTCGTTACCGCCGAAGGTGACGGTATAGTCGAGGACCCTCGTGCCCTCCTTCTTGAAATCCGAAGGGTACCACAGCGTGTACCTTTCCCCCTGGTACTCGATATACGCCCCGGTGGGCAGCTCCACGTGATCCACTAGGGAGTAACGCAGCTCCACCTTCTTCGCTTGCGCTATCGCCCGGTAACGATAGCTGTCATCGTCCACCGGGATGTCAAGCAATACCTCGCCCGTCTTGTCGTAGATACGCATCTCGAACGGTATTTAAAGGGTGTTCGAGACGCTTTCGGGCATACCCAGCAAGGCACGTACCCTCGTCTTACAATCGCTTCTGTAACGCTCCAGCTCCGCGAACTCCGCCTCGAACTCGGCCATCCTTGCCGTATCCGAACCTAATTTATTGAGGGTGATCGCCTCCACCCTGTCAGCGGAATATCTCGCACGTACGAGCCCGGACACGAACCGCTCGTACGTGGCATCCGCAGCCTCTATCAGCGTGCCGCCATCCTCGCACGTGCCGGTATAGGCGTAAGCCACGCGGGGCTCCGGTTCCGGTTCGCCCCCGTGGCCCTCCGGAACGTGGTTCTCCAAGACCTCCTCGTTCAGGTATAGCAGGTAATGGTTGTCATCGTATTTTACGAATGTCTTTCTCTCCGTGTAAATCGCTCTTGTCTCCATATATTTAAATGTTTTTTAGCCGACCCGGGAGGATCGGCCAAGAGCGATCCCTACGGGTCAAGTGAACCTGAAAAATTTCTTACCGAACTTGTTGGTGAGCACCTTTATCACGGTATCCACCGGCAAGTCCTCGTGAGAGAAGTCCGTGAGCGCCTGATCAATCAAGACGGCGGAACCGGTGAAAGCGTAACGCTCCTCGCCTTTCCATCGGAAACGTATGGCGAGGCACTTCTTTGGCGTGCCGTCCTCGTTTTTCTCGATCTTGCTATCCTCGATTTTATAATCAATCAACTCTATGAGTTTATCATCCTCCAGCCCTCGTTTATCCTCCGGTATCCGGGTATCATAAAGTATATCCTCGAATCTCATTTTCCGGTCGGCCGGGAGATCCTCCCACGGACTTTTTTTATTCCTTATCACCTGTCCCAGTCTTTTCCTTGGTGTTTCCATTCCTAATTTATTTAATAGATTACTCGTATCAGCGTGTTGGATGAAGCCTATACGGGAAGAGGCCCTCTTCCTTATCTCCTCGTCCGGCAAACCCTTCTTTCTCAATCTAGCTATCTGGCGGCAGAGAGCCACCTTGTTACGTTTCCGGACACGGACGTGATCCGGGAAATGCACGTATCCCCCCGTATCGACACCGTCCGTCACGTGCCCGATCTTCCATCTCGGGTTAAGACCGATCCTAAGCTCGTTAGCGTAATAAAGACCGATCCACTCGATGACAAGGTGCAAAAATACGGTGTCCTCATGCAGTATCAAGACATCATCGGCGAGACGGTAACAGAAGTCCAGACGGTTCAGATATCCCTTGAACCTGTCCGAGAGATATTGAATCCCTTTGGATAACTCCTCATAATCATGTTCTGTTTTGGCCGTTGCGATACTTTCCTCGATATACCTTTTCGTGTAGTACTCAACCAAAGCCGGGCATTCCCCGACATGGAAGCACCGCTTCAAATCGTGATCGAAAAGATAAAGATAGACAAGCGAGAAGAACTGCGCCAGCTTCGTGCCGGGAAACATACCGGTATCCCCCTCGACGCTGTCAATGATCTCATCAAGCCTTCGCAATAAATGATTATCCTTGATACGTGTCCTGAGCTGGCTTTTCAGTACCGGGTGATTGACGGTCGGATAGAAGTGGTGGATATCGCACAGGAGATAGTCGGTGGTACGTTCCGGATATTTTCTTAAGACCTTCCGGATCATCCTCATGTAGGCGTGGGGACCGCGTCCTCTCACCCCTCCGTAGGTATACGCGGAGAAGGATCTCGTAAAATAATCCTCCACCTCATTGAGCATCGCCCAGTGCTGGACATGATCCGGAAAAGGGAGCATCCCGATAAGACGTTTTTTCGGCTCATGGACGGTCATGAAACGATACGGGGAGGTTACGAACGTCCCGTTTTCAAAAGAGTATAGGAGATCGGAAAGGTTCTTTTCCAAGTCCGCCTCGAACTTTGTTATGGCCTTTTTGCCATGCTTGTTCTTGCTGGCATGATCAAAAGCCTTGTAATAGTTTTCTTTCCGGGCTATATCCCCGGAAAAGTCACCTTTTCTCCTCATGGTGTCCCAAGTGTCTTTTAGTGTCCAGTGTCTGCAATCGCCATCAGGTCATGAGCCGTCGGTTTATCAACCTACCGGGACTATACCCTTAGCCTTGATTTTTTGTCCAGTGACAGGGTCTCTCCTCCACTTCTTCTTACTGAATAAATCAGCGGCGTATCCTAGGGGCGACGACCAGTTCACGTTAGCGTTCGAGACCGCATTGTTACCATTGAGGTACGCTAAGCCAGCATTAGCACCGTTGTTCGCATGACCACGACGGAACGGACAGCGAAGGCCGGAACAGGACGTCAGAGAAGACAACCCGCCCAATCAATAGGCGGAACAAAGGTAATATTTAATTTTTCAAGTGCGACCGCCTTACGGCGGGAAAAATAAAACAGGAACGGAAACAACATGTCAAAGAACTAAGATGCGGCACTTACGTGCCTTGGGTGCTCGGGCGCTTCGCACCCTGATGGACACAATGGACACCCGAACACAATGAACGCTAGTACTGCACGGGCACGGGGCTTACGTCCTCTGCAAAATAGCAGAGGGGCGACGACCAGTACACGTAAGCGTACGAGACCGCAAAGTAACCATCGAGGTACGCTAAGCCAGCATTAGCACCGCTGCTCGCAAGACCACGACGGAACGGACAGCGAAGGCCGGAAATAGCGTTGTCGTTATACCAACCGTCGCAATAATAGGTGCTGGAGCTGCCGGAGGCGACAGTCGGGGCGGAGCATAGGTTCTGCATACTGAGCTCAGTGATATATTTCCAGCCACTGGGATCGTTCTTAGGAACCCTCGCCGCCTTTATCAGGCCCTCGATCGAGTTGATGTTGAAAGCCGAGTAAAGGGACGGGGCTACATAATAATCTCCGCTACCGTCGGACAGCTTGTTTATCAAGGAGCCACGCTCGATCAGACCGATATGCCCGTAGAAGTTCTTCAAGCCTAGGAAGCAAGGGACGTGCGCTTGGTGGACGGTACCACCGTCCGAGCCCTTCACGGCGTAGTCGCTCACGCCGACTGAGTCCCCCAACTCGATCCCTACGCTCGTCGGAATAATCGGATAACCACCGTTATGGCTCGACCAAGGATCCCAAGACCACTCGGTAACACCTTTACCGGTACCGCCCTGATATAGGCCATTGGAGTCCTTTACCGGGTTCAACGCGGACTGACAATCACGGGTACCCATGATAAGGCGGTAGAGATAACCGACGACGCTGTTCGCGACGAACCAGCCGGATTCCCAGCCCTCACCCTTCTTGCGGGCGGCCGTGCCGAAAGCCGCGGCGTTCATGTTCGTGGCAACCATGCCTAGCTGCGTGTTGTGCTTCCCGTCCCTCGTCGCGTCGTTGTTCCCGCCACGATAACGGGGATCGTCGCTGACGACGGAGACCAACGTGCCGCTCGTACGATCCATGACGCCGGCTCCCAAGGCCGACGTACCCCCGGCCGGGATATAATAGTTCAAATGACCCTCGATCGGGGTCGGGCTCACGGCCTCGTAATAATAGGTGGAGTCTACCCACCAAGAGTAGTAGTGGGCGTTCCAGCACCACAGGTAATCGCCCATCGTGCCGTCCAAGGCGGCGGGACTGCCGTCGGCGAAACGATGGTGGTTCGTCGGGTCAAGCTTACGCCGGCTACGGTCAACGGACACGAGGTAGCAGCCCAGACCGATCACGGAGGGAAGATCCCGCAGGAAATCGATATTACCGTAGGACTCGCCGACTGGCGTGCCCTGACCACGTTTCCAGCGACGGATAGCGATGTGCTTGTTCACGATCGATACCGCATCGGCGAAAGGGATCCTCACTGACTCGCCCGTTTCCTTGGACACTCCCTCGATCAAATACTTGGAGGGCTGGTTCGTGTCGGCCAAGGGCAGCTGGTCGATTGTCTTGCCGTTATCGAAGGCCGTGATGATAGCGCGTACCTTCTCCTCCTCTGCTGTTGTTAATGACATGATTCTGTATATTAAAATGTTAGACAATTATACCTTTCGTATCCGGCTACCGGATAAAAATCTCATCACGCTACCGGCCTTACGAATGACCGGGGCAGTAACCTCAATGACTATCGTTTGGGACAACGAGGTGTTATGCGACGGGATAACGTGGATCGTGGCCGTGCCGGTCTTACGGACAGTCAAGTTTCCACGTGGGTCCACGTACAACGCATCACCGGAATAAAACGCCTGTTGAAATATCACATTAGGTAATACATAAGCTGGAAAAAGACTCACGGCTATCTTCTGGGCGACGGCATTCCCTAACGTTATCCTCTTGACATATTTCAGCTCCATACGGGTAGGGGCAAGAAGCGCTTGACTCATCAACGATTGCTCGGCCGCTTTCATGGAAGCGATCTGCGCATTGCCCTCGGAAATCATCGCCTCAGCCTCGACAGCGGCAGCCAAAGCCTCATCAGATGCTCGACCGGCCAAATCAGCCTGTTTCCCAGCCTCCAACGCTTTAGCGTTAGCCAAACCCGCAGCAGAGATAGCGTTCCTCGTGGCCTCGATAGCCTTATTCGCCTCCGCAAGGGCGGTCTTGGCCGCTTCCGTTGCCTGCGTACCACGGGCGATACATTTCCACCAAGCCGTATCGGTCAAGGGGTGGTTCTTGTTTCCGTCCTTGACACAGAGGTAGCAGCTATCATCCGTGACGACGAAATCGAAGGTGTTATACGTACTCGCCGTGGCATAAACGCCCTTATCGACGAACGCCACCTTCCCCAATACTATCTGACTCATTATATATTCCTCCTTCCTTTTTTTGGTCATACGTTCAAATACAGCTCACCGGTCTCTTGGTTGAGCTTGACAAGGTTTGGTGACACCTCGTCCTCGTAGGACATCACCAGCGTCATGTCGGCGGGGTTGATCGTGAAGGTCGGGTACAAGACGCCTCCCTTGGCGAGGATGCCCGTATCGACATACCTGTCCCCATCCAGATCCCATTTCCACCAGTTGCCGTTATCGCCAACCTTCCACGGGTGGTCGGCCAGCTCTTGCGCGCGGTCACCCTGTGTCTTGGCGAAGTTACCCTGCGTGTTGGCGTAAACGGCCTTATCGTTGGCGAGATTCGCCGCGGTGTTGGCGGCTCGCGTCGCCTTCTCGGTGTTCGCTTTCAAGGTCTCCAAGCCTACACGCGCGTTATCGGCGTTCGTGGCCGCCGTATTCGCCTTCGTGGCGGCGGCGGTAGCGTTGGTGGTGGCCGCTTTCGCCTCGTTCGTCGCGGTGATGGCGTTCGCCGTGGCCGTATTGGCCTTTGACGTGGCCGCCTCGGCGTTCAGCTTGGCGGTGTTGGCGTTGGAGGCCGCCGTATTGGCCGCCTTGGTGGCGGCACGGGCGTTGGAGATCTCCGTGAGCATGTTCTCGTAAGCCGTCTGGATGGTCCCGAGGCTCACCTTCACGCTGGTTTGTATACCGTCTATGATCTTGCAACCGATCGTGTACAGACCGGTGAGGCTGTCGGCCAACGCGAGCTCCGATATTTTCTTCTTCTTTTTAGGCATATGTGTTCAAGTCTATGTAATATTCCCCGTCCTCCGTGACCACCAGTTCCCCGGCCTCGGTAGCCAGCAGGTAATCGATACCATCCATCCGGAACACCGTGAACTCCAGCGTGAGGTTGAATGTCACCACCACACGCCCCCGGAGGCTCTCAAGCTTCCAGCCGGACGTCCTCTTGTAGTAGCAGGGGTATTCCTCCACGTTGTAATCCACGTACAGCGAACGCTCGCCCGGCTGGATCAAGGCATCCAACAGGGCGTCGTAACAACTCCAGAATGTCGTCATTGAGCCGGCGATGAGACAGCATTTAAGAGTGACCTCCTTGCTATTATACACCACCTTGCCAGCATCGTAGATCCTACCGTCAACGTCCAGTACCGTACGGGACAGGTTAGTCTTCACGGTCGGAGATCTCATGATCTCGTCCCGGCCCACCGTCACCATCACGCCGTATCGATCCAAGGGTACGCCGTCCAGCTCGTACTCGGATGGAGGAACATACGCTCTACCCTCCGGGATCGCCACGGACAAGGGTCTTACGGGCTGATCCTCGGCGAACCGTAACGTGAAGGCCTCCAACGTGTCCCAATCCTCATACGCCGGGCTCTGGATGAGTCGCAAGCTCCACTCCCTGCCCAGCGAGGGGATACGGAAGAGGTGATACCCAGACTTCGATAGGTGCTCGACGAGAGCGCCGGTGGATCTTCCGTCCACGCTGCGGACGAACGTGATGTTGAGCTCCCGTGGTTTCAAGGTGGGCTTTTCCAAGTCCGGCTCTATGCCGTCCTCGTCCGGCCAGTCGTTCCTATCCGGTTCCACCAGCTCGGGGAACGGGAGAAGGCCGTCGTAACCTCCCTCCGTGATCCATACGCCGAAATCGGTGTAGGCGTCCTTGCCGTCTATGTATAACTCACCCCTCATAAGATCACCACGGTATTATCCTTGTTTATCTCAACCTCTCCCCCAATATTCACCAGCAGGATCACGGCGTAGTCGCTCGCCACGACCCTAGCCTTGCCGCCGTGCATGAGGATCACCTTGTGAACACGCTCGTTATCGTCTATCGTTATCACCGCATCCGTATCACCTATCACGGCGATATTGCCGGGATTGGTTACGTCCACGTGGCCGGAGTCAACGTACACCCCGTAGGGCATCACGTGACCGGCCATGCCACGGAACATGTCTAACGACGGGAAATCATTCTCCGCGCAAAACTCACGCCCCTGCGGGCTGAAGAACAGCCACACGAGGCTTCTCCAGTCCGTCACCCCGTTAGAACCACTGCACGCCCCAAGCGAGAGGGCCGATTTGATTATGTCGTTAACCGTCTCCATCATTATCTTGATCTCATTAATATACCCTTGTCGTTAATAGTCTTTATACCGGAGGCCGCCGACTTGGTATTCGCCTCTATCTTCTCGGATAGGGCCTCTATACGCCCGGAGATCTCAGCTACCTTGGCCGTGTTCTCCGACACCTTCCCAGACAGATCCTTGATCGCCTCCACGTTCTTCCATCCCCTTGTCTGGAGGTCATATATGAAGCGCATCTGGTCGGCTATACCCGTCACTTGCACCAACGTCCTATCTAAAAATATAAGTTGCGTTGACATCTTACCGTCTATCACGTTAGCCGAGTCCTGCGAGATGGAGGCGATGCCCTTCGAGGAGGCCACACGGGTATTATCATCCTCGGGATCGTCAGGCTTGAAGTACTTGTCGGCCCAGCCGAACTTACGGTTGAGGTCGTCGGCCAGCTCCTGCGCCTTTTGGTCGAGGTAGTCTTGCTCCCAATCACTGATGTAATTATCAGACCAGAACTCAAGCAGCTTCTCTCGTATGGCTTTCATGGGATCGGAAGCGGCGGCCTTGATCGACTCCGTGACCATGTTCCTTATCATCTTCCTCATGAGATCCTTAGCTGATTGGGCCTTGTCTTCCCCAGCTGACCATGCCTCGGCGTAAGCGTTGGCGAAATCGTCGATAGCGGATTTTATGTCACTACCGAAAATGGCGTCCTTGCCGGCCTCCTTGTTATCCGCTATGGTATTATTGATCTCGTCTATCTGGTCCCGCCACTCCTTGATACGGTCATTGTCGGTTTTCTTCTTGTCCTCCTCCTCCTTGATCTGGTTTTGGATAAGCACTTTTTGCTGTTCCAATAGCTTATTCTGCTGGTCGATAAGCTTGGAGGCATCCTTGGAATAGGCTTTCTCGATGGACCTGCCCAGCTTGTCGTACGACTTGTCCAACGTGTCGATCTGATCCTGCAAACGCTGGATACGACTCTCGTTCTTCTTGTCATGGATCTTGGCGATAGAGGAGGCAAGGGATGTGACCACCCCGATAGCGGCACCGGCGGAAGCACCGATCGGCCCGAACATCGCGCCGGCTTTCGCCCCGTCCATGGCGGAATTGACCGCGTCCATGGCCACATTCAAGCCTTCGGCAATACCGGACATAAGGTCACTACCGAAAGCGTCACCTAACTTGGAGAACGTGTCGGAGAGGAACTGTCCGGCTTGCATGATATCACTCATACCGGCATCTATCTCAGCTAAGCCTTCTTTTAGTCTCTTTGTATCATCCCCAGCTGAGAACACCTTTTTAAGGCCGTTCGATACCTTGTTGAAAGACGTGTCCATCTGATCGGCCTCCTTATTGACGTTGGCGATCTCGTCCTTTATGGCCTGTAACTTCTCCGGGGACTTGGAAAGGATATCAAATTGCTCCTTGGTCAGGCCGAACAAGCCTTTTCCGTCGGAACCGGTCTTGAACTCGCCCTCATTGATATAATCAAGCATGGCCTGCGCCTCCTTGGAGATAGACCGTATATCGAGCACCGTCCTCTTGCTCATGTCGGAGAATAGCTTCGTGATGATGGACGTTTTCTTCTGGGCCTCGTCATCGACGGCAGCCAGCTCTTTCTTCATCTCTTCACCAAGGGACAGCTTCTCGCCCTCGGTAGTGGCCTTGTCCATCTTCTCGTTATAAAGTTCCGTGATAGCCTGACGCTTTTCAAAATATGAGCCATATTCTTTCAGATACTCGTTCATGGCACGTTTCTCTTCCTCCAGTTGTTCCTTATTCACATTAGAGGTCGATCGCTCCCGTTTGACATATGAGTTCACCAAGGCTGTATGAATCTCCACGGTCTGTTCCTTAGTCAGTTTGCCGCCTTGAGCGTCTTTCCACTCTTTTTCCTTTGTAAGTATGGCGGCGATCTCATTGTCATAGTCTAGGTTTATCTGGGCGATCTTCTTTGCGGAGCCTTCTTTCATCAGGTCGATCTCGGATTGCTGGTTTTGACGGCGAAGGGATAGGAGTTCGCTTCGGAGCTTCTCTTGTAATTTTTTTTGCTTTTCAAGTTCTTTTTTATCTTTTTCCGTAATGCCCGATAATACAGATTCCTTTTTAATTGGAATAGTAACCGGATTATTTTCAACTTGTTCTTTAGCAAATGATAAAATCTCTTTTATTTCTTCTTCAATATTCGCTTTTTCATTTTTTAAATCAAATAATTTTCTTTCAAACAAATGTTTTGATTCTGACCCAGATATAGCCTCATCGTAACGTTTTTGCATCTCATCGATAGCTATATTCAATTCATTTATCTTTTTATATCTATCAGAAACCATATCTTGAGAAGCTTTCATTTTAGCACTTTTTTCCAATGCTTTCGTATAAGCCTCTATCGAATCTGTAACTTCTTTTGTTTGAATATTCTCCAACGATAAATTACCTAAATATTCAGGAGAAATATCATTCAATCGTTCTATAGCTTTTATCCTTTTATCCTTAATAATAGTTTCATCTTTTGCTACTGCCAAAAGGACTTCTAATTCGGCTTTCTCGTCAGCCATATAATTGACAGTAGCTTTTTGTAGCTTATTCAATCGATCCTGTGCAGTTTCTGTCTCTCTGATTTTATCAGCAAGCATGGCATAAGCAGTTGTTGCCAAACCAACAGCCGTCAATATCGTACCCAAAGGATTTGCTTTCATTACCTTCCATAAAGCAATTGTAGCCAACTTTAATCTGTTTTTTGCCGAAGTAGCCACATTGGCCACAGCCGTATCTGCAGCCGTTGTTGCAGTATTCAAACGAGTTGCAGCGATTTCCTGATTTGTTGTTGCAACTGCCAACTTCGATTCTACAGACCTTAGTTTTTTCGCAGTTGTACTAACATTCGTAGCTGCCGCTTCCTCACGTTTCGCCGCCGAATTCAGTTTGGTCTGGGATACTTCTAAAGCAGCCAAATCATTCGCTTCAAACGCAGCGTTAAATTCTTCTTTTGCAACTTGCACTGCTTTTCTAGATATCTCCAAACCCTCTTGTGCAGAAGCTAATTTTTCTCTATTTGCTTTTACCTGCTTAGTCAAAGATTCCACAAGTCTATCAGCTGTATTCTTTTCTTGAATAGCTTGTGCCGCAATAGCCTTTACATATTCTTCTGAGCCTGCAACTAAGTTCAATTTAGATAGTTTCGCCCGTTGTTCTTCTGTGATCGTTTTTTGCAATGACAAATTATAGGCATCCTGATATGTACGCTCTTTTTCTTTAGCAAGAACCGACTCTCCTGTCAGTTTATTTTGAATTGACCTTAAACTATTAGATATAGCAATTTTTGCGGATAATGCCATTTCTGCAGCAGTCGCTCCTATAGCTGAAGATTTATAGGCTACGTACGCACCTGAAACCCCTAAAAGCAACTTTTCCAAATTTTCAATATTGCCTTTGATATTTCCTGTCTCAAATCCCTGATTAATAATTTTAGCTGCTTCTGATATATTTTTTAATATCACCTCTCCCATCGGTCGCAAAGCCGCTTGGATATTATTCGACAGAAGCGTCATTTGATTGCCGGCTTCATCCGCCATCTTCTCAAACGCTGCTTCCGTAGCTCCTAAAGAGCTTTGCAACTCGCCAAGGTCATTTGCTGCCGCCTTTGCATTCTTTCCAGTCAAAGCCAGTGTAGCGGCCAAGCCTTCATCCGTGCCAAGCATTTCCTTCATCTTGGAAGCGGAACCACCAGCCTTCTCATAAATCAATTGTAATGCCTCTTGGAAAGTACGACCTTGGAAAGCGGCGTCTCCAAGTTCTCCAGCGGTTCCTTGGATAGCGGCACGGATCTGTGTCATAGCCTGCGCCGTTGGCGTTCCTTGCTTGGTCAATGAAGCGACAGCACCCAACACTTGGTCGATACTAATCCCATATGCGGCCGCAATAGGAGCAACTTGGGCTATGGAGGCTCCCAATTCGCCAAATGTAGTCTTACCCAACCGGACGGTTGTAAAAAGCTGGTCCGAGACCGTACCGGCTTCCTCCGCAGACATCTTATAAGCATTCAGGATCGTTGTAATAGCATCGGCTGCCGTCTCGGTTTCCGTAAGCCCTCCCACGGCAGCTTTAGCCGAAACTTCTAGGATCTTCATGCCATCCGCCCCGTCATGTCCGGCGGAGACAATGCTATATAACGCCTTGGCGGCCTCCGGAGCCTTGATCGGTATCTCTTGGGTTATGGATATGACCTGATTCATGAAACCGGTCATATCATCCGTTACCTGCGTGGAAATGGTCGCTACTTCCAGCATGTTTTTCCGGAACTCCTTCTCGAAGTCGTATGAGCTCTTCGCGGCCTTGGCGAACGCCGTCGCCGCACTGATACCGATACCTCCGAATACGTCAAAAGACGTGATCTCACCGGCCAAGGTCTTGATAATTCCCATAGCCTCGCGTGTTCCCTCGTACATGCCGGAGTTATCAAGACCAGTCGCAATATACAGCGCTCCATCCCTATTCCTTATTCCCATAATGCGTTTATGGTAAAATATAGGATAGCCTTTCATGTGAGACTGTCAACCGTTAAAAATTCACTTATAAGTTATCTTTTTCGACATTTTCTTTTGCCTTGTCGCTTTTTCTTCGTTTTTTTGTAAAAAGAAAAAATTCATCGTGGAACTTGAGATTGTCAAAATAAAGCAACTGTCAGGAAAGAAGACTCAAATATATTCTGTCATTCTCAATCAAGAGGATCAGAGCGTTTTTGAATAATTTCTTCAGAACAACTATTCTGAATACCCAACCGAAATAGAAGATATCGTATCTAAATTGAAAATTATGGCTACAAAAACTGGGGCAGCCGAACATTTTTTCAAGCTAAACGAAGGGAAACCCGGTGATGGTGTCTGCGCCCTATTTGATAGTCCTGATAAAAAATTAAGAATCTATTGTATTCGATTTGCTAACGTTGCTATCGTTGTTGGAGGTGGAGGATACAAACCCAAAAACATTAGAGCTTATCAAGAAAGTTCTTCCTTAAAAAAAGAAGCTGAAACAGTGGTTCGAATATCCAGAATCATATCAGAAGCCATCAAAAACAAGGATATACATCTCGATGATAACGGTTTTTTCTTAGGTAATTTAAAATTGAAGGAGGAATAAATATGAACAATACATCTATTTTGGATACAGTACTTGGCAATATAGACACGAAAAGAGCCAAGAACATGGAAAGACGTATGATGCTTGCCGTAAAAATAGCAGAAGGTATCAAAAGGAAAGGTCTATCCCAAAAGGAATTTGCCGAAAAAATGAGTAAACGTCCCTCTGAGATATCCAAATGGTTAAGAGGTGACCACAACTTTACAACCAGCACTCTTTTTGATATTGAAGATGTTTTGAATATCCATCTTATAGATATCAACGAATATTCTCATGCAGCTTGTCCGGCCTCGATATAATAAAAAAATGAATGGAACACCCCCTGTGGGAGTAACAATGATTAATGCACGCGGTATCCTCCTTTTCGTAGGAGGGAAGGAATATTATCTATCGTATGACAGATACCCTTGGTTCAGAAATGCAAAAGTATCGGATGTATTGGACGTGACCATGCCGGACGAGGATTCGTTGCGTTGGGACGCAATTGATGTGGATCTTGAGATTGACAGCATAATCCATCCGGAGCGTTACCCAATTACTTTTCGCTAGAAGACACCGCTCTGGTTATCGAGCAGACACTCTGAAGATCTTGACACATTTACAGAGAACAAAAACCGACCAGCCTCACGGTTCGTCGGTTTTTTTACAACCAAAATCACTATGACAAACGTTCTCTACGCAAAGTAATATATATCATACCGGGCTCATTCTTCGAACCCTTTTCTTTTTTCCCGTATCGAAATCGATTACCTCGACCCACTCGCCATGATTATCCCCGGATTCATCATCGTCCATGAGCAGTGATTTGTTCCGGTCGTTCACCAAGTAACCATGTTCCCGTAGCATGGACATGACAAGCGCCAGATCGCTGTCCAATGTCCGCTCATGCGTATACCCGAACGCCTCGTTACATAGTACAAGGAACATGAAGCTACTTTGCGTCACCGGCTCCGACCTACCCAAGTCTCGTTGTTTTCTTGAAGGGCTATTATCTCCTCTTCGCTTAACGGGCTCACAGCTTCCAAAGCTATGATAGTACGAGAAAAAGGGTTACAACCCAGACGAAAGAGAATAGCGTTCAAAAGGATATACAGGTCTTCCCATGTACAATTATCCTTCAGTACCTCCCGGAACCAAGCGGGCATGTCCCCTTTCTTGTTATGGATACCCAAACATACGATCTCAAAGATCAACTCGTCATATTTCGCCATCAACTCCGACAGTACACTATCAAACGTAACATCCTTATGAGCCACGATAGCATCCTTGTCCGCCTTGTCAATCCGCAAGAGTAACGGCCGTATCCTAAACCCGGTCCTTACCGTGATCGGGGTGATAACGATACTATCACCAACGTTCTTACCCGCCGGGATCGTCTCCGGCTTGAACTCGAAAGGAATCACGACTGACCGACTTGTCACCACGTCGCTCTCAATCTGTAGTGCTCGCTTTACGCTCATGATTTTCCTCTAAAATATAAGAGCCCCGGCAAAAACCGAGGCTCTAGACAACCTAAACAAAAAACATCATTCCGTGTCTTCCGATACGGCCTTCACCGCCCTGCTATACGGGGACGCTTGTTTGCCAGCCGCAGATACCGGTGTCATGATCGTGGCCTTTACCAATAAGAGATCGCAATTCTCCTTATCCGGGGCTTGGCTGATCTTCCCGAACACAGAGCACTTGACAAAGACATATTCCGTGAACTTACCTTGGTACGGCAGGCTCTGTAGCCTGATCGTCTTCAATATCGAGGGCGTAGACAAGGGAGCCTCCCATTTATCACCGGAAACGGTTCCCCCGCAAAACATTTTCATCTCGTCGCTCGTGGGAGAAGGGATAGTGAACTCTATACTGGAAGGATCTCCTTTCCGACTCACCACCGCCCAAGGATCCTCATGTCCCATGGACGTAAAACTAAGCTCCTTGGCATCCGAGAAATTGAACGTCACCGTATCCACGTCAACGCATTGGGTGAACTCGGTACCGGCCACGCCATCCCCGGGTTCCGCAACTCCTAAATACGCCACATCCAGCGCTAAACTTCTTTCCATATCACTAATCTAATTCTGTTATAACCTCTAATCTAATATTCGTACAATCGAAGCCATCCTTGGCCTCGCCCATAGGCTCAGACCAGACGATCCGAGATTTCCAATACATCCCCAACGGCGGCTTGATATCCCGCAACACGAACCTCACGCCTCGTACGGTCTCTATCATCAACTGTCGATCCGATACGCCTTTCGAGGGTCTCTTGACGAAGATATTGATATTTATCGATCCCTTGTTGACATAATCTTTCCCATTCAAGGCCAGAGAGCGGATCGTGATATGATTTCTTTTCTCGCCATCGCCGGATTGATCCTTATACAGGATAAAGCCCGTACTCGCCGGCTCAACCGCATTATATACGATATCCACTATATCAAACTGATCTGCCATGTTCAATATCCTTTCTCAGCGAGTTTATCAAATAACGTTCGACTCTGTTTCTTGATCCAATCCTCGGCATGTTCCGTGGCGACAGAGATAACATCCAGATTTTCGATTGCTTCCACATACTTGGCATAAGGCATAGCGGCTACACCAATCAATACCCAGCCCCTTTTATAAAGAGGGATCAGCTCGGAAACCAAACGTTTCGCTTCCCTGATACCGGTCTGTTTATCCGTTCCTTCCGTGGATTGCTCATAGTTCTCGGTCAATATATCGCCATCCTTAACGATCACATAACCGATTGAGCTACGGAGGTTACCGGTATGATCCTGATAGTTCCCTTTTTTTCGAGCGATCTTCACGAACTCTTCCCCGGCACGTTGCAATAACTTGTATATCCGCTCTTCCGCCCGATCCACATAGTAATCGAACCAACGCCCTACTTCCCTATCACTCCACATTGGAGTCAAACCACCTTTCCTTGCCATAAACTACACATAGATTACAGAGTGAGTCTGAAACGGTTCCCAGCTAATGATATCCACATCGAGAGCGATACTGTCAATCCGGATATGCTTCGCGTTTTCCACAGGACGGGCTTTGGTCGAAAACTCACCATGCACGATGAACTCTCTTCCATCGACGTTCCGCTTCAACTGCTGTCCACTATTGGACGGGTAATATTGCCCAGTGACCTCTATTTCCGTCGGTTTACCGGCAACCAATTCCCCTTTGACCAATTGACAGGATTGAATCGTCACTATCGCAGTATGTGAATATCGCTTTACCATCTGTTTCTCGCCCTTCCTTTGGGTACCTCGATCTTATTGCCTATCAATTCCGCTTTCTCCGGTTCTCCTCCCTCCCGGTATAGTCGTTTCGCCGTAGCGTCATACCATGCACGGGGATACGTGATGGAGAGCTTGTTTTCCGTGAAATCCGGCAGACCGCCGACCATGGAATAAAGGTCGGCGGCCACCAGCTTTTGTTTTTGGATATCGATCGTCTTACTATCTTCTGTACCTTCAAAACCGCGTCCCGGCAAAACGACGTTATCCAAAAAATCTTCACAGTCAGCCAGACCGGGATAAGCGAGTATCGTATCTCGAATCGTCTTAGCCATGATTGTTATTCTCCGTTTTCAGTATCCTGAATCGTTTGATCCTCCGGTTCGATGGTTTCACCCAAGAATGTCGCCGGGATATCATCCGTACCCTCGGTATCCTCGGAAGCGTTCCAATCCTTCCCATCCACTTTCATGATGAACATGGCATCCGGATCATTCACGACAGGAATAGCGTTCGCTTCCGCTTTCGTCCATTCCTTGAACGGTTCCAGCTCAGACCATTTGGTTACCAAGATCCAATCCTGCTTAACCATGAGAGCGATTTTCTGCAAGGTAGCAGAAGACTCGGCGGCGATCGGCCCATGCTGAATGTCACCCACCTTCAAATCCTCCAAGAAGCATACACGCTTACGCTCCCAAGGATTGATCGTCTTACGACGATGGGCACTATCCTCGATACGGACAGCCGGGTTCACGGTAATGATCTTCACCGGGATCTCCTGCTCGGCCAGATACTCGTTGATGAGATTCTTTGTCACCAATATCTTGGAGGACGAATTAACCCATGCCTTTAACGTGTCGAACGTGGATTTCTGTTTCTTCAGCAAAGAGAAATCAGCCACGTGCATTACAACGTAACGGATCGTCACCCCTTCGGCAGAAGCGGCCACAACCGTATCCTCAATATCCTGCAATCCATTGGCCGTTGTAGCGTTACTCCAGTCCGTAGTAGATTTACGCTGGTTCTTCTTCGGCATACCGCAACCGACAAACTCAGCCGTAACGACACCGCCATTGTTCTTTGCCGACAAATGGAAACCCGCACGGCTCATGAGCTGCATACACCACCATTCGAAACGGGCACGGACGGAGTTATACACGAAATCCTGATCCTTGAAACCCAGATTCAACAATGCCAACTGGTCCGCGTCACCTTGCGCGTCACGTTCCAATTGCTTGTACTCGTTGTAATCGCTCTCGTTCATGCCACGCTTGACGGCTGTCTTCGGGATATCGCCGGACAGCTTGCTGATCACCTCACGGGTCTTCTGCGGAGCGGAAGCGTCGAAAGAGATCACGTCTGCCATTACCGGAGCGCCTTTCTCTCCGGTCAGAGTCTCCCACTTCAACGAGGTCTTTCTTTTCACCCCGAAGAAGTTCGGGAAGACAACCGGTTTCACATGACGGGTATTCAAACGGGCCGCCATGTTCTTTTTATTCACTTGCTTAATTAAACTTCTTTCCATATATCTGATTTTAATGGATTACACAAAACGGATAAACGACATTAATGCCTTCAAGTCCTTATCTACCGGAAACGGCATACAGGATTCGTTTACCGTACCTCTTACCAATAACCCAGACTGCTGGTTGGCTACAGTCAAGTCGACTTTATTCATCGTGACAACCAATTCGCCATCATAAGGCAACTTGGCGGCTTTCGCAGCCTGTTTGTCTTTAGCCTGAACCAATACCTGACCTTTTGCGGCAGCACCGATAGTCGCTTCCAACGTGATCGTATCAAACTCCGCATTACTCTTATCAATAGCCGTGATCTTATCGGACGCACCTGTCAAAGCTCCACCAATCGTCACGAAGTCACCCACACCAAACAGATGATTCTTGGTTACCTTATACGCTGTCGCATCGGCAGCAGCCGCTTCTGAAACCAACGCTGTTTTCAACACATGATACAATCCCGTTTCCGGATCTTTCACCACGATCACGATCGGAGGAAGCTCGTCCAACGACTTGCCATTGAACAAAGCGTTCCGCAAATCCCGGCGGTCAATCGTCCCACCGCCGATCACATCCTCAATAATCTTTTCAATTCCGGGAGGATACTGGAATTCTCTTTCTCTTTTTCTGTACATAACGTTACACTTTTCTTGGATTATTCAATACCCAGGTTCACCACACCGGGATTATTCGTGCTCTTGTCGGCATCCTGATCCATCAGCTTCGCCCAATCCGCCTCGGAACGCTCCGGAAGATTCACGGAACCGGGAGCGTAATCACCACGGGCCACGGCATCATCGATCGCCTTTTGCTGGATTCCGGTAAACTCTTCGGAAAGCGCCTTGATTTGATCCTCGATAGAGGTTTCCGAAGCCAAGTCCACACGTCCCAGCCAGCTATCCGGAAGACCGGCATCCTTCAACTGCTTACGGACTGTTTCTTTCTTAGCCTCGTTTGCCGAGTTGGTAATGGAATCGCCCACCTTCTTAGCCATATCATCGACGCTCTTCCTCATACTTTCCAGATAAGCTTTCAGTTCCGGGCTAAGATCCTTCAACAGCTCTTCTTCCGTTTTCTTGTTCTTATCCGGATCTTCTACCGGTTTACCATCCTTCAACCCATGCTTGGCTTCATAAGCGGCGACAGCGGCCGTTTCAGCCGTAGTCTTAGCTTCATTCTCCGCTTCTTGGATTGCCGGAAGAATATTATCCTTGAACAGGTCCACGAAAGCCTCCATCCCCTCGGCTTTCTCAATCTTGAACGTCTTTTGAATACGTTCCGCATACTTCTCCGGCACGCCTTTTGTCTTACATGCCGCCTTGATTAAATCTAAAATTGTCATAAGAGTTTTCTGTTTAAAATATAAGGGAGGGGAAGAAAATTCCGGGTATAAAAAAAGCCCACCGGACAACCGGCAGGCTTTCATCTCTAAATTATTCCTATAAGAATCTATCTTGTCAAATCATGTGATTGGATCTAAGCCATTGTTTGCCAGAAGGCGTAAGGCAATAGATCAAAAATGCGGCACAAGGTATGCCTATCACGGCGAATCCAATTATAGCTCCCATTACTTATCCTCCTTTTTCTTATTCGTTAATACCAATCCTGCTATTAAGGCTAAAATAGAAGACGTAAAGCCTAGGCCATAAATCAGCCACTTATTATCTTCCATATCCTTGAATAAAGACGCTACCACTACACCTGTAAAGATATATTTCGAGACATCAATCAAATAGTTTCCTAATTTCTCTTTCCACATAACGCAAAAATAGCACAACAAGATGAAAACGCAAAGGTATTTCTATTTTTTCTTGTGGGATTCAGAATTAGTGCTCATCTTTGTGGTGTCGTACATACTGAAAGGTGGGTAACTCGCCAAATCTTATCGCTTAGGGTATTTTTGTCCATAAGTGAGGATATAGATATAACGGTTCTGTAACCCCGTGTGGAACGTTAATGCGTCCACTGCCTTTCAGGTGTACGACAACGGGTAGTGCAGAACCGTTGTCTTTTCTGCTTAACAAACAAATATATCAGTAAATGTCGTACACTGAAAAAAATTGTTTGTCGGTAAATAATAGTACCCAACAACCAACGGCCCAACCCTCCGAAATGGGTAAATACTCCACTCCAGAACTGCAAGCCGCATTCAATACCGGTCGAGAAATCGGAAGAACCGAGGGAATGCTATGCTACATCAAACATGCTTCCGAAAATATGCAAAAGGAGGCTGAGAAGTTAAATTCGAAACTACAGGAACAAAAAGCGAAAGTATAGAAGGTATCGCCATCTGCCTCCGGAAAAAGAAAATCTGACTTATATATTACTTCAGAACGTTCTAATCCGGAGCTCGTGGCTGTTCTCCAGAGAAAGATATTAATAAAGGGCATTGATTGGAATTGCAAACAGCCACAATAGGCAATTCCGGTCTTTGCCCTTTCACTTTTAAATACGACTCATTATGGAAGCGAAGATACAATATTTCCAAAGTCCGGTATTCGGACAAATCAGAGTTACGGTTATAGATGATAAACCAATGTTTGTGGCCAATGATGTGGCAGCGATGTTAGGGTATAGTAATCGATATGATGCTATCAATAGACATTGTAAGGGGGTCGTGAAACACGAGGGGGTCTCAATCACAACAAACCAATATGGTAAAAGTACAGAACAGAAAGTAGAAATCTCTTTCATCCCAGAATCCGATGTTTACCGCTTAGTTATGCGCTCCAAATTACCCGAGGCAGAAAAGTTCCAAGACTGGGTATGCGAAGAGATCCTCCCCGCCATCCGCAAAACCGGCGGTTACATGATTGCCAAAGAAGACGAGACACCGGAGGAGATCATGGCTCGTGCCTTATTGGTTGCCAAAGACACCATGAAGCGCAAAGAAGAACGAATCCGGCAGCTGGAGAAAAAAGTTGAAACCGTAGTAAAAGAAAACAACAAACTACGTCCCAAGGCAGACTTTATGGATAAAATAATGGATGCGGACGAACGTATCGACATCGGCCAGTCCGCAAAAATCCTGAATCTCCCATTCGGCAGAAATACCTTGTTCCAAAAACTTCGTGATATGGGTGTATTCTTCAAGAACAAGAACGAACCGAAGCAGGAATATGTGAAGCGTGGTTATTTCGTCCTAAAAGAGAAATGGATTGACCGGAACAATCACGATGGATTCATGGTCTTAAAAGTGCTCGTTACTCAGAAAGGGCTGGAATTTCTCGCCAACCTCTTTAAGGTGGTAGAGCAACCTAAGGAGGAAGCAGAAGTAATTTGATTAATTCCAACCATTATGCCGAGCGTAACAACTGGGGTCATCAGCACCCCAGTTCAACCACGGTGTTCAGCACCGCAGTTGTTCAACTATTATGCTGGCGCCAACAGTTGATTTTACGATTAAAATTCCTAAATCGCTAAACAATTAGGAGATTATTTATATTTTTGCAAAAAGAAGGCGGTTTATAAGCAAGTCGTGGATTGTAGTTCCACGGGGCTACTTATGAATCGCCTTTCTTCTTTTCCAATAATCTCAATATATTTATGCTATCAGAGATACTATATAACGATGTGCTACCATCCGCCTGCTCTTTCACAAGAATCCAAGACTTTTCGTTTTCCACTTTTGTCTCAAACAAATGAACAATAGCATTATATCCATGCTTATCATTTCCGCAACCAATATATTCCGCATCCTTTATCACAGAAGCTATATCCAAAAGCATTTCATTCTTTTTCTCGTAATATTTATGTGGCTGGTTCAACCACTCTTTTATACCACGACCGGTAATCTGTATATCTTTCCGAAAATCTTTATTCCGAATAACAGTTTGTTTTAATAAAGAAGCCTTTTCCTTGATCTCCTTAAATCTCACTTTATCGGACGCTACATTAATCGAATCCTTTGGCTTTCCATCACCCAGTAACCATTCAGCGAACTCCTCATGATCCATCATAATCGGCGTAGATATGCAAATACAAAACGGGTGCCATCCTGTAAACTTGAAATCCTTCGGGTATTGGCCAGCCTTGGCGTCACACACAGGACACGGACCGTGATTCGTTGGTGAACGTTCCACCTCTATACCGATCACGAAGTCCATATTCTGCCAACGTTCATAATCGGCAGTTCGAAAAGCCTCGTTTGTTTTCGTTGCTGCTAGTCGAAGGGCGTTTTTATAAGATGAACGATAAATACCCTGCCCCGGATGATAATCTTTCATCGGCTGGGATGGGACCAATTTGCCATTCGCGTCCCTTACACGGCGGAAACGACGGTTGGGTTCGTTTAGTAATTGCCGTATATCTTGGCTGATCAACGCAGCCGGACGGCCGGAAGACAAACCCGAAGAAAGATAATACTCCAGATTATCCATAGCTCCGTCCGTTATATCCCAGACACGGGAGGATATGGTTTTACCAAATTCATCCTTACGTTTCAACAGGGTATTCAGCGCATCTGCACTTCTGGAAAACATCTTATCCTTCAACGTACTGGATATGGCCATATCCTTGATATAACCTGTTACCAGTTCATCCGCTTTCCTATTGCCTAAATTCCATACATCGGTAACTGTATTGGATATATTGCTTACGAGCTGCGTATGCAGGTCATCCAACAGACGTTCGATTTGCTTCTCTATGGTAGCGTTGCCTATCCATACACGGTCACCGCCATGATCCGACCATTTAGCCAGAAGAGGTCCTACCCTACGGACAAACTCGTCAAACGAATACTTTATGCTACCTTGTTGCCGGAACAGACATTGCAGGAATTGTCGCTCATGAAATGATAGTTCTTTCATTCTCCATATCCCATTGTTAAGCCGATCATATTATTGCGTTGCGCTGCTGTATCTTCCTCTTCCTCCATCAGCTTCATTTCTTCGTCCAAGTCTTCTGTTAGCGGAGAATGAGCCGTAACCGTGCGCTGAGCGTTAATCGGTTTGCCTCCATTGGCAACAGAGAGTGTTTGCAAGGTTTCAGCCAAATCTTCCGGCAAAATGGAACCAAATTCCACATCGATCAGGTTGTTTACCAGCTGGGGACGATACTTGATGTTGGTAATATTGCATATTCCGGCCAACACGACCGACACACAACGTTGTACGACCGGACCGAATGTTTCCATGTTCTCACTCGCCTTGATAGTGGCATCCATCAGCATGAATTTACGAGCGACACCGGACAGGTTGCCAATGCCTTTCAAGTTATCAAAGGAAAGATCAGGCGTGGATGTACCGGAAAACAGCTCGCATTTGGTTTCTTCCAACTCTTTATCCACAGATGGTTGAGAGCCGTTCCAAGTAAGGTATTCCGCATCGCCATGATACAATTGTTGCGTTTCCGGATGTACTTTAGACGTAAAAGACAATTCTTTGCCGACAGTGTCTTTAGTCGGCAGGTCAGCCACATCGAATGTCTTCAACATCGGATCACCATAGTAATCATTTGTATCCACCATGCGAGAAATACGCATTTCACGAGCATCCATCAGAAACGCTACTTCATCCCATTCAGGTTGGAATACATCGGCATACACAACCGGAATTTTCCCAAATAGATTGGGAACCTCTTTTATCACCCAGCCACCCATTTCATCGATAGCCGTAATAATCTTATCCGCCATCCAAATCGTGCAGCTGTTCCGGATCATACCATTAGAGTTCACTTGGTAACGATGGATAAAGGCATCCATATCATCGTTATCGTCGAAATGGGGATAAAATTCAGAGAAAGTATTTTCATTACGGGGAACAGAAAGTGTTTTTACTTTTAACTCCGTAATCAATTTGCCGTCTAATCCTTTGGAGGTATACGGATAGAACACAAGAGCAGCCTTACTTTCAGAAAGCACCTTGCGAGCGAATGACTTCAAGACGGATTGCATCTTCAACCGGCGTTCCCATACACGCTTGAACTCTTGAAAGCCATCGTTTTGATCAGCTCCGGTAATCGTCATTTGCCCGCCGAACAGGAAAGCGACAGAGGTACGCACCTCCTTCTTCGGAAAGTTGGTTACGATACGGGCCACATCTACGATCTTATCAGGAAGGCGTACTGGTTCACCATTTTTATCCACCAAAGTATCCGAATAGACTTCTAAACGCTTAGGCTCACGCCAGCCAACAGAAGTTTTACGTCGCCGGCGCTCACCGTGGTATTCTCTGTAATATTCTCTTGGTTCCCGGTATTCAATCGTATCGACACATAACGTACTGACTACCTGCCCAAAATCTTCATTCGCAAGAATTTCGCTTATACTTGGCATAATTGTTTTATGCTAAAATATAAAAGCAAATAGTTTTTCGCTGTCAATACGACCAGTCTAGACAAGTTCACTTTGAAATGTAAAAACCAAGAACACATATCAAAACGCAAGTATGTGGCAGAAAAATATCGGGATTTTATCTAACATGTGTCACAAATATCAGAAAAACACTTTCATTTTGCCAATTATCGTCCTCTTGCTACCCGACGTACAGAGTTAGCCTTGCACAACCCAATAAACTCTACATTCTCGGCAAGGATCGTCATTCCGTCAGGTGCGTCGTCATGCTTATTGCCTCCCTCTTTCTTGTAACCGGTAAGCGCTTTCATAAAACGGTCGTAGTCCGAACCTTTCTTATACTCGCTTTCTTCCAAGAAATAACAATGCTTCTTGATCCAACCAGACTTCAACAAGATACGTGTATCCTTATTGGCTGTTGTCGGTTTCGCCTGAATGATACATTTTTCATTCTTTGCCTTTACAGCCTTACGGACATTGAGGGCGAACAAACGACCACCGTTGTTACTCTCGATACGCATATTGTCGCAACGAGTATCAAGGATCAAGGAAACCAACTTCGGTTCGGTGATCTCGACATTATCTTTCGTAAACAGCACATCGGTAATGAAATACTTCGTACCGAATACCTTGGCAATCGGAGCACAGAAATCATCGTCTCCCTCGTCAGCCACATCGGTAGCTCCGATAACACCGTCCGGTTGCTTGCCCTCAATATCAGCCAATTTAAATCGGTTAAGCTCCGATTTCGGGAACAACAACCCGATTGCCTCGATTGGATCTTGCATATACTCGGCACACCAAATGGAATCGTCCGTTTCCTCACGCAATTCGTGATAATACTCTGTCGTATGTACCTCCTCACAAAAAGAACGGTCGTTCTCATCCAAGGCGGCGATACGAATGATCTCGTCATACTTTCCCATCTCCTCCATACGGCCGAGCACGTCAGTGGCAGACCAGCGGGTACCGATGTCGATAGAGCTACAATTTCCTTCGATACGGGAATCATGCGTTCCCTGCTTCCACGACCAGACCTTTTCGTTATTGGTGTCAGATAGTGCATCCTCCAAACTCTTATACAAGTCGTCGGTCATAGCCAACATAGAAGCACCGAAGCCGATCACCGTACCGCCTACACCAGCCCCGAAGTAACTCACCTGCCGGGCAGCTTCCAAGCTCCAGCCATGCACGTTCTGTTTATCACCACGCAATTGTATATCTGGGAAGATTTCCTTAAACCGGGAAGAACGGACGATGTCGCGCGTGTCGTAAGACAGCTTGTTATACAGCGTATCGGAACAGCAGTTGCGCATGACCGACTCTTCCGGGAAGTGACCGAGCATCCAAGCGATGAACAACGAGGATATATAGGACTTACCGGCACGTGGCGGCATGGAAACGGCCAACCTGCGAATAACACCATCTTGATAAGAATCATACACACGAGTAAAAGCGTCCGCCACATGTTTCAAAAATAAGCGTCTGGAAAAGAATTTCGGGTCATAATATAAACAATATGACCAAAAATCATTTTTCGCTTTCCGGCGTCTCAGCACATCCGCCGCCTCTGCCATCAACAACAATATCTCTCTTCTGTTTTTCTCCATAGATAAAATCCTCTAATTGCTCATCGGTCATCCCCTCAAACTTACTTACGGGAGTAAGCCCACTAATGTTAGAATCCTGCCTGTTTTTCCAACGATCTGGATTACCATTTGTCAAGGTGAAAATAATAGCAGCGGTATCCGGCTGGATATGCTTCTTGACTATAGTTTTCTCTTTGATCTTAGGTTTCTGTTTCTCTTTTCCATTCTCATCAACCACAGGTTTACCACTATCGACATACGTGATCTTCGACTCTTCCACCTCATAACCTTGAATCTTCTTTAATAAAGACTTCTGGGCCTCGGCAACAAAGAATTGCATCCGTGCGTCTTCCGCTTTTTTTATAGAGTCGGAAAAGTCGGATTTTGTTTTCATCCAAGTATAGTAAGTATCCTTGTTTATACCGACCAAATCACAAATCTCGGCAATAGTATAGCTATCCTCCCGAATAAGAGAACAAATTCGATCCACCAATTTTTGACTATACTTTGCCATTAAATACTACTCTCCTTTTTCTTCCTTACTAAATTTAAACATAGAATCCGCCATATCAAGGCAATTCTCCAATTCATTCACGATAGCTTTCAACTCAATATATTTACGCTTATCCACCGATGAAGAAACACCTTCACTATTTATCTGTCTCTCCAACTCCGCAAGTTGCAAGCGTTTACGTTCTAATCTCTTCGCTAAAACCTCACGATAAATCATACATAATTTTATTTTCATGGCGAATATCCTTTTCTCTAGTTATTCGCCAAATTTATCAATCTTCCTTAAACAAATCATCATTCGAGAAATCAAGTTCGGGAAAATTTTCCTTAATCTTACTCAGATCCCCTTTATAGAATACAAGCACATTTTGATGCTGCTTACCAATCTTTCGGCTATTACTAAACTGCTTTCCGGCTCTCATAGCCAGACTACCTATGTTGTTAACCAGTATCATCTCATTGTAATAATGCAAGCCTGCCTCCTGGAACGCAGCGATCGTATCAGGAACAAAACTCCGATACACACCACTCTTATCGCGAACCTCTCCTACTACAAACACGGCGAATCGATTAGGCTTCAACAGCGAACAACTCTTCCTAATGATTTCTTTATACGCTTGCAGGAATTCAGGATAATCCATCGTCGATAGGTCTGCCGGATCGTCACTATACACTTCTAGGTCCGCATACGGAGGACAACTAAAAACCAAGTCTGCCTCATAACCTTCTGCCAGGGCATCTATCTCTACACTATCTCCACAAAGCCACAGAGGAGCAAATTTATGACCGCCTTTCCCGCCGAACTCCTCCCCTAATACTTCAACTGCGTTTTTACAGTTGGCTTCGACCTGTTCCGGCCTTAGATCAACACCAAAATAAGTCATATCCAACATAGATGCAACAATACCACGAACGGAGCCACCAGCAAATGGGTCCAGGATACAACCATTGGGAATATTAAACCACCGGTAGGCCAGCTCGCACAGTACCGGGTCAAAGATCGAGGTTCCATCCATAAACGGGATACCATGATCCCGGCAATACTTCTGCAATTCGTTCCACGACGGATCGGCACCTGTTTTTTCACGAATTACGTTACGGGCTTCGTATACTCGGGGTGGTTGCGCTGATCGGCTAAATGTAATCTCCTTCTCCCGGCCATCATCACTCTTTATACCAAGATCAAGCCAGGCACGTTTCCGGTCTTGCCAGTTTCCAAGTTTAGAGTCAAGTACTGAGAAAGGAGGAATAATGAAACGTTCTTTCAAGCTGCCGACACGCTCCTTGTCCGGCATCACATCGTCGATGGAGATATCATCAATATTCAGATCATCGATTTTAAATTCCCAAGCATCCAACTCGTCTGCACCGAAATCTTCAACGATCGCGTCAAAGTCAAATACAGACGTATCAGAGGTATAATTGTCAGCTAGGGCAAGCGCCTTACGCCGAGAATCCTCAGTTGAGAGATCTGTACGCTTGATAGCAATCAATTCCGTACCATCAGACTCCACAATTCGAACCGGTAAGCCTAATTCCAGCGCTTGCTCGTACACTCCGTTCCCTGCAATGATGCAATCATCCTTATCGAAAAGGATAGAACGCCCCGCTCCACAATCCTCCAAACTTTTACGAATCAATCTCTTGTTCTTATCTGTGTGGATGCGATAATTCCGAGGGTCATACTTCAATTCTGTCATAACTTTTATTCTAAAATATAACAGGGGTAATCAATTAACACAAATACAGTTGCAGTTCCCGGATAGCCTGTTCCACGCTCCGAACAATCACATACTTACTACCTGCCATTTCAACTTGGCGTTGGTATTCTTTTTGATCGGGAGATTGTTTTCCCGTCGATGTCTTGAACTCCAAACAAAGGGAAGCATACCCCTTTTTCGGTATCTGAAGGATCACATCAGCTACACCTCGTTTAACGCCTTGGCGCTTCATATTAGCCGCTTCTATTTTATGCCGGCTACCACCGTTCGGGACTGCAAAAAGGAGCCGATCCGGTAGGTTCGGGAAGAATAAAGGAACCTTATTGAAAAACTCCGACTGAATCCGAGCTTCTTCGTTGTCATGATGTTGCTTCTGTTTTGGAGGGTTCTTTTTATCAGAGTAGCAGTTATAACAAACTGGTCCTTCTTCTGTATTGATTACTGATACTGTTTTCTTGTTACAGATGATACAACAATGTTCCTTCATATCCTATTTTAACTAAGATATATAAGAAAAGAAAGATGTTCCTCAAAATAGAAGAACATCTTCCGAGAAATAAAATATCTATTAACTATTTAGTCCTTAGATATCTCCTTTCATCATTAAAGCTATTTTCTCAAGTTTGTAGGCAAATTGATTTATATCGCCGATTAGATGTCCGGACAATAAAAAGCTGTGGCAGGCACGTAACGCGAGGATAAACCAAATGCGCTCTATTGGCTCATACTCACCAAGGAAATCACGTTTGAAGCGAGGCTTGCGATATTTCAAAAGTTCTTTGTAGCAGGTATCTGACAAACCTTTCTTGTTTTTCTTGAATCCATTAGGATAATACTTCGTCAGGAATAGCATAACCTTGTGCCTAAAGCCGTCACGATAACAGGCCATATTATCCAACGAATTTTGCCGAGTCTTCAAGCAATAGTTGTAGGCAATAGACATGAAATCGAGCAAAGTGGTGCTTTGATAAGGTAAATAGGTTTGCACGTCTTTGGCAAAGCTCTGCATTTGGAAGAATTGCTTCACGCTAAGAGGATCCGGATTATAATTGGGAACTAGTATTCTTACATATTGTTCTCTCATGACCGGCCTCCTTTCTGTTCCTGAAGTTTCCGATTGAGCTTCTGATTCTCTGCAAAGAGCTGGTTCATGATGTGGCGTTGGTAAGAGAGCATACCTTCAGTTCTACCGAGAGCACGGCCGGCATCGAATGCGGCTTGCAGTTCTAGTGTGGAGTACTTACCCATTTCGGAGGGTTGAGCCGTTGGTTGTTGGGTACTATTATTCCCCGACAAATCAATGTTACGCTGTTTGGACATAATACAACATTGTTTGTTATAAGTGGATAGACAAAAACGGTTTCGCCTGTCCCATTGTCCTACACCAGCGCGGCAGTTACGGCCATTAAGCCGTATCATGGGGGTACGAAACCGTTATACTTTATAATACGTTCATGTATGGGCATAAAAAATGCCGACACAAAAATTATGTTCGGCGGTCACCCGCCACGCTGATAAATTAGGACATTGCAAAGATAGGAAAGTTTTTTGGAATTTTGTTTGTTGATGTAGAAAATGTAGATAACTTTGAGAAAAATAAAGATATAATTGTAAAGTATGAAGTTTTCAGAATTTTTTAATCCAAAAACAGGGGAATACTTTCAAGCATTTGAATCAGGTGATTTTGAGTATGAGAAACCTATAGAACATTACAAGAATGATTTTATTGTTTATAAGATGATTGATGGAGGAATACCCATCGATGAACTATCCGGGGAAAAAGAGCCTTCAATAAAAGGGTTAGAAACATTTAAGCAAGCCCTTATCGCATGGGATAATTTGTATAAAGCCATGACATCAAATCCCATATCTGCCTCTTGGGTAATTTTATTAACAAAACCTGATTTAAAAAAGAAAGACCAAATCAATTTACTGAAAGAAGAAATGTTATCTCCTGAAAGTTTACTGTCGTTGTATGCTGAAGCAGAGAAGGAAGGTTATACATTGAGCCAATATACTTCAGAATTACTCCCTAATGGAACTGATGAATACTCATTACCTATTGCCATTCATAAAAAAGACGATGGAGGCATTGAGATAATAGGAAAATCGGGGCTAACAGATGGACAGCTAAAAGAAATCGTGGAAAACAGGAAATGCTTGATTGCTAATTTTCTTGATAAAGGGGAAAAATGGCATTGCCTAATCACGACATATGATAGTCTTAAAGGTAAGGAAAAATGGAATAATAATCAACCTCATTTTCATTATATATCAAGCAATTTTGGTATTTCAAGAGAAGAAGTTGTATCACAAATTAAGTCGGGCAAATACAAATTAAACAATTTACCACATATACAATTAGAAGGTTATGGAAAACAACCCAAATAAATTTTTACAGTATCGTAAAAGTCGGTTTTCCAACCTCGATCTACTGCCCTTATATGCGGCAGTAGATCGAGGTTGGAAAACACAGCTGGGTTTCTTATATCAGCTATAGAAATCACCAAGGTGTATATTCTCTTGATCAACATCCTAATAATAGCAAAATAACACTCGAATTCCCTATCGAATTCTGAATTCAATCATCAAAATCAAGAATCAATTGTTTCCCGTTGGCCTTCCATTGCTCAAACGAATAATCGACAGTCATGTTCATTTGCTTTGTTGCCTTGGCCAGCTTGTTCTTCGCTTCATGAAATTCCTTTTTCAGAATTTGGATACGTGCCCAGTCTTCCGCTTGTCGTTTTTGCTTTTGGTTGACGAAGCTGGCGTAAGAGGAGAAATGATCATATAATACATCGTAGCACTGCATTTTGTACTTAATGACTGAGGGTCTTGCTTCTTCATCAACACGGTTTGTGTCAATTGAAAATAACCACCCAAAGACATATCGAAGTGGAATACAATACATCTCACGTTCTTTCCCATCTGCTGCAACCGAGGTCATAATGACCCCGGTTGAACTTAATATTTCATCACGATCAATTCTATTACGTTGAGCTTTGGCGTCTATGCCAAGAACATCACAAATAGGTTTGATAGGGACCAACTGTTTAGGATCATTACCGGCCATGATAGCGACATTGTTTACTTTCGCAATTTCTCTCGTGTTTAATGTTAAATTTGCCATAATTGTAACTTTTAATGATTTTTTATTCAAGGATTATATTCATTCCGCATTTTGTATTTCCTCCACAAACGCTTTCGCCAATTTCAAATACGCTGGGCAAGGAACAGACTTCCTCTCCCATTCCGCCCATTTTTCCTCCCGTATTTTGCGTTGTATTTCACGGTCGTAGATCTCCCGCTGATGCCGACGATATGCCTTGAATTCGATCAAGGCTGCCATAATCACCATCGGATCGACCACACCATAGAACGTACCATATTCCCCTGACTTGAGCTTGAAGAAAAACAACAGCAGTTCAGAAGCTTTAAAATAATAATATTCAACCCGTATCATCACAGCTAGTTCCAAGACTTGCTGAAACGAAGGCTTCTCCTTAACCCCTGCGAATTTGTATAAGTCCATCAAATGGGCAATAATCCAAGTGTTTACCTGCTCATTTGGATAAGTTTGCGACAGCAATGCCAATGATGGAGCATCGCCCAAAAAGGACCGTTCTATGTTTTGGGCACATATCGTCTGTAAAGATGGGTTGAATGTCTTCGCAAAGCTTTCCCCATCCCCATATCTACGAATCACCGAATACGTCTTTTCTGAAGGCACTACGGGCATATTCCATGATTTCTCTATCGGTTTGTTGTTCACGGGCTTTCGCTCCGTCTGTATGTTTAGTATTTCCATGTTCTTGTTTCCTTGCCATTATCTGTGAGACAATTTCATTAAACTTCGAATTAATATTCGTCACACTGAAGTTTTCCAATATCCAACCGTCAGTGATTGAATCCAATAAGTACTTCAAAGCATTCAACACGCCTTGGTCGTCAATAGGTAAATTCTTCTTCTCCCGTTGAAATTTCAACTTCTTGAGCAAAGAAGACATATTTCCCGCATCTTTCGCACTCCAGTAATAGTTGGATGAGAAAAGAGCCTGATAGCGTTCCTCGAAAAGTTTCCTTGCTTCTGAGTTCAACGGATTAGGACGCTTTTTCGGTTTGGATGGTGGATTGTCCGATTGTGCACCCAGTTCCGCCTCCCGTTTCTTCAACTCTTCTTCCAAAACACGTAAAGCCTCCTCCTTTTCCAAAAGCTCTTTTTCTTTTGCTTTGTCAACCCCCTTGGGGGGTGTGGGGGGTATATTAATATTCTTAGTCTTTATCTTAGTCTTATTAATATATGGTTGCGGTTTAGGTTCACGGTTAGGTATAAGATTAGGTTCATGTTTAGGTTGTAGTTTAGGTATCAAATTTTGACACCTAACGATATACCTCGTTTTATCCCGCTGTCCATTTCCTCCCGATTTAAATTCTATCAGACCTGCTTGAACTAATCTATTACGGGCTGTTTTCATCGAATTGACTGACACTCCCACGTCAGACGACACCTTTGCATCGCTACGCGTCCAGCTATCCACCCAGCCTAAACGATTCGCTGTTTTCAACAAATAAAAATAAAGCCTCGTTTCACAGCAGGTAAATTGCCAGTCTTCATCCAATTCCCAAAAATTATTTATAAGTTCAATGTAAGTCATCCTTGTAAATTTACGCTATCAATTTCTGACGAATCAGGTTCATATTCTTCTTCACCAGTTTTACTATCTGGTCGTGATACTCACTTACGCCATTGCAAACGGCCCGGGACTGGACGATATTCAGCGTCTTCAAGTTCACCTCTATCGTCTCGATACGCTTGCCACCGGTGTCCTTTGCGGACAGTATCAAGCGATCCGGCCGTCTGTAGTATCCGTTCTGATATACGCAATGGTGCATCGCCTTTCCTTCTTGATAAAACTGGGTAATACTCTCCAACGGGCAAATGACTATGTTGCCATCCGTGATTTTCATTCCGAAAAACTTTTCCATCCGCTCGTAGAAGCCGGCTATATCCTTCATGAGCTTTTCACGCCTACGGATAGCTGCTATACGATCCCTTTCCTGTCTCAACTTAGCTTCTATTGCCGTTTTCTTTTTCAAAAGCCCATCATGTGCAACTTTCAGGTTCTTGGGACAGACATAATGCGCGTTACGCAAGTCCTTGCCGAAATAAGATAGTAAATACATATAATCTTCCCACATGGACGCATCCTTGATAACATAATGGTTACGGTTGCAGATATTGAATGATGGCTTATAGCGAAGTTGACAGAAGCCGTTTTTATACATGTGCTTCAGCATGGATATTTGCCCGGTCTTGAGACACAGTTCCGCATCGTTTCCGCCTTTCAACAAGTCACGTATCAACTTAGACGGGGTTACATCCGGGAACAGTCGATTCAGCCCCCGTTTTTTCAATTCCGGAAGTAATTCTTTCCTTGGATAAAGCTCTCCAAATATCGCATATAAATCACCGTAATAATTATATGGGTTACTTCCATATTCACCCTTGATACTAAGAGGGGAACTATACGCAAATCCGTTACGTCCCATATTTATTGGACGGGCTATGATCGTACGTTTTCCGTCTTCACGAATCCATTCTTGAACAACTTCAGTAAAATCATAATACACCGGGGAAGTTCCCCTACGGGCGTTTTTCCAACATAGTATATGCCGGATCACCTGAAACCCGCCTCTCACTTGCAGGATGGACATATACGCCTCCTCATGGTTCTTCTGCTTTCTGCTGACCTTTACATCTAATTGATGGTGGCAATAAGGGCATTCGGTCTTGTCACCCAATTTACTATTACCCGTATTAACCCATATCTCGCCACATTCAGAGCACCACAACTCATTCTTACATTTGTAAGCTACATGGTCGAACACGTGTTCCTTGGCCCATTCCTCCTGCGCCTTTGTGATGGCGGGAAGCTTTTCGCTCAATCCCGCCACCAACTTTTCCAATCTCGTTCTCGGCTTCATATCAAAACAGGCTCATTTGTTGGACACTCTCATCAACCTTCTTCTTGGCCGGCCTTTTTTTAAGCGATCGGTATTGCTCTTCGGTCAACCTTTTGATGGCCGCCTGACGGGCAGCGTTCTTTTCTTCCTCCGTAAGTTCTACTTTATGGGAAGAAGAAACGGAGCTACCGACAGGAACTTTTCCGACCTCGATATTCTCCTCATCATAATAATGTACGGCCATACCAAAAACCTCCGTATCACTCATCACGACAGAGGTTCCACGCTTACGGGCCTCTCCCAAGATATAACGACAACACTCGTCTATACTCTTTTTAGGATTGGCAAGTCTCGGGGCAAACAGAAGATCTTCCGCCGCCCTCTCCTGCAAATATTTCTGGATTGTATCTTTGAACTCTTTCATAACTTACGGGATTGTCATGGGCATTAATAAATAGGTAAGTTCCTCGTTCCCGGATTGGTTCTCCGGAGTTATCAAGATAGCGCGGCTAGGCTCGCTAAAGGAAAGCCTCGTACGCCCGTCATCGATACATGAGAGTATCTCAAGAAGCAACGATCCCTTAATCCCGATCGAGAACTCATTCCCGTTAAAATCGACCTCCAACGTTTCCTCCGCGGAAGTCGAGAAATCTATATCTTGGGCGAATACGGTCAACTTATCACGAATGATCCTCAAGACGATAAGGCATGAGGCCTTATTGGAGAACACCGATGTCCTTTTAATAGCCCCGATCAGTTGTCCGGTGTCAACAAGTAGTTCCAGCTTATTCGCCTTGGGTACCACAGCTTTCCAATTAGGATATCTCCCCTCCACATTCCGGAACGATATCTCATAGTCATTGAATATGACATCGGACCAATCCGCACCGACCCTCATTTCCATGTTATCGGAGGAAGCCGGAAGTATCGCCTTCAATACCGAGGCTATAGGACGGCTGATTATAACTGAGATCTTGCCAACCTGTCTATCATTGCCCTTTCTCAAGAATCCCATACCATGCCCGTCCGCACCGACAAAGCATACGGTCTCCGGTTCCGTCTCAATAAAGACAGAGCTTAGGACCGGACGGATATCATCATTCCCGGCCAAATTTATGACCTTGGATATCCCATTGAATAAATCCTCCGCGCTCAATGACACAGAGTCCAAGACCTCGATCGATCTTTTTCCCGGATAGGTAGATGGGGCATAACCCACCACCTCGAACTTTCCACCATGGTACTTGATCCTTATCTCACGGGTATCCTTGTTGATGATTATATCAATTGGTTGCTCGGGCAGGTTCCTCAGTCCTTCTAATAAGGAAGTCGGGACACAAATAGATATCTCCTCGTCGAAGATGCACTCAAGGCTGGTGGTTATCCGGCCCTCGCTATTCGATCCGGTGATGAATAACCGGCCTTCCCTCGTCTCAAACAAGAAATGACAAAGGATCGGCGTGGATGATTTGGCGGGTATGATCTTCGCCAAAAGCTGCAATCTTGATAGCAGCGCTGTTTTAGAAATAGAAATCGTCATAGTGCCTGTTTTTTTAAAGGCACCCGGTAAGTCATTGTTTTATGGAAGTTTACAGAAAGAAGAGACCAAACACACATAAACACAAAAAGTTGGATCTCAAACTTTCGTCTAAAATCCAACTCGCTATTTCAACGGCAAAGATAGAGTCATTTTTTTAATCCGCAAATTATTTCCATCTTTTTTTCGTTTTTTTCTTCAAATACATAATCAAGAATCTTGGCATTCAAGCGGTCGATAACGCTAAAATCGGTCTTAACATACCCAGATGTCACCCTATGGGAAGAAGCATGGTTAAGGCAAAAGCCTACTAAATCCAAACTTGCATCGAAATCGTTTTGAGCGAATGTAGCCCAACTATGCCGAAACGAATAGACAGAAATATGAGGAAGGTCGTTTTTTCTTGTTATATCACTTATTCCCTCATTTATACATTTATTGAAATTCTTACTTGATCCATAAGTCTCACAGAAGTTAAACAGCCTTTTTTCTCCAGCATATTTCTCAAGCAAATGAGATAGCCTATCTGGTACGGCTATCTCTATATACGCCTTGTCATCCCTCCTATTAGTAGTCTTACGTCTGCAGTAACACATCTTTCCGTCTCTAAGGTTCTCTTTTTCCATATAATACAGGTCAGCGGTGTTAATTCCGGCAAGACAAAAAACGATCTCGCACACATCCCTAGCACGATCAGCTCTTGATCCATACTCCGCGGATACCGCAAAAAAATCTCGAACGGTTCTAATGTCCAATGCCCTTTTCTCTGGAACTGTAGGTCTAGGTACCCTCACTCCCCTAAACGGGTTATTCCGTATAAGCATCTCGCCGGTATCATAATTATTATACCGCTCGCATCCAGCCATAAACATTGTCTTGATCCGCTTCGGATAGCCATGTTTCTTGTACAAGCTATCTTTCATCGAATCTATCCACTCCTTGAATATAGACGATGTAAGATCAGAGAAGAGAATGTCGTCTTTCCCCATATATTCCTCCAAGCGCCTTAACGCAAGCTTATAATTTATCGACGTGGATTCTCTTCCCTCGTTATCCATCTTAGAGGTAAACCCCTCACAAAATTCAGAAAAAGAAGGTGCGCTAGAATCCCTCCTCAAGAAGTCCAGTATCTTTCTGATATCCCAACATTGTATATCTTCACGATTAAGCCGGGACATATACCCGTCAATAAGAATAGAAATATCCTTGATGATGTAATTATCTATTACCTCACCCTTCCGAACAGACTTAGCCTTGCAGACTTTATCTGTTTTTATATATCCTACCTGTCCGTGATGGGTTACACGAATATAAACAGGATACGTATTGTCTTTTCTCTTAGCTCGTACGCAAATTTTGAAATATGCCATAATTTTTACTGTAAACTATTTGTAAATCATTTATGCTATTCATGCAAAAAAAGCTTGTATGAATAGGGATGTAAGGAGGCTAAAATGAACAAATCCCCTACAGTATCATTACAACAAAGAGCTAATAATCAAGCGGAAAGACTGGGATTCGAACCCAGGGAGCGGTTACCCGCTCACCGCATTTCGAGTGCGGCCCGTTCGACCACTCCGGCATCTTTCCTTGTGGTTGACGTGTACAAAAGTACATAAAATATAGTATCGTTATTCTCTTGAAAGGCTAAAATTACTTTATCAAATACAAAAAAGGGCATTCTTCACAGAACGCCCCTCTTTAAAACATATAACTAATACCTCTAAATTACTTGAAATAACGATTATATAAACCTTCAAATCCTTTGCCATGACGTGCCTCGTCTTTGCACATCTCATGTACGGTATCATGGATTGCGTCCAAATTCTGTTGTTTAGCCAATGTAGCGATACGTTTCTTGTCCTCGCATGCGCCAGCCTCAGCTTCCATACGCTTTTTCAAGTTAGTCTTCGTATCCCAAACTACGTCGCCAAGAAGCTCTGCGAACTTAGCAGCGTGCTCAGCCTCTTCCCAAGCGTAACGCTTGAATGCCTCAGCTACCTCAGGATAACCCTCACGGTCTGCTTGACGGCTCATGGCCAAATACATACCAACTTCGGTACATTCTCCCATAAAGTGAGCGTTCAGACCTTCCAAAATCACTGGGTCTACACCTTTAGCAACACCTAGTACATGTTCGTCAACGAACTGCAACGCACCTTCTGTCTCTACTAATTCCTTAAATTTGCTTTTCGGTTGTTTACATTGAGGGCAGAACTCAGGAGCCTCATCACCTTCGTGTACATAACCACATACTGTGCAAATCCATTTCTTTTTCATATATCGCAAAATTTTTATTGGTTGTATGGCACAAAATTAACTAAACTATCCGATACTACCATAATTCATCGATAGATTAATTCTATGTGTTAATCGATAAAAACTATGGAACTTATTTTTGACAGCGATTGTTTACTAAGTAAATATTTATTTATATGGATACATCAAAGATTATTAGTTTATTAGGAGACAAAAGTGATTATTATTTAAATCACGTATGTAAGACTATTGATAAATCGCTGCTTCATCTTCCATCACCCACTTGCGTGGACGATGTGTGGGGCAATTCAGATAGAAACATACAGACTCTCAATAGTCTGCAAACCTTGTTGGGGCACGGAAGATTAGCTAACACCGGATATGTTTCTATCCTCCCGGTAGATCAAGATATCGAGCATACCGCAGGGTCTTCCTTCGCTCCAAACCCCATTTATTTCGATCCGGAGAATATCGTAAAATTAGCGATCGAGGGTGGTTGCAACGCAGTCGCTTCTACGTTCGGCATACTAGGGTCAGTCGCACGAAAATATGCTCATAAGATTCCATTCTTGGTAAAACTAAATCATAATGAGCTTCTTACTTATCCGAATTCTTACAATCAAATCGTATTCGGTACGGTGAAGGAAGCATGGAATATGGGCGCCGTAGCTGTAGGGGCCACGATCTATTTCGGATCAGAGCAAAGCCGACGTCAGCTAGTCGAGATTGCCGACGCATTCGAGTATGCCCATGAACTAGGTATGGCGACCGTATTATGGTGCTATTTACGAAACAGCTCTTTTAAAAAGGATGGCATCGACTATTCCGCGGCAGCCGATTTGACCGGACAGGCTAATCACCTTGGTGTCACGATCAAGGCCGATATCATCAAGCAGAAGCTACCGGAGAACAACGGAGGTTTCACCGCTATCAATTTCGGGAAGATCGATCAAAAGATGTACACAGAGTTAACGACAGAACATCCGATCGACCTCTGCCGTTACCAAGTAGCCAATAATTATATGGGACGTGTCGGGCTTATCAACTCCGGCGGGGAATCTCATGGCGCCTCAGATCTTAAAGACGCTGTCGTCACTGCTGTCATAAACAAACGTGCGGGTGGCATGGGGCTGATTAGCGGAAGAAAGGCGTTCCAACGTTCGATGAAAGACGGCGTGGAGTTACTTCATTCAATTCAAGATATTTATTTGGATAAGGATATTACTATCGCTTAGTTTGTTATTGCGTTGAGAAAAGAAGGCCGTCCATCAAAGCTATATACTTTGGGGACGGCCTTCAAATTTTATTTCTTCAACCACATATCCAACCACTCAAAGAATGTGCGTTGCCATAGAACGCCATTCTGGGGCTTCAATACCCAATGGTTCTCATCCGGATAAATCAGCAACTCGGCCGGTACACCCCGAAGAACCGCGGCGTTAAACGCTGCCATTCCTTGATTAGCCAAGATCCGGTAATCCTTCTCTCCATGGATACAAAGGATAGGCGTATCCCATTTGTCCACGAACTTATGCGGGGAGTTCGCGAATGTACGCTGAGCCGTAGCGTTTTGCTTTTCCCAGTACGCTCCACCCATATCCCAATTGGCGAACCACATCTCTTCCGTTTCCAGATACTGCATTTCCATATTAAAGATACCATCGTGGGCGATAAACGCCTTGAAACGTTTATCATGATGACCTGCCAACCAATATACGGAGAATCCACCGAAGCTGGCGCCTACACACCCCAAGCGATCCTTATTTACATACGGTTCCTTGGCTACCTCGTCAATAGCGGTGAAATAGTCTTTCATGCATTGTCCGCCATAATCGCCACTGACAGCCTCATTCCATTCCAAGCCAAATCCGGGAAGCCCCCGACGGTTCGGTGCCACGATAATATAATCATTAGCCGCCATGATCTGGAAATTCCAGCGGTAAGACCAGAACTGGCTAACAGGGCTTTGCGGGCCACCCTCACAGAACAACAAGGTAGGATACTTCTTATTCGGATCGAACTGAGGCGGATAGATAACCCACGTTAGCATCTGCTTGCCATCTGTCGTCTTCATCCAACGCTCCTCCACCTTACCCATCGTAAGCTGGTCGTAAATATGCTTGTTCTCGAACGTAAGTTGAGTTACCGTATGATCCCCTGTCAAATCGATCGAATAGATCTCGTCTCCCATGCTCATGGAATGACGTTGAGCGATCAGCTTATCGCCCAGAAGAGCGACAGAGGCGTAATCGTACATACCTTCGGTCAGCGGGGTAATCTTATTGCCATTCGCCAAGTCTATCTGATAAACCTGCGACTCGCCATGCCAAACGCCCGTGAAATAGATACGCTCGCAATCAGCGCTCCAGCAATAAGAGTCCACGTTGGAGTCAAAATCCTTGCTTACGAATGTTTTCTCACCCGTCTCCAGATTCATTACCATCAAGCGATTTTGATCCGCCTCGTAACCATCCCGTTCCATACTTAGCCAAGCGATGCTCTTTCCGTCCGGAGAATAGGTGGGATTCGTATCATATCCCTTGTTCTCTTCCGTTATATTGGTCGTTTGCTTCGTATTCAGATCATATACATAAATATCCGAATTCGTGGAGATCGCATATTCTTTACCCGTCTTTTTGCGGCTGGTATAGGCAATCTTGTCCGAGGTAGTGTTCCAAGCCAATTGCTCGATACCGCCAAACGGCTTCATCGGGCTCTCAAACAACTCGCCCTCCATCACATCCACAGGATTGCTGATCGATTCGCCATCGAAATCGGCGACAAAAGGATGCGGAACGGTAGTCACCCACTCATCCCAATGCTTGTACATTAAATCCGTAATGATAACACCTGTCGCCTTATCCAAATCCGGATATTTATCAGCGGTACTGTTCACGGTTTTCACTTGCGAGATAAACAAGACCTTTTTCTCATCGGGAGAGAAAGCGAAACCCTCGATATCCTTGTCATAATCGGAAAGTCGCTTACGGTCCGTCCCATCCGGATTCATTTCCCAAAGCTGGCTGCTACCACTCTCGTTACATAAGAAAGCGATCTTGGTTCCTCCTTTGATCCATACGGCCTCGTTCTCAGCGAATCCGGTTTTCGTGATTTGCTTATTATCCGATCCGTCAGCGTTCATCACGAAGACCTCACGGTTGCTCTTGTTTTCCGGTACGCTATAATACGCCACCGTATACACCACTTTTTTCCCGTCCGGAGATACGTTCATACCGCCGATACGTCCCATGGCCCACAAAGCTTCCGGGGTCATGCGACCGTCTTTGATCCGGATGTCCGACTTCCCGATAAGGTTCTTATCACCGGTCTCCTTCACGTTCACATCCGTAGCCGGATTGCAAGCACCTAACAGTAGAGATGTTGCCATAATCATTGTTCCGATAGATTTATTCATGCCGTTATAATATATTACAATTTGAGTGCGAAAGTACTAAATATAATTTATATCTTCGCGTTACTAATTATAAGAACTGAACAGTATGAATAAGATTTGGTTATTTGGAGCCGCTGTATGTATGGTATTAGCACTCGGCTCATGTAAACCTAAACAGAGCGCGTACAAGGCTGCTTACGAACAGGCCAAAGAAAAAGAGTCGACGGCTCCTGTTGAGGTTGTAGAACAAGAGGAAGAAGTTGTTGAGGTCGCTCCTGTCTCAAAACCCAGAACCTCTACGGCTACCACTCGTACGGAAAAAATCAACGCCGCTCAAGGCGAGGACGCTAGCCGTCTGAAACGTTATAGCGTTGTTGTCGGTAGTTTCAAGAATAAGACAAACGCTTACGCATTAAAAGAACGTATGCAGAATGATGGCTATAACGCAGTGTTGGGCGAGAACGAGCAAGGTATGTTGCGTGTGATCGTCGCTAGTTTCGACAATAAAGCGGACGCCGCCGATAGCCGTGATGCCATCAAGGCGAAATACGCTCCTAACTTCCAAGACGCTTGGTTATTGGAGAGAGCTTATTAATTGTAAGCTATCAGAAAAGATAAAAGCGGAAGGTCTCGTTAGCCTGTAAGAAGAATCTTGCAGGTTATCGAGACCATTCTATTTGAAGGAAACATAAGGACATAAAAATAGCCCGACTTCAACAGCCGAGCCACTTTTCACCAATCTAATCTAACTTAACCTAAAACAAAAACCATCTTTTTCTTTTTGCCTTTCTCTTCTTATATCCTAACAACCTTTTTACCTTAAAAACGTAATACCTATTCGAAATTGTATAAACTCAAAACATCTAAACACATATGATATAAACGAATTACTCTTCATAAACAGGCCACGCACCTTCTTTCGTACAAACGAAAGCCGCTGTCTTTACAGCGAAATGATGGGCCTCGCTTAAGGACTTCCCCTTTAAGAGCGAGATGATTAGAGCCCCCGAAAAAGCATCCCCCGCCCCGACCGTATCCGCCACCGTGACCTCCGGCGTGGGCAACGTAGAGATCTCCTCTCTCGTATAAATCGTACTATGGGAGCTCCCCGCAGTCAAGACAAACATCCGAAGGCCGTATTTCTCAATAAACCATAAAGCCACTTCCCTCTCAGTTCCATTCAAGCCGAATAAGTCCCGAAGAACGTTAAACTCCTCATCATTCACCTTCAACACATTCGCTAAGTACAAAGACTCCTCGATCAACTCCTTATCATAGTATCGCTGGCGAAGATTGATATCCAGCAAACGATAAGCGTCTTTCGGCGCAAACGACGAGATCGCTTGTATCGTCTCCCGGGACTGACGGGAACGCTGGGCTAATGTACCGAAACAAATAGCGTCCGCTTTCTCCGCCAAATCAATCGCATCGGATGTAGGCGATATATGATCCCAAGCCACTCGCTCATGAATCGTATAAGTAGGGATACCTTCTCGTAACTCTACCTGAACGGTTCCCGTCGGGTAAGGCACTTTCTCGATCAAATGCTGAATATGATTCTTATCCAACTCATCAACGATCTCTTTACCCAACTCATCATCTCCGACAGCGCTGATAGCATATCCCTCAGCACCTAGGCAAGACGCATGATAGACAAAATTAATCGGGGCACCCCCAGCCTTTTTCCCGGAAGGAAGCATATCCCATAATAATTCTCCAATCCCAACGACAATTGGTTTACGTCTTGATTCAGTCACCTGTTCCATGGTCTTTCTATTAAAAACAACTTTCGTACTTATCGACACCGCAAAAGTATATCATCGTTATAAATACAACGATAACTATAGCTACAAGATAAATCACACAAGTTACATAAAAGATTTATTTCCAAGGGACAATAACAGACGTTACCCGTATGTAACATCTGTACAAGCAGCATCCTTACAAAGACTCTATAAACTCGGTTGGCGTTATATTATAAACCGCCTTAAAGCATTTGGAGAAATAGGCCGGCGAGCCGAATCCCGTGGCATAAGCAACCTCGCTAATCGTTCCGGATCGCTGCTTCAATAGGGCGGATGCCTTTTTCAAACGATAGTTACGCAAAAAGTCCGTAGGGGTAATCCCGGACAACTCCTTCACCTTTCGATATAAATGCACACGAGACAGGCCCAGTTTCTCACTGCCTTTCTCTATACTGAAATCGGGATCGCTATAATTCTCCTCTATCAAAGCGATAAACTTACGCATAAACAAATCATCCAGACTCTCTACCTTCCCTTTTGTCTCGATGGAAAGTCCCGCAGGCGATTGAGACTCTTTCAAGAAAACCTCTCGCAAACGATTACGTTCTTCCAACAATTTAATGATACGTAATTTCACGATCTCGATATTGAACGGTTTCTGGATATATTCATCCGCTCCCCCCTCAAATCCATACAAGCGTTGACTGTCATCTGAAAGAGCCGTAAGCAAGATTACCGGGATATGACTGAGGGCCATATCCGACTTAACCCGGCGGCAAAGCTCGAAGCCATTCATCTCCGGCATCATCACGTCACTGACGACCAATGATACATTTTCCTTCAATAGAATATCCAAGGCCTTGGCACCATTCTCCGCTACAAGGACATTAAAATTCCCGGACAACTCATGCTGCAAATAAGCTCGAATATCCCAATCATCCTCAACGATCAAGATCGTATAATCATATTTCTTATTCAACGTTTCTTGAACTTGGGATATATCCAAATGCGCTACACCAGAGGACGATTCGGTCGCATTCGACAGAAAGACACAAGATTCATCAAAATGAGATTTACCTTTCGGGATCTGAACGGTAAACACTGTCCGTTCGCCTTGCTCGCTTTCCACGTGGATCGAGCCTTTATGCATAAGGACAAATTCCCGTGTCAGATGCAGTCCGATACCCGTTCCCGGAGCATAGCTTTGCCCGCTTGTAAAAAAGCGCTCGAATACGGAGGCTAGGTTTTCCGGGGGAATACCCTCTCCATTATCTTCCACCGATAAGACAACCTCCGTCTCCTCCTCCCGCAAACGAATCGTAATCTTCCCCTGCTCCGGGGTAAACTTAAAGGCGTTCGAGAGCAAGTTCGTTAATATCTTCTCCATCTTGTCCGTATCCACCCAAACAAAAAGAGAATCCATTTCATGCAGGAAGGTATAATCAATTCGCTTACTCTGGGCCAGATTATTAAAATAAGATTTCACCTCTTGGATTAAAAAGACCAAATCCATCTTAGTAACCCGCAATCCCATCTTATTATTCTCTATCTTCCGGAAATCCAGCAATTGGTCGATCACACGTTTCAAGCGTTCCGCATTCTTCTTAACGATGCGGATATCATCCGCGAAAGCGCCTGCCGGGGCATCTTGCGCCATCTTGTTCAGAGGCCCGAGAATCAAGGTTAAAGGAGTCTTTATCTCGTGAGATACATTCGTAAAGAACTGCAATTTTTGTGCCGTGACTTGCTCGATACGCTGGTTCGCTACCGAGAGTTCCTCTTTCTGTTGTTGTACCAAACGATTTTTCTCATTCAACAAATGATTCTTCTGGCGCACTTTACGATTAATATAAACCGTGTAAATAGCGGAACCACCCAACAAAAGCGCCAATATCAAGATAATAATCAAGGAACTATAAAGAAAGTTATATTTCGAGAGCAATTGCGACAAATTCGCACGCTGTTTCTCGATCTGGCGTTGATATTCTACCAACCGGTCTGATTGTAAATAAAGGGTACCGGCGTTGGTCTTATCGATCATAGCGGTGCTTAATGCATACTTTTTCGTATAAGCTTGTCCGCTTAAGATCTGCCAAGCAACCTTAATAGCCACCCCACCACCTGTCGGATAATAAAAAGAGGCATCCAACTTACCCTGCGCAACCGCCTCCACGCCTAAGCCTCCTCCCAAGAGTCCATCTACGCCTATAAATTCCACGTGCCCCACCAGCGACGAATCTCGCTCCTCAATCGCCTCACGGGCCCCTAAGGCCATCATATCATTATGAGCGAAAACGATATCGACATCCTCTATGGAATCCAGCTTCAAGACTTCCTCATAGGCATTCTTCCTGTACCAATACCCATCCAACTCCCGGATTTTCACATTCGGATCAATAGACATCGCATCGACAAAACCTTGATGTCTTTCTGTAGCGGAGGAAGAGCCTCTCCGTCCCCATATCTCTAAAATCGTTGTCTCCCCCTTGATCAAGGAGCTGATGTACATTCCGATCGAGCGACCGATCTCGTAATTATCCGCTCCAATATACGTCGTATATTCATCGCTATTAATTTTCCGGTCCAATATGATAGTGGGAATACCAGCCCTGTACGCCTCAACAGCGACAGGCGTAACAGGCTCGGTCTCATTCGACGATATAATCAGCAAATCCACCTTTTTCTTGATAAAACCTTTTATCTGGCTGATCTGAGTATCATTATCCTGACTAGCATCCATTACGACCAACTCGATCTCCGGATGATTTAAAGCCTCTACTTCCATATCACGTATCATGGATTGACGCCAAATATCCGTCATCGAGCATTGAGATACACCGATGACATATTTCTTTTCTTTTTTACCGGGCGAACAGGCAAAGCAAAGAATAAGGAATAGCCAAAGCAGGATATAAAGCGGGTTTCCTTTCATGTGGTATATTTAATTCGATCGTTTATTCTACAAATATACGAAAACTATTCCGAAATTACCCCCAAACAAGTCAAGGTATCTTTTAACAACGGGGTAAATCTATGGATACCGATTTCATTCAAATGATCAGCGTCCCTATAGCAAGAATCAGGTAGCGATACAGCCGTATAATTTAAATAAAAGACCGTTTTATCATCCACATATTCCCGAGCCAAAGAATCCGTCAATTCTCGATAACTCGAAGGAACCCGTTCCATATATTCCGTGGAAACAGGGGCATTGTACAAAATAAGAGACAGATCCCGCTTCTTACATTCCTCTACGATTCGCCCCAACATCTCTTGTTGAAATGAGGATGGCAATAAATAAGCACCCTTATCATCATAGTAATGACGATCGATAATAACGTCTAGTGTTCCCCCGGTCGCCCCCGTGAAAATACGCTCGATCACATTCCTTTTAATCTCAGCTACGCAATTCTTGAACGGAACGCCAAACTCATACGAATACATGACCTCCTTACGGGTTACCGGCGAAACAGCCTCCTGTACCAAGGGTCGCAAATCCTCCCGCTCCTTCAGATGGGGATAAATAGACATATAGGCAGGAAACTCATCTTGATAGGAATCATCGGCCACGGTAAACGTATGATAACCAAACCCCAATATCACGGTTTTCAAATGGGGAAGGTAAGGCGCTTTCAAGCATAAATCGATATAGGTATTGAAATAATTCTCACTGGATTTAGCGTCATTCCTCGATTTCCCCAGCATATCGGCGGATATCGAATGTAAAGGATGGGAATCTCCCAAAATCAATACCTCTACTTCCGGATCACTCTTGAGGCTGGGTACGCTTATATGAAAATAGGAGCGGATCAACAGACAACTAAGCAACCCTAAACATCCTACCACCCCTAAATACCGGAATATAGCTATAAAGAACCTTCTCATACTTATCAGAATTGAAAATAAATGAAACCTTGTGGATTACTGGCGTCGAAACCATAGATGATGATCAGCAATACCGTATAGATAACATACCGAACCGGAAGGCTCAGGTCCTCTATCATCAACCCATGCGCCTGTTTTCGGCCGATCCATTCCACGATGAACATAAGAGCCGTGAAAAAGAAACATTTCTTCAGCAGGAGTTGCCCGAATCCCAAGCCCACAAGTTGAGGAGCCGAGAATAATGAGGCATTGAACATCCGCTCGAGGTACACAGCCGCTTGAGATATATCTTCCGACCGGAACAGAATCCATCCCAATAAGACCAGTAGAAACGTAACTCCCATCTGTGTCAATTCCTTCACAGAGGGAAGGAAACTGTTTTCCGCCACGGAATCTCTATACCTCCTATTTTGACCCAACAATAGCAATGGCAGAAACAACAACGCATGATACGCTCCCCATGCCACAAACGTCCAGTTAGCCCCGTGCCAGAACCCACTTACCAAGAAAATAACAAGGGTATTCCGGAAGCTCTTCCATTTTCCGACCCGGCTCCCCCCTAGCGGTATATAGATATAATCCCGGAACCAAGTCGTCAAAGAGATATGCCAACGCCGCCAAAACTCCGCTATATCCCGGGAGAAATAAGGATACTTAAAGTTCTGCATAAGGTCTATGCCAAACAACCGGGCACAGCCGATCGCTATATCCGAGTATCCGGAAAAATCACCGTAAATCTGTATCGTAAAGAAGAAAGCCCCCAGAAACAAGGTACTCCCATCCAACGTCTGGTAATTCTCAAACACACCGTTCACGAACAAAGCGCAGTTATCGGCAACCACCACTTTCTTGAAAAATCCCCAAAGCATCTGGCGTATACCATCCAACGCCAGATCACAATCGAAATTACGAGGCCGGAGAAACTGAGGTAACAAATGGGTAGCCCGTTCTATCGGGCCCGCCACTAATTGGGGGAAGAAACTGATATAAGCGAAGAATGCCACGATATCATGAGTCGCCTTGATTTTACCTTGGTAAACATCAATCGTATAGCTCAAAGCCTGAAACGTATAAAAGCTGATCCCGACAGGGAGCAAGATATTCAACGTCACGTAATCGGCATCCCAGCCCAATAGGTGAAGGACATTTACCAAATTCTCGGTAAAAAAATCAAAGTACTTAAATACACCCAAGATCGAAAGGTTCAGTAAAATATTGCCGGCACTTATCCACTTTTGGACCGACCGGTTGCCAGCGCATTTCTCCAAATAGACTCCACTCAAGTAACTGCATAACGACGTAAACAGGATCAGCAGCAAAAAGCGCCAGTCCCACCATCCGTAGAACAGGTAACTAACAGCTACCACAAATAGATTTTGCCACCGCAAAGACTTGAAAACAAACCAGTAACCAAAGAAAACCAATGGCAGGAATATAAGGAACTCTATGGAATTAAATAACATAAATATTTAATTTTCAGACTCAAGAATATGTATCATCAAGGCGCAAAGATAAGGAATATCAAGTATTGACCAATAAATATTTCGTATATTCGTAGCTCAGAAATACAATAAGATACAGAGATGAAGATAATCAACGAACAATTACTCGACGAGACCCAGGCCAAAGCCTTGCAGTCTCCCCGCCTGCGAATGAACTATAATTTCCATGAGAGATTGGATGATCCGATCAATCGGTTACTGAATGCCATGGAGCCCGGTACGTATTTGCGTCCGCACCGGCATTTAAATCCGGCGAAAGACGAGATCTTCTTGTTGCTGCGTGGGAAGGTAGCGGTATTCTTGTTTGACGAGGAAGGGAATATCACGGAGAAAACGATACTGAATCCAAAGGAAGGCGCTTATGGAGCGGAGATCAAGGCCGGGACATGGCACGGGCTTCTGGTACTGGAATCCGGATCGGTTATTTATGAGATAAAGCAAGGGCCGTTCGCGCCGCTAGCACCGGAGAACCTAGCGCCTTGGAGCCCCGAGGCGGAAGATACGGAGGGAGTAAAGAAGTATCTGGAATGGCTCGAGAGCCAAATATGATCGATGATACTTTTAGTATAACAAGCTAGCGATCAGCCTCGTATAACAAGAGCTATCCGAGGGTTTTAACAATGCCCATTCTAAAGTGTTTACGATGCCCATTATAAGGAGCTTACAATGGGCATCGTTACCTCCTTATAATAGGCATTGTTATTATTTCTGGAAAACCTTCGTCGATTTAATCATCACGTCGTGTAAAGGACGATCGTTCTTATCCGTCTTTACCACGGAGATCTTCTCTACGATATCGAAGCCTTCCACTACCTCGCCAAAGATCGTTACCGAGCCATCCAGATGCGGAACGCCACCGATTGTCTTATAAATCTCACGCCGTTCGGCCGGGATCACTACCGGGCCTAATACCGCCAACGTATCTTCCACCAAGATGGACGCACGGGCATGTAACTCATTCTCCAAGGAATCGGCGGCCAAGGAAGGATCTTGCTTTTTCAGCTCATCCCGGAATTTATAGTACAACCAGTTGCGGCGGATCTCATTGATACGAGCCTCTTTCTCCGCAAGCTCCTTGTCGTCCAAGACTTTCCCTTGCACAAAACAGAACTGCGTACCGGCGGAGGCACGTTCCGGATTCACGGCATCGATCTCTTTCGCGTCGATCAAAGCGCCTTTCTTATTAAAATGATTGGGTAATATCTCGGCGGGAACGGTATAACCACCATCGCCATCCCCATACAAGGCACCCGGCTCATGCGCCTTACTCTCCGGATCACCACCTTGCACGACAAACTCCTTGATAACACGGTGGAAAAGCATACCCTCATACTCGTTCGACTGGCAGAGCTTTATGAAGTTATCCCGGTGAAGAGGCGTATCGTCGTATAGCAGGACGGTGACGTCTCCCATCGTCGTCTTGATTTTCACATATACGGGTTTATTCGGGTCCAAAGGCTTATCCCCACAAGCTACCAACGTGAGCAAGAGCAGGAACAGCGAGAAAATTTGTCGTTTCATACCTGTTTTATTTATCGGATTAAGTAGTTACAAAGCCGGTTATTCCTCCGCATAGATCAACATCTGGCAATTCTTGCAGTCGAAGCGCAAACGCAAGAGCGTTTCCTTATAGCACAGCAAGTAAGGCTCCTTATAGGGAGACTTCTGCTTCTGGTAAGTAGGGCACCATCCCATACTGTACCTCAGGCAATGTTTCGTGAACATCAAAGGGACATCCTTCTGGGGAGACAACTCGAAAGCGTCTTCCACGGCAGTCACGCCATGCGCCTTATAAAAGGCACCAGCCTTGCTATTGGAGACATTCCCTAAATAAGTCAGACGCTTCTCTGGGAAAGGGATTTCCAAAGTCTCGCCTACACACGGCTTTACCGGACGAGCCTCTTCCCTGCGGTAACGAATCCGCCGGGTAGAGATAAGCCTCTCCACCCCTTGCCTACGCATCTCGGCCAATAAAGAAGAAGGGACAAACCAGTTATCGGACATCGCCACGGTGACCTCCACCGCCTCAAAAGGCGTATTTCCCAACTTAGAGAGCTGGGTACGGATATTCTCCGCTTGATCCCGCCGGGCCGGTTCTTTCTCGAACGGCTGGGTAAGCATGATACGGGCTCCTGTCTCGTCTGTCATACTTAACGTGAAGCCAAAGGCGTTATCTTGAAATTCCATCCGGACAGAGAGCTTCCGCTCGGCGGATGGCTTGGATAGCAGTTTATCAAACTCTTGATCGAAATTCCGGTACAAAGGCATCTTCGGACGGATCGCCGGGCGATCCAACGTAAAGATCCGGTTCGCCTCCACACGGTTTACCCGGAAGCCCTCCAACTCCCCTTTCTCGTTGAAGAAGGTAAGCCCGTCTCCGTTATTCAATTGTTTCAGTCCGGCGATCGTGAAAGAGTTTCCTTTCAGTTCCTTCACCGTACCCACCGGCTCCCCCAAGGACTTAGGCGTATCAAAGCTGGTGATATCCTTCGTGCGCTCCTTCCATAAGAAAGGCGTGAAACCCCGGTTGAAGCTTTTCTCCGCCACAGGTTCGAACGTGTAAGTGCTATGCCCGGCCGAGGCACGACGGTATTCCGGCCGACGGGCCAAGATAGCGTCCAGTTTCTTCCGGTACCAAGCCGTTACGTTTTTCACGTAAGATACATCCTTCAAACGACCCTCGATCTTCAAGGAAGAGACACCGGCATCCAACAACTCCTCCAAGTATTCGCCCCGGTTCATGTCCTTCAAGGATAAGAGATGCTTACCCGATACGATCTCCTTCCCGTCCGCGTCGATCAAGCTATAAGGCAGGCGGCAATACTGGGCGCATTCCCCCCGGTTGGCGCTTCGTCCGCTCAAGGCGGCACTCAGGTAACACTGGCCGCTATAGCTTACGCACAGCGCCCCGTGTACGAAGACCTCCAGAGGCACGGTCGTTCGCTCGGCGATCTCCCGTATCTGGTTCAGCGATAGCTCCCTCGCCAATACGACTTGCGTGAAACCTACCTCTTGCAGGAATCTCACCTTCTCCGGCGTACGGTTATCCGTTTGCGTACTGGCGTGCAAGGGGATAGGCGGAAGGTTCAACTGGGTGATACCCATGTCTTGAACGATCAAGGCATCCGCCCCGGCCTCGTAAAGTTGCCAGATCATTTGCTCGGCCTCTGCCAGCTCCTCTTCTTTCAAGATAGTGTTCAAGGCCACGTAAATACGAGCCGAATAGAGATGGGCGTAATCGCAAAGATGCCGTATATCGTCCAGCGTATTACCAGCGGCGGCACGGGCTCCAAACTTCGGGGCACCGATATACACGGCATCGGCGCCATGGTTAATCGCCTCCCTGCCGCAAATCAGATCCTTAGCGGGAGATAACAGTTCTATCGAACGGGGTTCTTTTCTCATTTACAAGCTTCCTAGTTTTTTGATATCTTCCCGGCGGAACGGGGTCTCTTGGTATACGTAATAGTTCAGCCAATTAGTGAACAGCAGGTTCGCGTGCCCCCGCCAACGTACCACCGGGCCTTGCGCCGGATCGTTGTTCCGGTAATAATTACGAGGCTTGTTGATGGGCAATCCCTTCCCCAAATCACGCATATACTCATCATTCAGCGTATAGGGCGAATACTCGGAATGGCCGGTGATGAAGAATTCCCGTCCGCCACGAGCCATCGCCATATAGACGCCGGATTCCTCGCTCTCGGACAATAAGGTGAGCTCGGGCACCTTCATGATATCCTCCCGGCGAATCTCGGTATGACGGCTATGAGGCACGAAGAACTCGTCATCGAACCCCCGGAAGATCGGAACAAACGGTTCCCGGAGCGAATGACGGAAGACACCGAACATCTTGGCCGGCAAATCATATTTAGGCACCCCATAGAAATGGTATAGCCCCGCTTGCGCCGCCCAGCAGATATAGAGCGTGGAGGTAACATGCGTACGGGCCCAATCGAATATCTGCGTGATCTCCTCCCAATAACTAACTTCCTCGAAAGGCATCTGCTCCACGGGAGCGCCCGTCACGATCATCCCGTCGTAGAAATCATCCGCCATCTCATCGAAATCCTTATAAAATTCCTGCATATGCTCGATGGGCGTATTCTTCGGCGTATGTCCCTTGATCTTCATGAAATCAAGTTCCACTTGCAGGGGTGTATTACTGAGGAGGCGAACCAAGTCCGTCTCGGTCGTTATCTTAAGGGGCATCAAATTCAATACGACTACCCGAAGGGGGCGGATATCCTGCTCCGACGCGCGCAAGGAATCCATCACGAAGATGTGTTCCTTCTTCAGCAGCTCGATAGCCGGTAAGTTCTTTTGTAAATTTAATGGCATTTTCTATCTCTGATTATTATATGAGCGCAAAGATAATGAGAATTTTCTCATTATCGCTTATACTTCGCCACCATGATCACGGGGTTATCCTCCTCGTGCATACCCGCGGCGATCTCCTTTAACTTGCCTTTGAGGTGTCCTTCTTGATAGGCCTCGACAAGTTCGGGGGTATTTATCCGCCACGTGAAGGCGATCTCGTCGTTATTGAAGACCGTGAGGTCGAAAATCTCGTCCACGAGGTTGGCGATCGGTACTTCTTTCGTGAAATCATCGTTATACAGGACATACTCAGATACTTCCTTTGTCTCCCTATCGTACACCAAATCGGTTCTCATCAACCGATAGTAGGTATCCATCATCGCCAAGTTCAATTCTTTCTTTACGGTCTGCATAAAACAATAGCGATCCGTAACCACACCCGGGAAAAGAAAGATCTCCGGGCTCATGGATTGAATAGAGGGAGTCCTTACGATAAAGGGCTTTAATCCATCAGCGGGCGAATAGGTGTAGACCGTATCGCAAGATGGCTCCGTAAGTAGCCAACGATCCCCGTAAGGGACGATACAAGGGTTATTAACCATACCTATGCCCTTTTCGTCGAACAATACTTGCGACACCTTTTTCTCAAAAGGAATCTCTATCTCTTTCGAGACGCTCCCGTCTTGCTTGGATATGAGCTGGAACAGATTTCTAGGCTCCAAGTCCTCCTCCTTGGTCGTGAAATTGAATGTGCGTCCACTATTGGAATCCTGGACGATGAAATGCTCATTGTCGAAATCATACAGGGAATAAAAAGCGCTAAAATCCGCAAACCCGTCCCCATTGAACTTAAAACGTCGCTTGAAATTGCCGTACAAATCATAGACCGGCACACTGCCATCGGCCCTATTCCCCACGAATATCTCCCCTTTCTCGTCATCCAGATAGACACCGCTCGTTGCGGCATACTCCTCGTTCCCCTGCCCTTTCCGATTGATATGCCGAATAGCCTTACCTTTCCGGTCATAAATAAAGATATCACCATCGACGGCCCACATATTTCGTATGATCATCACATCCTTCCCAATCGCCTGCAACCAGCCTAGCGTCACGAACTCGTCCGTCGTCTCCAACGGAATATATTCCACATCAAAAAGATCTTGCAAGATCAGTTCCTTTTTGGGATAATCCTTCGATACGTCCACCACGATAAGATCCTCTTTCTCTTGGGTAGAAGAGGTACCGCAGCCAACCATACCTCCCGTTAATAAAAACATTCCCGCCGCTATCAAGCTCTGTCTCATAATAGTCTTTTCTTTTAGTTTAAATTTAAGGATAAAGGCAAATAACATTCACCTTGCGCAATATAGGGAATTTTTAATGGCTACGCAAAGATCTGTTCGAAAAACTCGTAAATATCTCACTATTTAATGGTTATTATAAATAAGAAAACCAATGGAACCCATCCTATAACTCAATGGGATCTTGTTCGTATTCCATTGAGTTATAGGATGGGTTCCATTGGTTTATAAATTGATATCCATATATCTGCTTTAGGTATAAGGATTAGAAACCTCCCCCTAAAGCCTTATACAGGTATACCACCGACAGCAACTCATCCAGCACGGCATTGTTCAAACCGATCTGGGCGTCCAGCAAACCACGCTGGGCATCCAATACGTCCATGTAGCTGATGACACCGTTGATGTATTGCAGTTGGGCGAGTTCCAGATATTTACTGGCGGAGGCTTCCAGATTCATGCGGGAAGCACGGATCTCCTTCACCTTGCGGACGGTCACGATAGCGTTGTTCACCTCCTTGAAAGCGCCTAATACGCTCTTCTCGTAACTATAGACCTCTTGCTCGTAACGAGCCTTCGCCGCTTTCACTTTCGCCTTGTTCTTCCCCATGGCGAAGATCGGCTGCAACAGGCTTCCGGCAATAAAACCTGCCGGACTCTTCAAGATACTGCTTAACTCATCGCTCTCGAAACCGTAATTACTTGTCAAACGGATCTTCGGGAATAAGTCCGTTTGCGCCACACCCACCTGAGCGTTCGCCGCCCGAAGCTTAAACTCCGCTTGACGCATATCCGGCCGGCGCTCCAGCAAAGAAGACGGTAAGCCGATCGGTAAGGCATCCGGCAGGTGTTGGTCGCTCAAGGAAAGGCCACGGGGGATATCATCCGTATACTCGCCCAACAACATGCTGAGGTCGCTTTCCTTGATCTTGATCTGACGCTCCAGCGAGGGGATCAAGGTCTCGGTACGGGCCAACTCCACTTGGGCTTGGTTGTAAGCCGTCTCGGAAGTAAGTCCGCCCTCATAGCGAAGCTTCGCCAAGCGGACACCCTCACGACGTGCGTCCAAGGTTTGTTGCACGATCGACAACTCTTGGTCCAAGGCGCAAAGTTGATAATAATTGGCGGCTACCTCGGCGATGATGGTCAATCGCAAGGCACGCTGCCCCTCCACGGTCTGCATATAGGAAGCGATGGTAGCCTCGTTCGCCCAGCGGAGGTTGCCCCATAAATCCAATTCCCAAGATAAAGTCAGTTTCGCCCCAAACTCCGGATCGGGCTTCGGATCATCCCCTCCATAGTTCAAGCGTTCCTTTTGCGCATAGATATTCGCACCCACCTCCGGCAGCATATTCGCGAAAGAGATCCGTTTGGCGGCGATCATCTCCTTCACCTTGGCGGCGGCGATCTTCATATCCTTATTATTATCCAGAGCCTTTTTGATCAAATCTTTCAAGGTCTCATCGGCGTAAAGGCTCTCCCAAGGGATATTCTCCACGGACGCCGTATCGGTCGTATCCGTATAAGCCTCGATCCGGTCCGGCAGGTTCAACTCCGGACGTGCGTACCGCTTTCCGATCTTGCAGGAAGAGAACGCCAGCATAGAAACGACGAAAGCGGCTATATAGAAATTCTTTGTCATCATAATTTTCCGTTTTTGTGTCTCTTTAAAATAGAGGTTACCACTTCTTTCTTTTGAGCGATACGTTCCATCCGCATCTTTCCCTTTATCTTATAGATCAAGACGAAAAAGAAGGGAACCAACACGATACCTACCGTAATCGCCACCAGCATACCGAAGAACACGCCCGTACCGATACTATGGCGGGAAGCTGAGCCCGGCCCGCTAGCCAACACCATCGGAAGCATACCCAACACGAAAGCCAACGAGGTCATCAAGATCGGGCGGAAACGCATCTGAGCGGCATGGATAGCGGCTTTCACCACATCTACCCCGTTATCCACCTGTACCTTGGCGAACTCGACGATCAAGATAGCGTTCTTCGCCGCCAAACCGATCAGGGTTACCAGACCGATCTGGAAATAGATATCGTTCTCCAACCCCGTCACCCAGATACCCAAGTAGGCACCCAACGTGGCGACCGGCAAGGAAAGCAATACGGCGATCGGCACGATCCAGCTCTCATACTGAGCCGCCAAGAACAAGAAGACAAACAAGAATACCAACGCCAAGACAAATCCCGTCTGCCCGCCGGCCTGTTTCTCCTGATAGGAAAGACCGCTCCACTCCAGACCGATATTCTCGGGCAGATGCTCCCTAGCGATCCGTTCCATCGCCGCCATCGCCTCGCCCGTACTATATCCCGGGGCGGCTACAGCGTTGATCGAGGCCGTGGTGAACATATTGAAACGCTTGATCGTTCCCGGGCCGGTCGTATATTGGGTCGTGCCCAAGGCGGTCAAGGGAACCATCGCCCCGTCCTTGCTGCGCACGAAGAACAAGTCCAGATTATCCCGGGTAGCCCGGTAAGGCGCCTCCGCTTGGATATATACACGGTAAATACGGTTAAACATATTGAAGTCGTTCACGTACACGGAGCCTAGATAAGCTTTCATGGTCGAGAAGATATCGGACAAAGGGATGCCGAGGAACTTCGCCCGGTCACGATCCACGTCGAAATACAACTGCGGGATCTCGCTCTGCATAGCGGAAGACACACCTTGAAGCTCCGGCGCTCGCGAGGCGTAATACAGGAAGGTATCCGTGGCGCTTACCAAATTATCCCAGCTAGCGTCTCCCCTAGCCTCCAACTGCATTTCCAGACCACCGCTCTCGCCCAAGCCCGGGATTACCGGCGGACGGTTCACATACGACTTAGCCTCGGGGTAATAATAGAATTCCCGGCGGGCATCGGCCATCACGTCCTCTACCTTCATACCGGAGGATTTACGCTCTTCCCACGGTTTCAGGATCACCGTCAGCGTGGCACGCCCTTGGTTCGTACCGACACGGGGACTGCTACCGGTTACGTTCTGTACGTAGGCCACGGCCGGATGATGGTCGAGGAACTCGATCGCACGGTCTGTCACGGCACGTGTACGCTCCAAGGTAGTACCCTCGGGCATCTCCAGCTCTACGGTGAAGAATCCTTGGTCCTCCTCCGGGATAAAGCTGGTAGGCAACACCCGGTTCAAGACGAAGATAGCCACCAGCACCATCCCAAACCCTGCCAAGATACGGCGGGGATTAGCGATGGAGATACGCAACAACTTCGTATATTTCTTATTTCCTTTCGCCAACCACAGATTGATCTTACGGAAAATAAACGCTTTCTTCTTATGAGACGGACGCAAGATGATGGCGCACATCGCCGGACTCAACGTCAAGGCCACTACCGTGGACAGCAACACGGAAACCACGATCGTAACGGAGAACTGACGGTACAACTGCCCCGTGATACCTCCCAAGAAACTCACCGGCACGAACACGGCGGCCAATACCATGGAGGTAGCGATCAAGGCGCCGGATAATTCCCGCATCGCCTTATGCGTAGCCTCACGGGCGGTCACACGCTCCTCGGCCATGATACGCTCCACGTTCTCCACCACCACGATAGCGTCGTCCACCACGATACCGATCGCCAAGATCAATCCCAGCAAGGTAAGCATATTCAACGAGAAGCCGAAGATCAACATGAAACCGAACGTACCGATCAAGGAGATCGGGACAGCGATCGTCGGGATCAAGGCCGCACGCCAATTCTGCAACGAGAGGAACACCACGAGAACGACCAAGAAGAGGGCCTCGAACAAGGTCTTATACACCTCGTGCACGGACTGGGAGATATACTCCGTCATATCAAACGGGAAATTATACTCCAAGCCCTCCGGGAAGTTCTTGCTGATATCCTTCATCGCCTCTTTCACCTTCGTGGCGACCTCCAGAGCGTTCGCTCCCGGCAACATATAGATACCCAAGATAGCGGCGTTCTTCCCGTTGATCCCACTCTCCGTAGAATACGAGGAAGCCTCCAGCGATACCCGGGCCACGTCGCTCATCCGGACGATCGAGCCATCCGGGTTCGCCCGCACCACGATATCCTCAAACTCCTTCACGGTGGACAAACGTCCCGGGGCCATGATAGGCAAGGTGACATCCACGTCCAGCACAGGTTGCTTACCCAGCTCGCCCGCCGCCGATTCCCGGTTCTGGTCTTTCAAGGCATCCTGCAAGTCCTTTACCGTCAATCCCATATTAGCCAACCGATCCGGATACACCCAGATCTGCATGCCGTAATAACGGCTACCGATATTCGATACACGGCCTACGCCCGGGATACGGCGCAATACGTCCAACACGTTGATCGTGGCGAAGTTACTCAGATAGATCTCGTCGAACTTCGGATCGTCGGACATCAAGCTCAAGGTCATCAGCAGGCTGGGTGCCTGCTTCTCGATCGTGATACCATTCTGGATCACCTCGGCGGGCAAACGGCTCTCGGCCAGTTTCACACGGTTCTGGATCTCGACAGCCGCCAAGTCCGCGTCGGCGGATACATCGAAGGTCACCGTAATATTCAAGCTACCCGAGTTCGAGCTACTACTTTGCATATAAATCATGCCGGGCGTACCGTTCAGCTCCTGCTCGATCGGGGTAGCGACCGCTTGAGACACTGTCAGGGCGCTCGCTCCCGGATACGTGGCGCTGATCTTCACCACGGGGGGCGTAATCTGCGGATACTGGTCCACAGGCAACAATGCCAGTCCGATGATTCCGACAATCACGATCAGGATCGATAAGACGGTCGAAAAGACAGGACGGTCTATAAAGAATCCCGGTTTCATTGTTCTTCCTCCTCTCTAAGCGCTTGGATAGCCTTCTCGTCGCCGGCCTCTACCGCATGTACCTTCACGCCCGGCACCAATTTATGATAACCCTCTACCACCACTCGCTCGTTCTCGCCCAAGCCCCGTTCGATCACGACCTTGTTGCCGATCTCCGGGCCGGTCTGCACGAAACGCTTCTCGGCGATATCGTCCCTACGGATGATATAGATGAACGCACCTCCTTTCTCGATCGAGAGCGCTTTCCGGGGAACGACAATCGAACGCTCTCGGACATCCAGCAAGAGCTTCACTTTCGTGAACTGTCCGGGCAATAATTTCTGGTTCGGGTTGGATAGTTCCGCACGAACGCCAAACGTACCGGTCTTCGGGTCCACCAGCGGATCGGCGAAGTCCACGATACCTTTTACCGGGTATTCAGAGTCGTCCGCTAAGGTAACCGTCACGGTAGGCTGCCACGAACGGGTCGTATCCCGCTCGCCAAACTTCACGTTACGACGCTCGGCACGCAGGTAATCCAAGGCGGTCATCTTAAAATCGACCAATACCGTGTCGCTCTTCACGACAGCCGCCAATTTCGAATTGACACCCGGGCCCACCAAAGCGCCCACATCCACGAAACGCTCACTGATATACCCGGACAGCGGCGAGGTCACTACCGTATAGCTCAACTCCATCTCCGCTTGATCCAGATCCGCCTTGCTCATGGCGATATTCGCCTCGGCGTCTTCCAGAGCGGCCGTGGCGTTATCCAAATCCAGCTGGCTGGCGGCGTGTTGCTCGTACAACGGTTTCAGGCGTTCCACGTCACGCCGGGCCTTGGCCGCTTGGGCTTGGCTTTTCTTCAGTTGGGCTTTCGCCTTCTCTACCCTAGCACGATATTTATCGGGATTAATCATAAACAGGGGCTCATTCTGCTTCACCCGTTTACCTTCCTCAAACAACATTTTCTCTAGGAATCCCTCCACACGGGCATGTACCTCGACAAAGCTGGCGGCACGGATACGTCCCACGTACTCACCATAAATCTGCACGTCTTCTTTTGAGGGTTTGTCTACGATCACGATGGGCAATTGCTGCTCTTCCTTATGGTGGCAACCCGTCATCGCTACTACAAGGGCTATCAAGATAACCTGTACTTTTGCCAATCTTTTCTTGCTCATTCTACCTATATAAATTACTTATGTCACATTTGTTATTTAAGAAAGAAAGAATCATTCCATTTTTCTCGAGGACATCGATAATTAACGTTACTTCACTTAATAACAAACCGTATAGCGTTTATGTTAACATTTATACTAAAATTAGGGCATATCCAACTGGGGAATAAATCCACAACCAGCCGGGAAAGTCTACACTTAAAAATAAAAATCCCTTCGAATGAAATGCTTTTTCCATCCGAAAGGATTTCACAGATACCAGATCTTCATCTATTATCTTATTGATCAACCGACAACGCTTTCCACAAATTATCGTCCGGTACGGGAGCGACAATTCGCACGTTCTCTTTTGAAACCGGATGGAGAAACTCCGCACTACGTGCGTGCAAGCTAATGCCTCCATCCTTATTGGAACGATCGAAACCATATTTCAGATCTCCCTTGATCGGACATCCCATCTTCGCCAACTGACAGCGGATCTGATGGTGCCGCCCCGTCTTCAAATCGATCTCCAACAGATAATAATTATCCGAATGGGCGATCAATTTATAACGCAGGATGGCTTTCTTGGCATTCGGCCGCTCGGTATCGTAAGCGTAACTCTTATTTTGCTTCTCGTTCCGCACCAGCCAATCCACCAACTCACCCTCATCCTGCGGGGGACGGTTCTTGACGATCGCCCAATACGTCTTGCGCACCTCACCGACACGAAACATCTCGTTCAAGCGAGAGAGGGCCTTGCTCGTCTTGGCGAAAATCACGACCCCGCTCACCGGACGATCCAGACGGTGCGTGACACCGACAAAGACATTCCCGGGCTTGCAATACTTCTCCTTCAGCCATACCTTCAGCATCTCCGAGAGAGGCTTATCCCCCGTCTTGTCGCCTTGCACGATCTCACGGCAGGTCTTATCTACCGCTATAATATGATTATCCTCGTAAATAACCTCCATATTACATGTTCATACCGCCGTCAACCTGAATAACCTGTCCGGATACATAAGAAGACATATCCGAAGCCAAGAAGGTAGCGATATTAGCCACATCCTCGACCGTTCCACCACGGCGCAAAGGAATCTTCTTGCACCACTCGGCACGTACCTCGTCAGACAGCTGAGCGGTCATATCCGTGATGATGAATCCCGGGGCGATAGCGTTCGCACGGATGCCACGAGAACCCAACTCCTGAGCGACAGACTTAGCCAAGCCGATCATACCGGCCTTGGAAGCGGAGTAGTTCGCTTGTCCGGCGTTGCCATGAACACCTACGACAGAAGACATATTGATAATGCTACCCGCACGTTGCTTCATCATGACCGGGGTACAAGCATGGATAAAGTTGAAAGCGGACTTCAAGTTCACGTTCAACACAGCGTCCCATTGTCCCTCGCTCATACGCATCATCAAGCCGTCTTTCGTGATACCGGCGTTGTTCACCAAGATATCGATACGTCCGAAATCCTTCACGATCTCGGCAACGACGTTATGAGTCTCTTCAAAGTTAGCGGCGTTAGAAGCGTATCCTTTCGCCTTCACGCCCAAGGCCTCGATCTCGGCCTGTGTAGCCAAGCCATTCTCATCGATCACTAGATCCGTGAAAGCGATGTTAGCGCCCTCTTGGGCGAACTTCAAGGCGATAGCCTTACCAATACCACGAGCGGCACCTGTTACGACAGCCACTTTACCTTCTAATAGTTTCATATTACTCAAATTTTTTAATATCAATGTTTAATCAAGCAAGCTCCCGTTGAATAGCCACCGCCGAATACCGTGATAGCGATCAAGTCGTCTTTCTTGAAATTCTTATCGTTCTGGGCATATACCAAGGCCGAGCTTACGGAACCCGTATTTCCCAGCTCCTCGATATTGTGCAAAAATTTCTCGTCCGGCAAGTTCAATTGCTTGGCGATATTCGCCATGATACGCATATTCGCCTGATGGCCGATGAAATAAGTAAGGTTATCCAGCGTATAACCGTTCTTCTCCAACAAATGAAGGACATTCTTAGGCATATAGGTACAAGCTTGGATAAATACGTCACGCCCCTCCGGCATCAAGATACCGCCGTCACGAGGACGCAAGTGAACCGCCTCCATCGCTTTCGACAAATGTCCGAGACCTTGCGTGTAGACCTCTACGATCTCAGCGTCGCCCTCACCGATCCGCTCCTTGGAGATAAAGAAAGCGGCGGCGGCATCACCCCATAAATGGCCCGCCTTCGGGTCTGTCTCATTATAATAAGCGGAGTTCTTATCAGCGGAAAGCACCAAAGCCTTGGAAGCCTTCCCCATGGCGAAATATCCCTCCACAACCTCCAAGGCGTTCAAGAAAGAAGAACAAGCCGAGGATAGATATAAAGCTTTCGCGTCAGCGATAGTATACTCATGTTGAACCGTATGCGCGGCCGTCGCAACCGTATCATAGGGAGAATACGAAGCGGAGACGATCAAGTCTACCTCCGTGATATCGTAAGGCAATTTGGGAAGAGCGTCCTTCACGGCCTCAAGGCTCATGGTATTGATATTCTCCCCCTCTTTCGCTTTCGAGCGGGTATGAATTCCCGTCCGTTGCTCAATCCACTCACTTGTCAACCCGCTCAATTCAAGAAAATGTTGGTTATCTACCCGTTCTTCAGGCACATAAAACCCTGTCGCATTAATAAACATTCCTTAGTGTCTTTGATTTACTTAATCTTTATTCCGTTGAATATTAAATTCATCACATTGTCTCTACGTTTAATCCGCTGGCTGATATTATCACCCATGATCCCCCGGATATAGGGCACCTCCAGTCCTTTCAAGGCATGATGGAGCACGAGGGCGGTAATGTCCGTGTCCGGCATGCTGAATACACCTTCCTTCACGCCATCGTCCAATATTCCCTTAATGATCTCCACTTCCCGAAGGTCGAAGCTCTTGCGTACCTTCTCCACCCGCCATATATCACGGAAGAAGGTAGCTCGCAACGTACCGTTCCGAAATACCAACGCCTTTACAGCGTCCAAGCGGCTATAGATAAACGTCAGCAACTTCTCGTCCGCCGGCAGATCCTTGCTGGCCACGTCCACCAGCATCTTATGAAGCTGGTCCAGCTCCGACTCCACTACCGCCAAATAGATCTCGTTCTTGCTTTTAAAGTACGTATAAAGCGTACGTCTCCCCTTACGAGATGCCTGTGCAATATCGTTCATCGTCGTGTTATCAACCCCCATGCGGGCAAACAATTGTCTGGCCACATCCACCAACCTGTCACGTGTTTTAGAAACTGTCATCGGCATTGTATTGCACATTTTGATTAAAACTGTGCGCAAAGTACTTAAAAAAGATCGTATCTACCAAGTATATTAAAAAAAACTTGCAATAAATTTGTTTTGTAAGAAAATATCCCTACCTTTGCACTCGCAATCAAGAAATGATAGCAACTATATCGCGGAGTGGAGCAGTGGTAGCTCGTTGGGCTCATAACCCAAAGGTCGTAAGTTCGAGTCTTGCCTCCGCAACTAAGAAAAGCCTTCCGGTCTGTGACCAGAAGGCTTTTCTTTTTTCGTAACCCAATGGTTTACGGGGTGGGAATCATTGAGTTTTTCCCGTAATCCATTGACTTACGTACCGCAAACCATTCGCTTACGCCCAACAAGTCATAGGCTTACGTCCGGGGGCTCTTATTGGTTTCCCGGACGTAGGTCCTACAGTTCCTATCTCAAGGCAGGCAAGATATATTTCCATATCAAGTTGATCTCGGCCTGCATATCGCCGATATTCGCAGTCATGGCGATTACCGCATCTTGCTCGGGCAATATAATAATGTATTGTCCATTGGCTCCATCGGCACGAACGGCGTTATGGCGGCAACGCCACATCTGGTAACCGTAGCCTTGTAACCAGTCGCTATCTTTCGGCTTCATCTTCAAGTTCTCCGGTCTCATACCGGCGGGCAAAGAGGCTATCTTGGAGGTGGTGGCTTCCTCTATCCAGCTTTCGAGAAGCAATTGCTTATCGTTCCATTTTCCCTTTTGCAGGAAAAACTGACCCATTTTCGCTAGATCCTCGGTCTTGAGATACAAACCCCAACCGCCGCAATTGATGCCTTGGGGACTCTCTTCCCAAGTAGCGCCGACGATACCCAGCGGACGGAACAGACGGGGATAGAGATAATTGATCACCTTCTCACCGGTCACCTTCTGGATGATAGCGGAAAGCATATACGTGCCGAGACTGTTGTATACGAAATAGGTTCCCGGTTTATGTACCAACGGCGCCGAGAGGAAAATCTTTACCCAATCGGCCTTCTCGTTCCCCTTCTGCCGTACTAAAGCGGTGGGATCGACATCGTGGCCGGAGGACATGGTCAATAGGTGACGTATCTCCAGCTCTTTCAAGTAAGGGCTTACCTCGGCCGGTAATTGGTCGGGGAAGAAGGAGATCACCTTGTCCGTGACCTTCAATTTACCCTCCGCGACGGCGAAACCGATAGCCGTAGCCGTAAAGGTCTTGCTAACGGAGTTCAAGACATGCGGCGTATGGCGGTCGCCCTCACCCAGCCATTGCTCCTTTACGACCTTTCCATGCTGGAGGATCATGATACTATGCAAGTCTTGATCCGCCTTTTTCACCGCCCGCAGGTAATTGCCAAACGCCTTATCCAAGGCTTTCGAGGCTTCCGCACGAGGAAGTTCCTTGGTCAGGTCGTTATAGCTGATCAAGTCTATGTTCTTATCCTTCAAGGCTTGCTTCACCTTCGGACTGGTAAAAAGATCGGTCACGCCTTGACGGTCCATCGCCACGTTCTCGTAGCCGATATGCCCGACGGTTTTCATCTCCTCGTTATCCAAGGCCGGGTGATCCAAGAACATATAGCGTTTACCGGGTTCCAGCTTATCCAGCATCCGGATGAAACTGGCCTCCTTCTCGGCCGGGGTCTTGGAGGCTCCATCATACCCGGAATAGGTGAAATCATATTCCTGCATCGCCTCTACCCGATCCACGACCGGCAGATGATATTCCTCGGACAAGCGGCGCATCAGCTTCACCACCTCCGGATCGAAACCGGTCGATCCCATATGGCCGGAGATATGGCTGATCTGGGGAATGTTCTTCAAGGCCATCTCTATCTGGGCCCGGGCCTCTTGCTCGATCTCGGCCAAGCTCCATGTATTCTCCAGAATGGCCAGACCCGGGTAGGCGGGATTCGGAGACATCATCGGCAAGAAATAGCCATTGCTATCGGTCAAGCTGGGACAATGCGTCAGCGGACGCCATTTCACGTTATCCCATTCGCTGGTCAGCGTCAGGTGAAGCCCGACATCTATCCCCGGGTTCTCCCTCAACAGCCGGGCGGCCTCGGGGAACCACGAGGTGACAACCATAACCTCTATACAGGTCTCCACCCCATTCTTATACCCTTCCATACACGCTATATTGGCGGAACGGAACGACCCCATGTCATCCGCACGGATGATCAGGCGGGGATTCGTGGCAGGCTGGCTGAATGCCGGCCACGTAGCGGCGAACAACAGGCAGCCGCAAAGGATTCTTTTTACATTTGAAGTCTTCATGATATTGATAAATAAGTAACATCTTTTCTATACTTGGGGATGGACCACACAAAAGGTGCCGGAAGATTTGCTCACCAACTTATCGTCGCAATAAATCTCGCACTCACAAAAATGTATATTCCGTCCCGCCTTGATCACGGTACCCTTGGCGATCAGCTCATTACCCCAAGCGGCCCGTAAGAAAGACATTTTCAACTCTGCCGTCAGCACGTCTTTCTCCAGCGGGGTCATCGTATAGGCGGCGAAACCGGCGATCGTATCCGCCAAAGCAGCCAAGACACCCCCATGCGTCACGCCGCTATATTGTCTCTGCTCGTCATGCAAGGGCATATGCGCCTCTACACGACCTTCCTCGATAACCGTGAAGTCGATCCCCAGAAAATTCACATAAGGATTCGTCTTCGCACGGTTAATCAACTTTTCTTTTATTCTCTCATCCATATCTTTTCCTTTAACGAACCGTTATCTTACAATCATCCAGATTATCGATAATGGCGAGGCTCTCCACACGTATGCCCTTTTCACGCAGCAGGTTCCCGCCATCTTGAAACGCCTTCTCGATAATAAAACCCATACCCTCGATCACGGCTCCCGATTGCTCCGCCAACTCGACCATTCCCATGGCGGCGTTTCCGTAAGCCAAGAAATCATCGATAAACAGGATATGATCCTCCGGGGTTAAGAAGTTATTGCTGATACATACCGTATAGTCACGATCCTTCGTGAAGGAATGGACCACGGTAGAGAGCATGTTCTCCATCGTCTTCGGTTTCTTCTTCTTTACGAAGACCACCGGCAACTGCATGATATAACCCACCATAATGGCCGGGGCGATACCGCTCGCCTCGATGGTCACGATCTTGTTTATCTTACGATCTTGAAAACGACGGATAAATTCCTCGGCGATCTTATACATCAACATCGGGTCCATTTGATGGTTGATAAAACTATCCACTTTAAGGATACCGCCGGGATAACAGCGGCCGTCTTGCAAGATGCGTTGCTTCAATAATTCCATAATTTGTTATTCTGTTTGATCTTCTTTTACACGTATAAATAAATTCGCCAGAATGGCCGTCAAGCCACCCGTCGTAATACCGGAGGAGAAAATGCCACGGATCACTTGAGGAGCGGCCCCTAGAATATCCGGCATCAGCTCCACCCCCAACCCCAAGGACAAACTAACCGCCAACACCAACGTGGCCTTCCGGTTGATATCTTGGGCGGCGATAATACGGATACCTGCTGCCGCCACCGTACCGAACATCAGCAGGGTAGCTCCTCCCAGCACCGGATCGGGCATCAAGGAGAAGATAACGCCGACAACCGGGAATAATCCCAACAGGATCAGCATACCCGCGATATAATACCCCACGTACCGGCTGGCGACTCCCGTCAGCTGGATGATCCCGTTATTCTGGGCGAAGATAGAGTTCGGGAAAGAGTTGAAAATTCCGGAGATAAACGAGTTCACCCCATCCGCCAGCACCCCGCCGGAGACTCGCCTCAGGTAGCCTTCTCCCTCGATCGATTTCCCCGATATCATCGAGTTGGCGGTAATATCCCCCGTAGCCTCGATCGCCGTGATCAGATAGATCAATGCGATCGCCACGAATGAAGAGATATTAAAATCCAATCCATATTTGAAGGGAACCGGGATATTAAACCCTCTCAGGTTTTGCGAGGAGACAGCCTCCATATCCACCATCCCCATGGCGAAAGCGATCGCGTAACCGATACACAACCCTAGCACGATGGAACTCATCCGCAAATACTTGTTCTTACAACGATTGAAGAACAAGACACTCAACAAGACGCACACAGCTACTCCGACATTACGCAAACTACCGAACGTACCGTTATCCATAGCCGTATACCCCCCGCCGCAAGCGACCACTCCTACCTTGATCAAGCTCAAGCCGATGAGCAACACCACGATACCCGATACCAAGGGAGTAATCACCGAGCGCAGATACTTAAAAGTACGGCTCACGATCATCTCTACCGGAGAGGCGGCGATACAAACGCCGAAAATAAGGGGAAGCCCTCCCGCCAGGCCAGCCGTGATAATCGGGCCGATAAACGAGAAGCTGGTTCCTTGGATACATAGCAGCCCCGCCCCGACCGGTCCTAATTTACGACATTGAACGAATGTGGATACCCCGGAGGCGAATAGGGCCATGGAAACCAAGAAACCGGTCGTCTCCAGATCCAGTTTCAGCGCCCCGGCGATAATCAAGGGAGGTGTTATGATCGCAACGAAAATAGCCAGCAGATGTTGGATGGCGGCAAAAAGCGTCTCTTTCAAAGGCGGACGGTCATCGATCCCGTAAATCAAATCCGTATTCATCCTGTCTCTTATAATTTCAAGTCTAATAAGGTCTCCCCTTTTGCGTTCAACACTCGTACACTCATCTCGTCTCCTTTCTTCCGCAATACCATCACCGTAGCCGAATCGAGCTTATACCCCCCGCCTACGATCACCGGGAAGTTGTTTCCCAACGAGCCTTTCGGGTGGAAGGCGTATTGATGCGTATGGGCGGATATATTCACGTTGAAAGGGGCTTTCGCCAACAGGTTTCCCCAAAGTTCCGGACAAGGCTCATAGGCATCTCCGTTTCCGTAGATAGGGATATGGTTCAATAAAACCCGCTTCGAGGCTTGCTTAAACTCCTTGCCGCTCAATTCTTTCGAGAGGAAATTCACTTGATCTTTCCGGAGACCGGTGAAATCGTTCAGGCCATAATACACCCATGTGCTATCCGGTTTATCCTCGCCGCAATCCAGCATGACGAAACGGGTATCTCCCCAGTTGAACGCCCCATACGTCTTATCGCCCACATAGTCAAACAAGGCACGCAGGCCGATCGAGTAAGCGTTGCGTATCTCGTGGTTGCCTCTAAGGAAGAAAGCGGGTACATGACTGGCGCCCACCTTCCCGCATAAATAAGCCAAATGATACAAAGCTTCTTTCTCATTGGCGGGATCGTCTATACAATCCCCGTTAAATACCACGAAATCATAAGGGATATCACGCACTTGCCCGTATAAGGCGTCTAGGGTCGGGATATGCTTATGCAGGTCGTTAAAGATCAAGGCCGTGAAATCCTTTTGGGATGCGGAAGGGAGCGTGAAGGTGTAGAACGGGGATACCGCCGTCTCGCCAAACTCTTTCTTATAGGCTTGGTAAAGCATGATCTCTTGCGAGCATACCCGGTAGTAATAGGTTTGCCCCGGTCGTAGGTCCGTCAGCCGGATCTTATTATGCAAGCCGTTGCATATCACTTGACCGTCCACGATGGTACGGGCCTTTTTCAGGTTCAGCGTGTCCGTACCGTATTCTACCCAACTATACGTAGGGACATGGGTCTGCCACATCACCGTTATGCCGCCCTCCGTAGGATTTTGGAGATAGGGCGCCGCATAAAAGATCTCTTCCGGCTTAGCCTTCAGACGAACCTCCGTTACGACCGGGCGATGATCCGATGCCACCGCCTCTTCGGGAACCCATGCGGACAAACGGGTAAAGGGCTGTCCATTCTTTACATAACCCGCTATATAGTCCAAACAGCTATCCGGCGTGAAAGCCGGGAATGTAGCCTGTTTAGGATTGCTCAACAACTGGAAATCCTTGCTGATTTCCGTGATAAAGGGGGAATGCGCCGTAGCGTTCCAATCCCCGGCGATAAACAGGGGTTTATGCGCGGAAGCGGCTTCCCGCCGAAGGATCGGCAAGGAAAGCATCCGGTCTTCCGGCGTCAAGGAAAGGTGCGTGCAGCAGAAGATATATCTCTCAAACTCGACCCATAGCAAGCCCCGTTCCTCCTCCCGTCCGGGAAGGGCGATATAGCGGTAGCTCACCGGCTTCTCCTTGCTCAGCATACCTACTCCGTATTTACCGCCATCAAAGTCGATGGCCGGGGCGTAGGTAGGGAACATCAGGGTGCGTTCTCCCAGTGTCCGGAGCACGTCGATCCCGCCGCTTCTTCCGGTCACGCTATCTACCTCCTGTACGGCGACTACATCGGGGGCTACCTTACGTATAGCCTCCGCTATACGCTCGAGGTCCGTCACCTCATCCATGCCCCTTCCGTTGCGGATATTATAGCTCATGATACGCAACGTATTCCGCTCGGCATCGCCGCTTTGCTGTGCCAATGCCTTATTTATGGGCAAGCATCCGATCATAACGATCGCCCAAATAAACCATTTCCTCATAGGATTCGATCTAATGTTTATATTCATTTTATATCTATACCTTAACCGAATATCTCTTTCAATGACTGCTCGAACTCAGCGATATCCTCGCCGGAAGTATCCCAAGAGGTAACGAGACGGGCCTCGTTGATCTCCTCGTTCCACATATAGAAGAAATATTTATCTTGCAGCTTCCTCAACGCCTCGGCAGGGATCGTGAAGAAGAGCTGGTTGGACTCGATCTTCTGCGTAAAATGAATCTCCGGGTATTGTCGTAGCACGTCCGCTAGCTTGGCGGCGCTGATATTCGCTTTCATGGCGTTCTCCAGCCAGAGGTTATTTTCCAGATAAGGGATGAACTGGGCGGAGAGATAACGTAGCTTCGAGGCTAGCTGGGCGGATTGCTTCCGGTAAAATCGCAGGTTCTCCGTGATCTCCGGGCGGAACGAGACCACGGCCTCTCCCATCATCATACCGTTTTTCGTGCCTCCGAAGCTCAAGATATCCACGCCTGCGTCTACAGTCACTTGGCGCATCGTGCAATTCAGGTAAGCGCAGGCGTTCGCCAAGCGGGCTCCGTCCATATGCAGATACATATCGTACGAATGTAAGAGATCGGCGATCGCTTTCACTTCCTCTATCGTATAGATCGTACCTAATTCTGATACTTGGGAGATATAAACGGCCTTGGGTTGCGAATGGTGGCAAACCCCGAAGTTCTTCAGATGGGGACGGATCAATTCCGGTGTCAGCTTACCGTCCGTCGTAGAGATCGTAACGATGGCGCAACCGGTCATCCGTGCGGGAGCACCACATTCGTCTACGTTGATATGGGCGGTCTCGGCGCACAGGATGCTATTAAACGGACGGGTTACGGCTTGCAGGGCCACGGAGTTCGCCCCCGTCCCGTTAAACACGAAAAAAGGAGAAGCATCCTTGCCGAACACTTCTTGTATCTTACTCGTAGCGGCCTCTGTCCAAGGATCATCACCATATCCAACCGCATGATTATCATTTGCCTTGATGATCGCATCCATTACCCGGGGATGCACGCCGGAATTGTTGTCACTAGCGAAACTTCTCATCTTCAAATCTGATTTTTCGCCAAAAGTACGGATTTAAGATGAGAATGAGGATATCTTGAATTGTTTTTATTTCATATCAACGACGTTGACGGATGCACATCTCCAACCGCCCGGGACTTTGTCTGCAATCCCAAACAATCAAGACCTCTATTGTACAAGACTTGATTTCATAAAATAAGGCATAGTTACCAGATAGCACATAACGGATATTCTCATCCTCTGTCTTGATCCCCATACGAGGAGAAGAAAGGATTAAACGCATTATCGCCCTAAACTCTCCTAATAATTTAGTGCTGTACGTTTTACTCTTATTACGTTTATTATAATAGTCAAAAATTTCGGTCATATCATTCAAAGCTGATTGAGACCAAATCAACTTTCGTTTACCCATCGCTCCATATATCTATCCAGTCCTTCATCTTCAATAAAACGCCCCTCCGAGATATCTTCTCGCGCATGCTTTATGGCAACCTTTACTTCCGGCGAGAAGCGAAGGGCTTGCCTTTCCTCCATCCTATCAATCAAGCTCTTGATACGATGTAACAAATCATCATCATTTATGAGACTGAGCCGTTGTATCAATGATAATTTCAATTCCAATGTTCCCATAATCTTCAATCCGATTTAATTTCCCATAGTAAGGTTACAAAGATAAATAGAATAATCCATATCGCACGCTATTTTACCTGAAATTGTTCCGTCGCGTAGAGGGCCTCGCCGGTTTGGGTCAGGCCCTCGATGGTGATGGTGAAATCACCGGTCAGGTCGGAGGTGGTAAAGGGGATGGATATAGAGGACTCGCCGTTTGTCCGGATATCGGGTCGCCAAAGTAAGGTATGGCGGAAATCCGGAACAGGAGATCGCTTCTCGGCCTCTGTCCGGTAAGCGGGCATATAGAAGATGCGCTGGGCTTGCGTGCCCTCATAATCAAAGAACTGGGTGGAGTTATCGACTACCAGACCCGGGTAATTATGCTCATAAGAGGAGAAGGAGGCGATACCGTCGAATATCTGCCCACCGAATACGTACTTACCTTTATACACATCGATCTTCCGGATTTTTAGGGGATCGTACTTAAAAATGATCTCGTGATCGGTGATGGGGATACCATCCAATAAAACCAATGAGTTACCGATCGTATACCCGATCCGCTCCTCGGTCAGGACCGCCAACCGGCGAACCCCATCCATCTTACGGAAACGAAGGCCGGGGATAAACTCGATAACGACTTCCTCCATCGTCGTGAAACGGGTGTACTCATCTAAAAGATAACTCCAATCCGGTTGCCACTGGAACCAAGGCTTCTCCGCTTTTTCCCGAACCAAGGAATCAGACCGGTAAGCATGCAACACCTGTAGCCCCACGCTCCGCTTCACCAACTCATCTTGCCAAGCGGGATTCAATCTCAAGGCGGGAAGCTCCTTCTCCGGATGCGTAGCGTAAGGAGATTCGATGTCCACCCGGTAGCGAGAGGAGGAAGGGGATAAAGCCACCGTCACGATCTCGTGCGTCCCGGATATATGTTTCGTAAAGAAAGTCACCTCCCCGGCAGCGCCCAGTTGCCCCCCGAAAAGGCGGATCTCCCCCCCGGAAAAGCCCAATAAAGGCCTCACCGCCTCCTTAGACGAAGGTTCGCCCGTAGACAGATCGATCACTTTCCCCGTCAGGATCGGCCCCTCGTATTCCGCCAAGAATTTACGATCGGCAGGCGATGATCCCGTAGTAGGCATGCTTTGTTTCCAATCAACGATACCGCTCCGGGCGGAAGGTTTATACAAGTCGATCCCGGCGATAGAGACCGATAGGGTCTGTAGATCCGGGGGCAGGCCGTTTATCCGGATCTCCCCCCCTGAACGGGTATCATAGGTCATACGGTCCGGCGATACGGAAACCGGGCCCTCTCGCCTCGTAAAAGAGTAAGCGGGCAATAAAGTATCCGTCAGCAGGGCCTCATTCGTCACGAAGGTGTTCACCACCGTCAGCGGCTTCTCAAAGAAGACCTCCTCCCCCTCGTTCCGCATATAACGGGTATAGGCAACCAGCCGGTAGTTTCCGGTCGGCAAGGTAGAAGGCAATTGCAGGCAACCATTCCCTACCCCCTTCTCCAGCACGAGTCGGGCTTGCACGACCGCCGAGGCGCTATCCAGAAGCTCCACATATCCCACCTTGCTCACGTCGGACAACCGTTGGTCCAAATCCGTGGCAATGAATTTCATCCATACAAGCTCGCCCGACAGATAAAATTGCTTATCCGTTTGCAGGTAAACCCGCTCTCGCAATTCCCCTGCGAGAACCGTTTGCCCCGCCCATAAGAGGCAGAGGAGCGACAAGATACATTGTTTTATCATAGACTTCTTCATAGCAACTAAATTATAAATGACTGGTAGGCCACCAAGAGGGCTTCTGTTTCGAACCAAAACGGCCGCAATCCATACAACGTTTCAGCGCATACGTATTACTCGCCGCATTCATCGGATTATAGGAAACATATCCGTAATCCGGATTATTATCATATTCCGATCCCTGTACGATCGTGCTTGCGCAGCCCGTAACCTCGGCCTCATATACCTTCTCTATCTCCGGAAAGAAACGCTTGAGGCGAGTCACTGTCGCTACTTCCACGAAACCGATCACCGGAACCTCCGGGTCCGTCACGCAGCGGATATTCCCTTTCATCTCGGAAGGAATAGGGGCAAACAAGCTACCAGACTCCTCTATGTTCTTCTGCAAATTAAAATAGTAGTCGTAAGCCTCCCGGTGCAACGCATATTGTTCCACCTCCGCATGATACAACATCGAGAAACGGCGATCGCTGGGATGATACGAGGCGATACTTTTGTTAGCGATCACGTTCTGCGTCAGCCTATCGGAACTGCCTAGGGAGATCACCTTCGAGCTGTCCTTCCCCCAGCAATAATACCAATTATTCGATGTAAGTAAATCATATATTACGACCGTATTACCCATTTTCTCGGCAGCCATGAAGATCTCCGCCTTCACCTCCCAATTCTCCTTATACATCCAGCGGAAATAAGAGGATCGATCCGGGGCATTATGCGTAGACACACAGAGACGGACCTCCTCTCCCGGCCCCTTCTTCAGCAAGGAGAGAGAGTCGATCGGAGGCGTTATCTCCGGTCCCAGATAGTCCGACTCATACTCCAGCCCATCCAGCGAGATATGTAGCCGGTACCGGCTACCCGGGTCCAGCTCTCCCATATCCACCTTATACTCTCCCTTCCCGGAAGAATTAGCGCAAGTGAAAACAGCTCCATCCTCACGCTCCACCACCACCTTGGCGTTATTCACGAACTCATCCTCCGTGAAATCGTCGGTCAGGCCCACGCTTCTCCGGAGCTTTATCGTAGTCTCGCCATTCGTGATGATACCATCCACGACCAACAAATCCCGTACCTGCTCCAAACCCTTCGGCTCGTAATCCGTGACACAGGCGGACAATAACAACAGCAAAGCCCCCAGCCACCAATGAAAGCCTTTTATAGAATCTTTTATCTTCGCTTCTTTCCTCATCTCAACTCCCCCCTAAAATTTAATATTATAAGAGACAAACGGGATAGGCACCCCGAATATCGCCATCTTATATCCCTTTAATTTCCCGTTCTCCGATATATAATACACCGAGTAGGCGTTCTTTCGCCCCGTCAGGTTATAGACTCCGAAGGAGATCGTGCTATGCGTAAGCAACGTCAGGTGGTGGCTCGGCTCGATGTTGAACGAGGCGTCCATCCGGAAAAAGTCCGGGATGCGGTATTGATTACGGTCGGAATAATAGACAAACTCACCGCCCCCGTAATGATACTTCGATACCGGCAAGGTGATCGGCCGTCCCGTGCTATAGTCGCAATTCAGCGAGAAGCTGAAACGATGCGTGAACTTATAGTTACCCACGAACTTCAAGTCGTGCGGCTTATCGAAATCGGCGGCGTACCAATCCCCATTGTTCACGGGAGTGACGATCATCGGATCGTTCTGCCGCAGTTGCGTGCGAGAGTAGGTATAGCTTACCCAGCCGTTCAACTTTCCTTGCGTTTTCTTCACCATCAGCTCCACGCCATAGGCACGCCCCTCGGTCCTCAGCACGTCCGTCTCGATGTGGTGGTTCATCAGCAGCTCGGCGCCGTTCCGGTAATCTAGGTAATCCTTCATCGTCTTGTAATATCCCTCCAAGGAGACCTCGATCGTATTGTTCAAGAAATTCCGGTATAGCCCGGCGGCCACTTGCATACCCGTCTGCGGCTTGATGTTAGCGTCGCTCAACTTCCACGTATCCGTGGGCGACATGATCGTCGTATTGGATAGCTTATGGATATTCTGGCGCATCGTATTAAAGCCGGCCTTCACGGAGAAGTCCTCGGTAAAGGCATAACGGGCGGACACCCGGAACTCCGGCCCGTGGTAAGTCTTGAACGCCCCGGTCTTATCCACCGTACCCGTCACGGTAGCCAAGGAAGGCAGTTGGTCGTCGGCATAGAGATTATAGGTACGGGGCCCCAATACGTTAAACATGGAATAACGGACCCCCACGTTCAAGGAGAGTTGGGAGGTGATATCCCAACGATCGCCCACATAGATAGCGGACTCCACCGCTTTCTCCTTCTCCATCCGGTCCTCCTTCACCAACGACTCCCCTCCATAGGGAAGGTATTTCCCCGGCTCCAAGTCGTAAAACAGCGAGCTGGCACCGAAATCCAGCGTATGCTTATCGCTTAGGTAATGCGTGAAGTCCATCTTCCCGTACATCTGGTCGATACGGAAAGCGAGGGAATAAGCATTCACCGGGTTATCCGTATTACGGGTATTGTAGCCATAATGGTCGTAGCCGGCGGTGAGGACCCCCGTGAAACGATCCGAGAAGATATGCCTCCATTTCACCGAGGCGTTGGCGTTCTCGTAGGCATACCGCTCATCCGCGTTAAAGCGGAAACGGTCGTGGCTGTAGTAGCCATTCAGATAGAGGTTGTTCCGCTCGTCGAACTTATGGTTAATCGTGGCGTTCAGGTCGTAGAACCCGGCGTTGCCATCCTTATAGCCGCTCTTCTCGGGGAGTTTCTTCAAGATCCAGTCCGAGTAAGTGGTACGTCCACCCACGATAAAGGAGGTCTTCTCGGAGAAGAGAGGCCCCTCCAAGGTAAGGCGGCTGGTTAGCAAGCCGATGCTCGCCGATCCCTTGAACTCCTTTTTGTTACCCTCCCGGCTGTTGATGTCGAGTACCGAGGAGATACGTCCGCCATACTTGGCGGGGATGCTGCTCTTGTACAGCTCCATGTCCTTCACCACGTCGGGGTTGAAGACGGAGAAGAAGCCGAACAGGTGGGTCGGGTTATAGACCGTCCCGTCGTTGAAGAGGATCAAGTTCTGGTCCGTCGCCCCGCCCCTCACGTTAAAGCCGCTAGAGGCCTCGCCCACCGCCTTCACGCCGGGGAGCGACATGACTACCTTCATGATATCCACCTCACCGAACGCCATCGGGATATTCTTTATATCCTTCACCTTCAGGCGTTCCACGCCCATCGTCGTATTCCGCACGTTGGCGATCTTCTCGGAGGAGATCGTGACCTCCTTCAAGGTGTAGACCTGTTCCTCCAGCTCGATATCCAGCTTGCCGTCGGAATGGAGCATGATCTGCCGCCGGGTGTCCTTCATGCCCATGCCTTGTATGTACAGCTCGTGTCGTCCGGGAGGGAGGCGCAGCGTATAATAGCCGTAAGCGTCGGTAGTAGCCCCGATCATCGGGTCCTTCACGAATACGGCCACGCCCACCATCGGCTCACCGGTCTTGAAATCGCTGATATTACCGGTCACCGTGACCCGGTCCGCCGCCTTGCCCGAGGCGTCGCCGATCTCGTAGACCTTGTTCTCCGAGGTAGCCTTCTGCTGCTTCCGGCCCGCCATCAGGGAGATACCGGAGCCTTCCTCGTCGCCATCGCCCTCTCTCCGCTTCTCCCGCAGGAAGAAGTTCTCGGGCAGGGAGGTCATCAAGGTGTTATCTCTCAACACAAAGAAGGCGCCGCCATACGAGGATACTTGGAAGGGAGTTCCCTCCAACGCACGCCGCAACGCCACCAAGGGCTCTTCCTTCTCACTGTGTACGCTAACGACCATGGAGTCCGTCTCCAAGGGTTGCCGGTAGACGGGCTGTCCGGTCTGCCGCTCGATAGCGTCGAACACGACATTTAAGGTTACTTGCCGGAAATCCAGATCGACCGTCCGCTGCGCCCTCGCCGTCCAGCCGGACAGCAGGCACATTACCATACCGATATATAGGCTCTTTCTCATGGGATCTCGTTTAACTGTTCATACTGTCTCACCACGGCTACGATGGCTTCCTCGGGAGCGTGCTTGAAATCCAGCTTTCGCCGCTTGATATACCGGGCTAACTCCTTTTTCTTGGACTTGAGGACCTTCAACACGGAGCCCTTGCTCCTCACGGTATAGTAAACGCCCTCCTTCCGGATGTAGTATTTTACGGACTGATCGAAGGATTCATCGAGCTTCATATCTTTTATCGTCTTAGATAATATACAAGACCATTTCCCCAGTACGGTACACTTCCCTTCATACAACCGTAGGTAATAGCCTTCCGGCAGGTTGCCCGACCGCTCGTCCGGATACCTGTAGAAGATATCGTACCCATGAAACTCAGCGTAGTCTACCCGATCGCTCGGCAAGACGATATTATAGCGATTGTCCGGAGAGAGCAGTAATAACTCATTCTTGTACAGGTCTAAGCGCATTTTCACGTCCTTGTAGAGAATGCCTTCGAAGCTAAGATCCCCGGGTACGTATTTCTCGCTCTTCAAATAGGGGTGATTTCTTATCGAGGTGGGATATTTTAATTGCTCCTTCCCATGGTAGATCACGGCTTGGCCGGCGGCGGAAGAGACATAGTCATCCACCGCATCTTGTGCCCTAGCCGTAGCGATAGCCAACGCGCATACGCATAAAAACCCCAGAAGCTTTCTCATAAGATACAGATTTAAAGTTTCATGCCAAATATAGGCATTCAATCACAAGCCACCAAATCCCAGCCTTTAAATATCAGTGTTATCAGGCGAAGTTTCGTATTTCCCTTCGTCTCTCTCACTTTAGGATCTTCGGCATAACGTTTCAATTGCCCGGCAGCCTCAGTCCTCAGCGATTCTATCTCCGGGGTGGAGGCGTCACGACGGGCATATTTCACCTCTACGATATAACTATAGACGATCTCCGGTTGATGCAACAAATCGGGCATCATGTAGAAGTCCGCATATCCCTTATTCGCCTCATACTCCGGATGAATTATATAAGTACGGGTCAAGCCCAAGTAAGCCAACAAAAAGCCCTTTACGTGCGCCTCACCCTCGATAAACTCACGGATAGAGCTTTGTCGCTTCAATTCAGAGGCGAAGTACTCAAAGACAGGTTTCCAGTTTCCCTCGTAGGCCATGCTAGCCACGAGCATCCCCAGCCGATCCATCTCGAGGGAAAATAAATCGGCGCTCCGGTAAGCCTCCACCAAATAGGAGTACAACTGCTCACGAACCGTCAAGTTAGGGATCGCCAATAGGGTACTCCCCCATTTAGTACCCCGTATGGTAAGCAGCCCGAAATAATAGAGCAGGCTCTTAAAATTATCCGGTTTTGCCAGATCCTCGGCGGGGAAAGCCGTCTTGATGGTACCTATGGTCTCGCCATTCGTCACGATGTCTTGGATGATAGAGGCGTTCATGCCCATTTTCTTGTCCAAGCGAATCAAATGACGGAGCTTATTATAATCCGTACGGATGTTGTTATCGATCATGTTCTCCGGAACTTTTTTCAACGGAAGATAATGATTCAGGAAATACAGCACCATATCCGAGTTATACATCGGCTCGTGGAGCGAATCTCTCGAGAAACAGTAATTATCGTACCATGGCTTCATCACGCCGATCACCTCATCTACCTCTCCGGCCAGCATATCCACGTCTTTATAATAAGACAACATATCACGTACCTCCCGCTCGCTAAACCCGATAATCCCGTTAAACCGGGGATCGGTGCTCATATTGGCACCGATATTGAATCCACTTGTCACGTCATCCATGGTGACCGGAGAGACTCCCGTGATGAACATACGCTTGATCGGTCCGTTTCCCGTGGCACCCTCTTTCAGCTTATTAAAGAAATAGCGGAAGAACCCCGTGCCATGTGTCAATTTACGGTAATGCTCATTCCCCACATTGGCGAGTATGGCGTTCGTGAAATTATCATACTCATCGATGAACAGGTAGATCGGAAGATCCAGTAACGTAGCCTGCCCGATCAGGTAGTTCAATTTCTCGTCCGCGTTCTTGAGTCTTTTCAATTCACTGGCGAAACCGGGATTGAACATATGTCCGTAAAGCCCGGCGAAAAGATCGAAACGCATCGAGCAATTATCATTGAACGAGGCCAGCAATCGATCCGGGTCCGGATTCACGCCGGCGAAATTAAAATCGAGCACAAGGTATTTCCCTTGCTCCGCCGTAGGATGCGAACCGATATACAGCCCCTCGAAGATTTCCTTGAAACGATCCCGCCTATAGATATCGTAATACCATCTAAGCATGTTGATAAACAAAGACTTTCCAAAACGCCTCGGACGGATCAAGAAGAAGAAATTGGCAGATTCCTCCAACCACTCGATATAATGAGTCTTATCCACATAATAATACGGCTCTTTCCTAATCCTCTCAAAATCCGTCAGTCCGTAAGGAATCTTCTTTATTATCATAGCGATCTTTGTTTTTATGAGTAATTACAAATATAGGCATATATATCCGGCAAAGCAACAACTTCCGAGGAATTATCACGCGGATAATGTACCTTTGCGATGTTTTTAACTTTAACAATTAATCATATATGAAAAAAAATCAGTTTCCGGGAAGCGGAAACAAGCGTGAGAAAGCTGCTGGATAGTCTGGAAAATGCCCAAAAGGCATGGGTGGACTTGAAAAAAGACGCGAAAGGGGCGCATAAGTTGTTTAAAGACTACCAGCCGGAGGAGGATCTGGTTAAACGGGAGAAGATCATCTACACGGGCTCTGTGAAAGACTTCGTGCGGCTGACGCTGCCCATCCTCGATGACCCGCGGTTCCGGGTGAACGGGCAGACGAACCGGGAAGCCATGATACGGGCGCTGGACGAGGTGTTCGAGATACACCCCAACGGCTGCCCGGAGCCAAGGAGCTTCCGGAGCATCCTCTCGACGGCGCAGGAGGAATACGGGAAAGCGCATGAATAAGAAGCTTCCCGTTTTTCACAACAAAAGTTAAAACTTGGGAGGCGTCCCAAAGCGCCTCCCTACCTTAGCGGCATCAAGCCAGAGACACTGGCTCTTTTTTTATCACTTAAAAACATAGTATGATAAACACGTCATTATTCGCCCTTTTCGGACGATACAAGGGAGACGCCTCGCTAGCGGGCGTACTGGAAAACATCCAAAGAGGAACGTACAAGCAGTTCATCGACGAGACGCGGGAGGCGCTAGCGTCGGGCGATAAGGAACTGGCCGCCAAACTAAAGAAAAAACTGCCCGCTTTCACCCCACAGGCCACCTACTCCGGGAAACGCCTCGACCCTCACATCACCCGCTATAACCAATTGGTGGTACTCGACATCGACCACGTAGGGGAACGGGAGCTGGAGCGTATCACCCCGCTCGCCACGGAAGCGCCCTACACCGTGGCGTATTTCCGCAGTCCCAGCGGCGACGGGGCGAAACTCATCGCCTACGCCGCCACGGACGAGACCGCCACGCCGGGTAATCACCGGAGGGTCTACGAAGCCATGAGCCGTTGGTACGCCGCCCGGCTCGGCGTGGAGCTGGATACCTCGGGCAGCGACATCGGGCGGCTTTGCTTCGTATCGGACGATCCCGCCCTATACCTCTCGCCTGCCTACCGCCCTTGGCTGGAGGGTACCGGCGAGCTACCGGAGGGCCTCGCCCCGCTACCCCTTACTTGGAAGGAGGAGGTTAGCGAGACGGCTCCCGGGGCGAAGGAAAGGAAGGTGGCCTCGCCACTGGAGAAGGCACGCCGGACCGCCGAGCGGAAAGGCGCCTACGCCGAGGGCAACCGCAATAACTTCATCTTCGTCATGGCCGCACGGGCGAACCGGCTGGGCGTGAAGCGGGCCGAGATGGAGGCTTACGCCGATACCGCCTTCGCCGACTTGCCGGCGGAGGAGCGCCTCGCCGCCATCGAGAGCGCCTACAGCCACGTGGAGGAGCACGCCGCCGAGACGAGCGCCGCCACCTCCCGGAAAAAGGGCGGGGGCCCGCTGGACGTGGTCGCCGTGGAGGCCTATATATCCGAGCGTTTCCTCACCCGCAAGAACGGCGTGAGGGGGTACGTGGAGGTAGCCACGAAGAAGAAGCGGAACGGTCAAAAGCCGGTCTTCAAGCCGGTGACCGACTACTGGGTGAACTCGCTCTGGCGGAGTCTCCTGAAGGACGGCCACTACTGCTCGCATAACGACATCCGGGCCATACTGATGTCGGACTTCAGCGAGACGTTCCACCCTTTCCGCTCGTATTTCGAGGGGCTGGCCCCGTGGGACGGGGTGACGGACTGGATCGGGCAGCTGGCCGATACCGTGGGCACCACCCGGCCCGCCTTCTGGCGGGGTTGCCTCAAGCGCTGGCTTATCGCCGGGGTGGCCGGCTCCATGGAGCTAGGCGTGGAAAACCATACCATCCTGCTACTGGCCGGCGGGCAGGGGCTGGGCAAGACCTCGTGGCTGCGGAACCTCGTGCCGCCCGAGCTGCGGGACTATCTTTTCACGGGCAATGTCAATCCGTATAGCAAGGGTTTCCCGCAGATGATGGTGGACTGCCTCTTGATCGTCATCGACGAGATGTCCGGCCAGAGCTACGCCGATCTGAACCGCCTCAAGGCGCTCACCTCCACAGGGGTCATCTACTTGCGCCGCCCGTACGGACACTATGCCGAGACGCAGATACGCCACGCCTCCTTCGCCGCCACGGTGAACGACTTGCAATCGCTGCCGGACGATAACGAGTCTCGCCGCTTCCTCTGCTTCGAGGCCACACGGATCGATTACCAGTCGCCCGTGCGACACGCCGACATCTACGCCCAAGCCCTCGCCCTCTTCCGCCGGGGCGAGAAATACTGGTTCTCCGGCGAAGACATCCGAAAGATCAACGAGAACAACGAGACCTTCCGCCAGCGAAGCCCCGAGGAGGAATTGTTCTTCACCTATTTCCGCAAACCGGAGCGTTTTGACACGCCACAGTATCTTACGGCGAGCGATATTATGACGAAACTAAGTGTATTTACACGTATCACGCCGACACGTTCCAATATAGTTACGTTGAGCAAGGTGCTGAAAAAACACGGTTTTAAGCTCACGACAATACGTGGAAAACGCCTATTTGAGGTCGTAGAGATCACTCCGGAACAGGTAAAAGACAATTTTTTGAGCACCCCGGAAGAAAAGGGAACGAAGAAGGAAGATGAAAAGAATCATACTGATAACCAAAACAATACAGCGAATCCTAAACTTCCATTTTAAAGCAGGGGGTGCGCAGGGGTGCGCAAAAAAGAGTGGTTGGAAAAACATTTTAGAAATAAATAAATTTGTATCACACACAGCAGTGTGACACAAATTTACATTTACCAGAAAAGTTTTAGGAAAACACGTAAAGATGCGCACCCTTGCGCACCCCGCTATGTTTCAGCGAAGCTCATAAAGCTCCTCAAAAAGAGTTATGGATATCCTTTCTATTACAAATCAAGACCTTTTTCCCTTCAGAGGAAATGGGAACGAATCAAAGACCTTATCTTGATTTCTAGTCATATCAACCAATCTCCTCTCAATTGCTCTCCAATCGTATTTGCCATTCAGCATAACGATATCCTCATCGAAATCTATATCCTCAAAATAAGTAATGGCCTTGAAGGGCCTGATGACATTTGCCCCCGGAAATTTACGCTCATACATTCCCAACATGGAATTGAAAGGGAAACGGGTGGAGAGGAAAGCGATGTCGATGAAATCCTTTAGCCGTGACCCATCGTCGGCGATGGCAGAGAGCTTCATGGCAATAATATCCTGCATGCTGTACAATCTTATACCGTACTCGATATATGGCTTTTCAAGATACTCATAAGAGTGGGTAATGCAGTCAATCTTTATTCCGTCTATGGAACCTTTCAAGGTGTTCCTCTCCATAAAGCCGGTACGGAATCCATATTTATCCATAAGAAATCTCTCCAATTCCGCCGCATCAAACGGTTTCGGAGTGAAAAGATCTAAATCCACACTTCTCCTATGTCCTAAATACAGGGCTAAAGAAGTTCCTCCCGCCAGATTAAAACGGGTCATCGCATTTTCCGCTTCCAGCTTTTTCAGGAGTTCAAGTGTTTTTCCCGAGACAACTTCCGTGTGTAACATTTTAGTTCCTCCTTTTCAAGATTAAAGACAATACAAACAAAATTCATGTCTCGTGGAGATAAGCTTGGGAGTTCTTTTATTATTTCCCGGAATCCCTCTATACCTCCATATAAATTGAATGCGGCATAAAAATCCTTCAACCATCCTCTTTCAATGACACGCTGTACCACAATCTTCCGGGATTTCCACCAGTCAAAATGTGACAGGTCATACTCCCAAAGCAAGGAGGGAGAGATTGAAGAGTCTCCTGTATATGTCTTATATTCATCAAATATAGTCATTTTCCATCCTTTTTATAATATACAAATCTACTGTATTTTACTGGGGTATACAATTTCCATGCGCTTTTTATTGAGACACGGCTCGGAAACCAATGAGATACGGTCGCTAAGTCAATGGAATCCGTCTCGCTTTCCATTGACTTAGCGCCCCTATTCCACCCGGATACCATCCGGCTCTCACGGCTCGCCGAGCGACTCGATGATGGCCCGCACCATGGCGGGCGAATAGACCCGCTCGCCCTCGTGATAACCCAGCGAGAGGAGGCGACCGGGCAGGCCGGGATAGATCGTTATCCAATGTTGCAGCTTGCGGTGGGCCGAGCGGGGATGCAGGTCGGGCAGGTAGACCTCGGCCAGCTCCATCCGCCCGTATGCTCGTATCTTGAATGTCGTTTCCATATCCTAAAGATAGTGAATCTCCGGCATATATCCATCATTTTCCGGAGAAATAATTCACCCGAAATCACCCTAAGTCACCCAAAGCGACAAAGCCCCCACGCCCTGCCGTATCTTTGTATCAACATTAAAAAACAACACATTATGATCCGCTACAAGAAGTATCAAAACAAGAACGAGAAGAACGTGACAACCTTCAACAAGTGGTATGCCCGTGCCGTATGCGAGGAGACGGTAGACATCGCCGCCTTGGCCGAGCACATGTCCACCCACAACACCCCCTTCTCCACCGGCGCCATCCACGGCATGCTGAAGGACATGGTGAATTGTATCAAGGAGCTGCTGATGGACGGCAAGAACGTGAAGATAGACGACCTCGGCATCTTCAGCGTGGGTATCCGCTCGAAGGGGGCCGTCACGCCGGAGGATTTCTCCACGCAAGGCAATATCATCGGCGTACGCCTCCGTGCCCGTGCCACGGGCAATCTCTCCAGCGCCTCGCTTAAGCTGACGGCCAAGCTCCGTGAGTACACCGAGTACTCGAACGGGGAGGTGACCCCGGGAGGTGGCGGGGGCGATTCCGAGAGCCCGGACGAGATTTAGGGAATTGAAAATTGAGAATTGAAAATTGAAAATTAAGTGATATGGAGATTTCTGTTTTTATACGTGAATACGCTCCGCTGGCTGGGGAGGCCGGGCGGGCGTTCCGGATCGATCCGGTGGTGATCTTGGCGCAGGCGGCCATCGAGACGGGTTGGGGCGAGAGTACGCTCTGCCGGGAGTATCATAACTTTTTCGGCATCACGGCCTACGGGTTGCCCAACGTATGGTGGACCGGCCGGTGGACGGAGCTGTCGCCCCGCTCGCTACGTTTCCGGATCTACCCGGACGATAAGTGCTCGTTCATGGATTACTGCCGCCTGCTTCGCTCGGCCTATCCCCGGGCGGCCGACATGAGCGCCAACCCTACGGCCTTCGCCAAGGAGATCGCCTACAGCCCCTACATCAGCGAGGTGAACGGCGACAACCGGGAAGCCTATCGTAAGCTGATCGTCCAGCTTTGCCGAAAAGTCAGCTCGCAACTATCAATCGTTAATCAAAAGGGCGGGCAGATGCCGTCCCTATCACCAACTGTCAACTAAAATGAAATACCTTGAACTCATCCTCCGTTGCCTCACGGCGCTCCTCCGGGTCATCTTCCCGCAGCATCCCCCTGTTCCCGAAACGACAGACGCTACCGGCGCTGCTCCTTCTCCTGCTAGCCCTCCTCTCCCTCCTCATGCGGGAGACGGAGGTGACGCTAGCGGCGATCGGCGCCTCGCTGACGCTCTTCCGCCACGACGGCACCCCTCCTCCCCACCGCCCCCCGGGGCGGACTGGCTGGGTATCTCCGGCTACACCCTCCTCATAGCGGGGTGCGCGGGGTGCCTCTTGAAGTACTGGGGATATTAGGGGAAATGGGAATATCAAAGATTAAGTTCTTTTACCGGGCACGAGTTACGTACCCGGTAAAATAGTGTCATATATCTTTCGTTTGTCGTAATTCGGAATAATGTTCCCTTGCGATTGATATCGCTCGCCTCAATTTTTCGGAAAGCACTTTCTTATCGGGTAGTTTTGTGTAATATTGCGCTACCTTTATCGGACTATCTTCGTCAAGCATTAGATATTCGATATGCTCTGTATTGCCTTCCGAACAAAGAATTAACCCGATTGGAGATTCTTCACCTTCTTTTCGCTCGTTCTTGTTCAAATAGCGAAGATATAGTAACATTTGCCCTTCGTATTCGGGCTTGAACTTCCCCAATTTGAGATCGATCGCTATCAGACGCTTTAAGCCACGATGGAAGAACAGCAAATCAATATAGTAATCAACCGCATCTACGGTAATCCGCTTTTGACGGTCAAGGAAAGCAAAATCTGTCCCCATTTCCTTAATGAAAAGCTGTATTTGGGAAAGAATTGCCATTTCGAGATCTTTCTCCGAGAATATATCAGGAAGCCCAAGCATATCAAGAAAGTAACTGCTGCGAAATATAAGGTCGGGCAATAGCTGGTTGTTTTCCTTTATCTCGTTCAGCTCTTTGCGTATCATATCTTCGGGTTTACGGCTAATGGCTGTACGCTCATAAAGTTGACAATCTATTTTTTCATCAAGTGTGCGAGTATCCCAATGCTCCATTCTGCACATTTCCACATAGAACGAGCGAGCTAGCTCATCTTTTACTCCCATAAGCGAACGAAGATGAGTCCAAGTCAATTGGGCTACGCACCGCATATCCAATCTCGTCTTCTGAAAAAAGATACGCACTGCGTACACAATGTTTGAGTTTACCATATCCCCATCCGCTTCCATATTTTACAGTTAGCCGGGTAGCCAATTTTTTGATGACTTGTTTACCATATTCGGCACGCTGATTGTATAGTATATCTTCCTTAATACGTTTGCCTACATACCAATTCGTCATACATATCTCAGTATTCAAATAGGTAGCTACTTTACACGTACTCCATCTATAATGCCACATACATCATTATACAATAGTTCTTCCGATGTGGCTAAATTCAAAATATCATCTGCCATAATAAAAATAAATTAATCATCCCACAGCCCCTCCTTGGCGTTTCATGTACATAGTCATTGATTCCAACGCATCGATGAATCTCAACGTATGCATAATGTCATAATGCTCGTCAACCAAACATATGCCACCATATCGTTTGACATAACGATAGACCTGTGGTATACTTAGCCCATTCCGCTCGGCAAAATGACTGATAAGCGACATCAGATATTCCGCCTTATCCCTCAATATATCACTATTCATACCGATTCTCAATTATACGTTTTTACAAATATAGGTATTTTCCATAAACCCGCTTCTAAAAAGCCATCGGTAAATTTTGATCGAATATATATCTTTTATACCTAATCCCAAGCATATATCCACCTCAATAATCAATAATGATCCGTAGGCCACCAAGAGGGTTTATTCTTGGTACCTCGCCCATCATGGGTACAGTCTACACAGCGAAAAGGAGCATAAATATTTGGAGTGGTTGGTGATCCACTATAAATGTAATAGGTATAACCATCTGGTGCTATTCCTGTTAAGATATTTTTCGCACAGTCATAAGAAGTTTCATAGAAATCTCTTAGTTCCGGCATAAAGCGTTTCATAATCGTTGTATTAGTTACATCCACATAGCCTATCACCCATTCTTTAGGATCTGATACGCAAGATATATTACCTCTTCTTTCCGAAGGAATTGGAGAGAAAATACTCCCAGCCTGTTCTATGTTCCTTTGTAAATTCACAAAATAGTCATACGCTTCTTTACGTATACGGTTTTGCTTAACGTCTATATAATAAAGCATTGTCAATTTATCATGATCACGGGGGATCTCTATCAATTTTCTCTTATAGATAAGATTTACAGTCAGTTTATTTGTCGATTCCAATAACATCGCCTTAGAACTATCACGTCCCCAGCAATAATAAGTATTTTTAGATGTATGCTTCTGAAATAAAGTGAATTTATCATCTAAAAAACCAGCGTTTGCAAATAGATCTACATGGAATTCCCATATCTCCTGATAAGTCCATTTATAATAAGTTGGCTCTACCTTGTTATCATGTGTAGTTACGCAGATATATACAGGAGTTTCTGATGCTGAACTTTCAACAGATATACTATCGATCACCGGAGTATCTAGAGGATTCAAATATTCCGATTTATATTCTTTATTATTCCAATTTATTGATAATCTATATTTATACGCAGGATTTAACTCTCCCATCGGTATTGTATAAACTCCATCTTTACTCACGTTCAACGTTTCAAAAACAGCTCCTTTATCTGATTCAACAAAAACATTCGCATCCGTTATCGACTCCCCTTCCTCAAACTCATCCAACATCCTTACGCTATGGCTCAATCGTATCCGAGTCGTATCATTAGTTATAAAACCATCCACTACCAGCAAACCACCTATTTGGTTCACAATATCAGGCTCATAATCGGAGATACAACCCATGAGTGTTAGTAACCCTGTTATGTACATATATAATCTTTTCATATATACACTTTCTTTGGTTGGGAAAATTCATTAATCTATTGATAAAAAATCATATCAATAAGGCTTATAACAACAAAACTTTAAGTTCTAAAATCATCCTTTTAAATTATAAAGGGACAATTAAGTTTTTATCAGAAATCTTAATCGCCCCTCTTAATTTCAGATATTTTAATATACCATTACCTTATATTTATATAAGTTGTCCCAGCGCCAACCCACGTATTACCATCATAAATATCGCATACTAAACGAGCGCCACCAACTGCATAAAAACTAACCGAACAATGATTTGTCCAAGGTGTTATATAAGCTTGCGGTGCTCGTATACTCCATTCCAATCTAGCACCCGGTATTAAAGGGCTATATTCCAGATGATACTCTTCTTGGGCATAACCCCCATTTAGTGTTACGTTAATAGGGCCTGATATAGTAGCAACTATCCCATTTGCCGCATTAGCTTGTAATATAGACTCTTCTATATTTTCTTTGTCCACGTCAATATTAGTTTGCTGAGCATACATAAACTGCATTGATAATAATGCAAGCATAATAAACAGAACTTTCTTCATGGCTCTAAAAATTTAAATTAATAAATACATATACAACTACAAACTTACTTCAAGCAAGAAATAGGATACTTGCAAATCAAGTATCCTATTCTCAATTCGAAATAAATATTTTATTTCCAAGCATCCGGCTGAACCAAATAAGGTTTGCCGTTCTCGTCGTTACCCATGGTCAATACTTGGTCATCAGGAACAGGAAGCATAGTCTTTGCCGCAGGAAGCACAGAGGCTGCCGCAAATTTCGGAATATATTGCTTTTCGTAATTGATATAAGCGCTCAACTCTGAGGACATTACATCACCACCCCAACGAACCAAGTCGAACCAACGCTCACCTTCCATCGCCAACTCAAGCTTACGCTCCATACGGATTGCCTTGATACAAACATCTTTGCTTGTGAAAGCCGCATGCGACGTAGGATATTCAGCGACCTTATAGTTTGCGGCCGCTTGACCGTTTTCTAACTTAATAATATTCACATCCAAAGCTGCACGTCTACGAACATCGTTTACTTGTGTCATCGCCTCAGATAATTGACCAGCGTCAGCTAAAGCTTCAGCGTACAACAATTTAATGTCACGCACACTAAGATATTGCATATTCATAGCAGAACCCGGTGCCCAACCATTAAATAAGTTCTTCATGCCAGCGGCCTCTTCCGCCTTACTAAACACGTGTTTCTTCGGCATAAAGATACCACCATTTACAGGATTACGAACCCAGTCATCCTTAGGCATACCCCAATCTTTGTAAGGGATTCCATAACGACCTACAGCAAAATCCAAACGAGGGTCTACCGCAATACTATTATCTGTTACGACAAATGGCTCATTTGTTCCCGTACCTTTCCTTGAAACAGTCGCTTTATTTCTATATTCACCATTCAAATAAGGTAAACCTTGCGCATCCACTTGGAAAGAGTTCACTAATTCGAAAGAAGGTTGATAGAAACCACAGCATCCACCGGGACCTGAGTTATGCGGATAATTCAGACAGAAAGGAGCACCACCAGTGTTTTCGTCAGCAGCAGAATATTGAACAGAGAAAATAGCCTCTTTACCATTCTCAGTCAGCGCATTGAAGTTGTTATCCAGATCGTCCTCCAATCCATAAGCTGCCCCACTACTGGTTGTACCATTATTCACGACATCAGCTAAAACAGTTTTCGCGGCAGCGATGTCTCCTTTATGCATTAAGATTTTACCTTTTAATGCTTTCGCAGCCCAAACATTCGCACGACCAACTTCAGTCTGAGTTTCCGGAAGATTAGCGATCGCATCGTCAATATCCTTCAGTACATTATCATAAATATTAATATCATTATGTACTTTAGGATCATTCTCCGTATAGGTCTCATCAACCCAAGGAATAAATGGACCAAACACACGAATTCCCTCAAAATAAGCCAATGCACGCAAGAACTTCAACTCACCATAGCGGCTTTTACGATCGGTATCGCTCATACCCGGCATACCTTCAGCGCCTTGCCAAGCTTGAAGAGCTAAGTTCACTCGTTTAGCCATTACATAAACCCACGCCCACTTCTGCGCTATATAGCCATTAGTAGACAGAGTATTATACATCTCTATCTCATTCACCACGGATTGGTCACCCGGGTCGGAACCTTTATTGGCGTCACCACCATAAATACCACCCCATACCCAGTTAAATGGAGATGCTTGATAAGGATCATAACCATCCACCGGAACAGCCAAGCCTGCATAGGCACTAACAGTTAACAATTCCACACCCGTTGGATTGGCTAGAGCGTCCGGTGTCAATGCTCCTTGAGGTTCTTTCCCCAAGAAGTCATCGCCGCAAGAACTAAATGAAAGCGCAGCAAGATAGCCTATCGCCAAAATATATTTACTTTTCATAACGATTCTTTAAATTAAATTAAAACATACACACCTTAGAACGCAAAGTTTACACCAAACAAGAAACGTCTTGTTGAAGGCCAACCGCCCATATCAATACCTCTCTTCAAGTCAGCACCGACACCGTTGTCATCCACATCTTTCATTTCCGCATTTGTATACTCGGGATCCAAACCATCATATCCTGTAATGGTGAATAAGTTCTCCGCTTGCACATAAATACGTAAATTAGAGATAGTAGCCTTCTTCATCAACTCCTTCGGGAATGTATAACCTAGGACCAAATTCTTCAATCTAACGAAAGAGGCATTCTCTACATAGTATGAGCTAGAGTTCGTTCCGGAATAGGTATCAAGATAATCCAAAACAGGTAAGACTGCTTTGCTATTGTCAGCACCCGGTTTCCAAGACAAATCTCTCATGCGAGAAGATTTATTACCCTCGAATAACCAGAAATCAGTAAAGTATTTCGTATTGTTGAACAAATCATTTCCGATCGTTGAGTAGAAAAATGCCGTCAAATCCCAGTTTTTCCACGTTACAGTAGCGTTCAAACCGGCGATCAAGTCAGGATGAGGAGAACCGATAAAGGTGCGGTCATTTCCATCCAACTTACCATTTCCATCTGTATCAGCGAATTTAAACTTACCGACCCAAGCCTTAGCGTCCTCCGCATTTTTAACATCTTGCCCCAGAGGAGGTAACGCAAGTACTTCATCTACGTTCTCATAGAATCCATTCACCTTATATCCATAGAACTCAGAGATAGCATGTCCCTTTGTCGTACGAGTTACATTACCAGAGATACGTGTACCGCCTCCCCACATAGAAGCATCATCAGCCTCAGAGATCTTAACAACCTCATTCTTATAATGAGATAGGTTCAAAGAGAAATCCCATGACCAATCGCCCTTACTGTCTCGATAGTTGAAGTTGAAGTCAACACCCGTATTCTTCATATCACCAAAGTTGATGTACGGTTTTGAAGATTCACCAGCCAAAGCGGAATATTGAGCCGCAATCAACATATCTGTCGTTTTCTTATAGTACCACTCCAATCCGGCACCGAATTTGCCGTTCAAGAATGTTCCATCCAAACCGACATTAAACATTTGGGTGGTCTCCCATTTCGTATCCTCGTTACCAAATTTATCCAAACGATAACCTAAAGAGGTAGAGGTATTAGAACCCGTAAAGTCATAGTTTGTTTTCTTTGGCAATGTTCTATATTCGTAGGCGAAGTTCGTAATACGAGGCACTTCTGAGTTACCGGTAACACCAAAGCCAAAACGAAGCTTCAAGTCATCTAACCAGTCTTTTGTTTTCTCCATAAAAGCCTCTTCAGAGATACGCCAACCAGCAGAGATAGAAGGGAATACACCGTAACGATTATTCTCCGAGAAACGAGAGACACCATCACGACGGATAATACCTGTCAACAGATACTTATTATTATAAGCGTAATCTACACGCCCAAACAGACCAAACAAGGCAAATTCACCTTTATATTTTGATTCTGCGATACGTTGTGCGTTATTCTCACCCATATTCAACTCCCAAGTATTCGTATTATCCTCGTACAAATAATTGTAACGACGACCTTTCAGCGTACGTCCCAAACCATCACGAATAGCCTCGGTACCAAGCAAGACAGTCAATTTATGAACCTCATTGAATGTCTTGTCGTAAGTCAAAGTATTAGTCCAAACCCAACGATAATTAAAATCAGATTGCTCTTCAAAATTGTTTTGGCCCATTGACTCAGAAAACTCAGGGTTCTTCTTTTCCATACGATAATAATAACCATTCGTATAGTCCAAACCGAAATTCGTTCTAAAAGTTAATCCCTTGATAATATCGGCCTCTGCCCATAGGTTACCAAATACGCGGTTATGTGTATAGTAATTATCCTTATTTCTCTTTTGATTGGCAACCGGGTTCTGGAAGTTACCCGTTCCAGCGAATTTTGAACCGGCAAAATTACCTGCGATATCATATACCGGTACATAAGGAGAAGCACGATAAGTCCAAGAATATGGATTACTCTCAGCGCCGCTAGAGTTCAAGCCATTATCTTTCGTAAACGCATAAGTTAAATTCTCTCCTACCCGTAACCAATCACGAACATTGAAAGAGGTGTTAGCACGTACTTGATATCTCTGGTAGTAAGAATCAATAACCGTACCATCTTGCTTGAAGTAATTCGCACTTAAATTATATTGTCCCTTTTCAGTACCACCAGATAAGCCAACTTGATGGTTTTGAATCATAGCCGCACGGTCTACCTCATCCCACCAATTTGTGTCAGAGAACGGCGCATAAGTCGTACCCGGGTAATTATAATCGCCGGGATTAATATCCGTACGACCACCCGCACCAGCTTGCGTCAAATAATTAGGAATAGAAGGACGTTCACCTGTTCCGAATTGCACGTGTGAAGGAAGTTCATTGGAACCTAACAATGCATAGTTACTAGCCTTTGCGTCCCATTCCAAGTTCACACGATCCATAGAATTCAAAACGTCATAGCGCTTGCCTGTTTTCTGAACACCGACATATCCATCATAAGTCAATTTAGGTTGACCGGATCGGGTACCTTTTTTCGTCGTAATCAAGATAACACCATTGGCCGCCTGCGCACCATAGATAGCGGCGGAGGAGGCATCCTTCAATACCTGCATACTCTCGATATCGTTCGGGTTCAAGGAGCTTAAATCTTGGTTACGTGTTGATACGCCATCAATTACGTACAACGGACCATTATCATTAACCGTATTGATACCACGAATACGAACCATAGACTGGGAACCGGGGGAACCTGACTGACCGATATATACACCGGCAGCCTTACCTTGCAACTGCTGGGTAGCGGAAGATCCGGAAGATGCCAAAAGGTCTTTCGTATCGACTACTGCCACGGAGCCTGTGATATCTTTCTTCTGCTGCGTACCGTAACCTACTACTACTACCTCATCAAGGTTTTGCGTATCTTCTTTCAAAGTCACATTTACCACTTCTCCCGAAGCAGGAATTTGCTGAGATACATAACCAATGTAGGAAACGACTAAAATGGAGTTGGGCTCAACTTCCAAGGAATACTTACCGTCAAGGTCGGTAATCGTACCGTTTGTAGTACCTTTTACTACAACATTTACACCCAAAAGGGGTTCACCCTTTGCGTCAGTTACCGTACCGGTAACTTTCTTAGCTTGTTGGGAGATGGACACATTCGCGTTAGACGCGTGGATTGGAGGGGTTACACCCGCACCGACCATAAGGAAACAAAGTGCCAAACCCAGCCCGCTTTTAACAAAAGCCAACTGTTTGTTCATCATAACACAAAAATAGGTTAACATTAATAATTATATCCACTCTTCGGATACGGGTACAAATATAAATTATTATTCTTAATAAACAACAATAGTATGCATATTTTTTTCACATTCCCTTGAACTTGCGGATATGTGTTCGTACAAATAGCTATTATAGACCCAATAAGGCTTATTCTTGTTAACAAAAAGACACCTTCACAAGAATCAACAATATGTTAAAAACCGCAGAAAAAAATACAATCTATTCCTAATTTTTCCGAAGACTTTTAAACCTTATTATCAATCTACAGCACGGTAAATGAGTCTCTTGGGCCATATAAAAGAAAAGAGGACACCGTTTTACCGACATCCTCCTAAGCTCTTATCGCATTAGATCCGTGAGCCTTACCGGCTGCCGGCTATCGATTTACTCACGATATTCGTTACGGCCTCTTGCATCTTCTCGATGACGCCGCTGTTTTCCATCCCGTATTCGGAGGCGATCGTCTCCAGATTCGGGGAACCGATCCAAACCTTGCCGTCCGCATCTTCCCAAACGGAGATACGTAGCGGCAGCTCCAAAGAGATAGATGGATCTTGCTGCATCAATAAAGTCCCGACTTTCGGCGAGCCGAAGACGATCACCTTATTCGGAGGCAGCTTCATCCCTACCTCGCTAGCGTTTCGCCCATGATCGAACACGGCGAACACGGAACCTCCTTGAGACTTGATAATCTCCTCGATCCGCCGCATCGTCTCATCCACGCTAAACGGGCTTACCGCTTTATCCATCAAACGATTCTTTTTCTCCATGGCTGTAATTTTCTTTAGTTTTGTCAAGACAGGAGTCTTGACCGTCCGTACGCTCGACTTCCGGTCATTATTCAGCTGCTCATAAATAACGATTTTATTCTCTCCTTTGTTCAGCCATACGCCCGGTATGTAAAGCGTTTGCTGAGGGCCGGCGTACCAATAGCGACCGATATTGATGCCATTGATGAAAATAATGCCCTTTCCCCAATCCTCCATATCGATAAACGTATCGCCGGTATCAGACAGGTGGAAGGTTCCCTCGTAGAGAACCGGCTTATTCCCCAACGCCGCTACCTCGGGCGAGCCATTCTTATAGACATAAGGTTCACCGGAGGCCAAAGCCGGCATCCGGTCCATCGGGAGCTTGTACATCTTCCAGTCCGATATCTCGCTGCCGTTAATCTTGACCGGGCTGATGATCCCCTTCGTATTGCGGACGATCTCCTCGCCATAATTGATACGCCCCATGTTCTCCACCAAGATGTCCAAGGTAGCGTTGAACGGGATATCGATCTCCATCGCATATTGGTTGAAACAACGGTTTAACTCGCCGACACGCTCGCCATCCACGTAGATCGTAGCGTAATCACGCAAGCCCGGTATCTCCAGACGGCCTTTCAGGGGTTGGTTGAAATGGGTTGAGTACAAGACGTAGCCGTATCCTTGGTTCAATTGCTCGAACGTGAGAGGTGTCGGAGACGTTACCGGTTCCCCTTCTTTCGCCAAGGCCAACACATCGGCTACCTTCGTCAAGGAGATCGACGGGATCTCGATCAGCGGTATAGGGGCCGGAGCCTCGGGGACGTCATAGGTGACGTATTTCCGGATCACGTTGCGGATCGAGTCGAACTTCGGGGTCACCCAACCCGCCTCGCTGATCGGGGCGTCGTAGTCGTAGCTGGTCAAGTCCGGCTGGATATCATGCTTCTTGTCGTAATTGGCGCCACTGGTGAAGCCGAAATTCGTACCGCCATGAACCATATAGAAATTGAAAGAGACATCGTTTTGGAGGTACGTCTCCGTCTGCCTCGCTATGCCGGAATCGCTTATATCGGGGAATGGTTCCGCCCAGTGCATCAGCCAGCCGGGATAAAACTCGGCTACCATATACGGGCCTACTCCCCCGTGATACTCGTTCACCACCTTTTTCAAGTTCTCCACGTTACTCTCCCCGTTCGCCGTAGGCAACGCTCCCGGGGTGGAACCGCCCTCGAACAACCAGCTTCCGTCCGAGGTGAACAGAGGCACGTTGAAACCGGCGTCCGCCAATTGCCGCTTGATCTTGGCGTTGTAGCGGCGATGCTCCTCCAAGGGGATATCCTTACGTTGCGCCACGTAAGAGCCGAACTCGTTCTCGGCCTGCACCATGATGATAGGGCCGCCTTTCGATACCTGCAAGTCGCCGACCTGCTCGTAAAGCTTATCGATATAAAGCTTCGTGCGTTTCAAGAACTCCGGGTTATCCCGGCGGATCTCCATGCCCGGTATATTCTGCAACCACCACGGATAACCGCCGAACTCCCACTCGGCGCATACGTAGGGGCCGGGACGGAGGATCACCATCAATCCCTCCTCTCCCGCTATCCGGATATACTCGGCCAGATTCTTGTCTCCCTCGAAATCCCATTTACCCGGCTCCGTCTCGTGCAGGTTCCAGAAGACATAGGTAGCGACCGTATTCAAGCCCATCGCTCGCATCATCCGAAGGCGATGCCGCCAATATTGGTGGGGGATACGAGGGTAATGCATCTCACCCGAGAGGATCGGGGTTACCTTCCCGTTTACATAAAAATGACCGTCCTTGATCTCGAACGTACGTTTCTCCTTGGCGAACGAGCCGACAGGTATCAGCATCAAAAGGAGCAATAGATAGGTGATTTTCTTGTTCATGGAATCCATGTGTTATAAAGATTTATTTTTAGGTTTAAGATCTCGTGGCAAATGTATGTAAATAAAAAGAGGATGCCAAATAAATGACATCCTCCCTAGCTTATATATTATATAATGTATAAGTCTGTATTAAGCTTGCTCCAACTGCAAAGTCTTAGTCGGCTGGTCGCAAACCTCCGTCGGACCGAAGTACTGGATCGGACCCGGGTATACGTAGCTAGTAGTCAAAGCCCACTCGTCACGGTTTGCGGCGAATGCCTTGAAAGGAGCGCCGTCAAGCTTAACCAAAGCCTTCTGGATAACCGGCTTCATCTCGCCATGACGTTTTTCCATGTTCATCATCATAGTAACAGGGATACCACCGGCGATCCATTGATCAGCGGGAGCGGTCGTGTTACGTACGGAAGACATATAACCTGTCTTACCGGCGGCGATCAAGCAAGATGCCGTGTAACCCAAAGAGTAGCAGTAGTCCGCATCGTAGTTAGACGGAGCGGCGCAACGACCTTCGTAACCGAAGAAGTGGTGTTGTGCGGCGAACTTGCCTACGTACTTGCCCTCGGCTTTCCACTCAGCCAATTTCTTGCCAACCATCTCAGACAATAACTTCTCGGTCTCGATCAAAGAAACCTGTACGTTTCCGTGCGGGTCACGATCCAAAGACAGCTGACGAGCTACGCCCTCCGGAAGAGAAGCGTACAGATCAGAGTTCTCCTTCGTCAACTTGCTGATGATATAAGCACGTTGCTCGCTCTTCTTGATCATCTTGAACTCAGCGTCGTGCTTAGCCAAGAAGTCGTTCAACTCGGCGATCAAGCGTTTCATAGCCGGAACGAACTCGATCAAGCCCTCAGGGATCAATACCGTACCGAAGTTGTTACCCTCGGCGGCACGCTTAGCCACGATACCAGCCACGTAAGTAACGATATCGTCCAAAGACATATTCTTCTCCTCAACCTCCTCGGAGATGATACAAACGTTCGGTTGAGTCTGCAAAGCGCACTCCAAAGCGATATGAGAAGCGGAGCGACCCATCAATTTGATGAAGTGCCAGTATTTCTGGGCGGAGTTACAGTCACGTTGGATGTTACCGATTACCTCGGAGTAAACCTTACAAGCCGTGTCGAAACCGAAAGAGGTCTCGATCTGGGCGTTCTTCAAGTCACCGTCGATCGTCTTCGGGCAACCGATTACCTGTACGCCGGCACCGATAGCCTTGTAATACTCGGCCAATACGCAAGCGTTCGTGTTAGAATCGTCACCACCGATAATAACCAAAGCCTTGATATCAAGTTCCTTCAAGATCTGAAGACCTTTATCGAATTGCTCTTTCGTCTCTAATTTCGTACGACCGGAACCGATCATATCGAAACCACCCGTGTTACGGTACTCGTCGATAATATCAGCCGTCAATTCCATATATTTATGATCGATCAAACCGCCCGGGCCCAAGATGAAACCATACAGACGAGAATCTGCGTTGTGAGCCTTGATACCGTCGAACAAACCAGCGATCACGTTGTGACCACCGGGAGCCTGACCACCGGAAAGGATCACACCAACGTTCATGACAGGCATAGCCTTCTCCTCGTTACTCTTCTCGAATGTAACGATCGGCATTCCGTAAGTGTTCGGGAACAATTTCTTGATTTCTTCCTGATCGGCTACTGATTGAGTATACTCGCCGTCAACGGCTTTCACTGCACCTTTCAACGCAGCGGGTACCTTCGGTTGGTAAGCTGCTCTTGCGATTTGTAATGCACTCTTTGTCATTTCTTAATTGATTTATTTAGAAATTATTTGATACGTGTTCAAAAGTGACGCGAATATAAGGAAAAAAATCCGTATTAATAAAAGAGAAGGGGGATATGTTCATTCAAAATAGCATCGAAAAAAACTTCCGGGAAATCACTGGTAAACTTGCCCTCATCATTATAACCGATCAACCTTCAACAAGAAGAGGGTGTGTCACCATGAAGTGAACACGAGAAAACAGGTAGCTTACTGTATATTTTACTTGACTATTTTTTACCCGGTCGTGTTTTTCCAAAAACACGTACGTAATTTTCAAGAAACACGTACGTGTTTTTTCGAAAACATGTACGTGTTTTACTCAAATCTCCATCATAATTTATATCCATCTAATTATAAGCCAGTTATAAACCATTTCAAACAAATGCTTTATTGTATTTTTTTAATCCGTTTACTCTGTAGGCTACTTCAATGGCACAATAGAGTAAACTATTCATCAACTTGCACCTAATTATCACAAAAGACTTCGTATATTTACACCTTCTATTAACGTTAGTTAATCACAAAATTCGATGCGAAAAAGCCCTCTTGCACTCCTATTATCGCTTATCTGCCTGATCTCGTCTCATAACGAGATACAAGCGCAAGGACATCCCCCGACAGATTCATTGCGACAACGGGCCGCAGCGAGCGTGGGTAAGGAAAAGCATGATCTACTGATGCGTATAGCCATGTCCACCAACGATATCGCCGACTGGGACGCTACGCTCAACGACGCTATCGACCGGTGCGACACCCCGGCCATCTGCCGATCAAGGCTGAATCGCATACAATGCCTCTTTAATTTCTACTCCGTGGATTCGGCTATCATCGAGGCACGAGAGAGCCTTCCTTTTATATTGAATGCCAAGCAATACAGTTTCTACTTCTCCACCTATAATACTTTTATATCCGGATTGTTCAAGCAAAGACGGTTCGACGAGGCCCGTGAGGAAGCCACAGCCATGTTCGAGACGGCGCAACAGGTTAAACAACCGGTAGGCATGACGATGGCCTTGCAGGTACAAGGCAGCATGTATTATAAACTCGGCTTGTACGACCAAGCCCTCACCTCGCTGGAAAAAGGGATCGCTATATGCCCCACTTACGAGAATGGCGAGAACCAAGTACTCTACATCTCGGCCGTTCTTTACGAATGGCTCTTCATGACCGCCCTGAAGGTAAACGACACGGAACGCATATCCCGTTATGCCGACAGCTATGCCGCCCTCGTCAACTGGAGGGACGAGCATGGGAAAGTGGATCCTACCGGACATTATCCTGTCACCTCCCGCTCTCTCCAAGCCTTCTCTTTCCTAAAGAAAGGGCAAATAAAAGAGGCGAGACGATTGTTGGATGAGGCAGTCCGGTTTATTCATCCCCAAATCCCGGCCAACGCCTATGAGCATTTTTACGAAGCTCGCCGAGAATTACGGGAAATGACAGGAGATTACCAAGGGGCTATCAAGGATATGGATATCCTGTTAGCTGCTCATGAGGGCGACCTATCTTTCTATATGGACGATTTGTTGAAGAAAGCGGAACTTCTGGCTCATTCCGGAGATCCCCGGTCCTGTATATCTCTCTATCATACGTATATACAGGTGAAAGACTCGGTAAACCGGTTGGATATCGCCTCTCGGATGGATCAACTACGGACTATTTACGAGGTAGACCGGCTCAACCAAGAGAGGCAATACGCAAGGAACTGGATGTTCGCCGCCTTTACCGGTTGCTTGCTCCTTGTCCTTTTGCTAGCGGGATATATCATTTATTCCCAATGTCTAAAAGCAAAGAATCAAGTGCTTTACAGACGTATACAGGAACAGATCCGGCAGGAGAATAAGGCGGTGGAAACCATTAAGCAAATACCCGAGAACGATCTTTCCCGGGAATTACGTTTATTCATAAACTTGAACGAGTTATTGGAAAAAGAAAAGCTATACACCGATCCCACCTTGAACCGGGATGATCTGGCACAACGTTTGGGGACCAACCGTACCTACTTGATGGAAGCCGTACGTACTTACAGCGGGAATATGACCGTCCGCGAATATATTTATGACTTTCGTCTAAAGCATGCCGCCGAACTGCTCTCCTCTCCCTCCGCCCTCTCGATCGATCAAATATGCTATGACTCCGGGTTCGCTTCCCGCTCGGTATTTTACCGCCTTTTCCGACAGAGCTATGGCCTGTCTCCTAACGAATATCGAAAACTTGCGGAGAAAGAAAAAGAAAATTAAAATACTATATTTCAAAAACTTGCGCCACACGGACAAATGTTTTGCGCCACACGGACAGCTTTTAGGATTACTATTCGCATATTGAAACGATATCTGTTAATCCTAAAAACAAGCTATATATGAAGACAAATTATTTTTTTCTCCTTTTCTTTCTTTTGATTCTGATGGGATGTTCGGATGACAAAAACATTCCGGATATCCCGGCCTCCACAGAGGATACCTATGAAGGAGTACACGATCTGATCAGTTTCACGAAAGAAACCGAAGATTTCACGTATGGAGACCTGACTTTCCACATCAAGACTCCCGACGGGAACATTATCCAACGGAAAGCCAAGCACCGGCGATTATCCGGGACTTCCCTATTCACTATGGAAAAAGGGCTGAAGGAGGGTAAATACCAGCTACTATATATGGAATATACCATCCAATCGGATTGCCCGGACATTGACGGGCGGAATGGGGAGTTCGGCATGGGGTGCTACATTACCGTCAATGAGAATGGGATCTCCACCGAAACCAACCGTGACGAGCGAATCGGCCTGTATGGGAACGGTACGCCGGAAGATCCGTACCGGATAACCTCTGCCGATGATTTGGCGAAGATACAAGAAGCGATCCTCAACTTCCACAACAATGGTAACCTTGTTAATTCCTACACCTGCTTCGAACAACAAAATGACATTAGCATGGCCAACTATAATGACCAATGCGGCTGGGAGGGCAACTGGTACCAGATCGGATTATCAGCCAGTTATCCTTTCACGGGCTATTATGACGGCAACGGCTATACGATCCGGGATTTGAAAATGTTAGATAAAAACGCCGTGGGCGCTAGTTTGTTCGGCTTCGTAAATCAAGCCATCATCTCGAATCTCACCATCGAGAAAGCCACCATAACCGGCTATGGAGCGCTATCGGCTATCGTAGGAGCCGTTACCACCAAGGGGGGAAGCATCAATAAGACATTTATAAAAGGGTGCGTAGTAAAAAAATCCACCATCGAAAGCCGTAGCGATGGCGTAGTCACGGACGGCATGGCCATAGGCGGGATCGCCGGCATGGTAGACCCGAACGTAAATCTCTGGATAGATTCCTGCTCGGTAGAGGATTGCACTATAAACGGGGCGATTGCCGTAGGAGGAATCCTTGGCGGAGGAACAGTGTACTCAATGACACAAATCACGAACTCCCACAACCGGAATACCAAGGTAACCGCATCTTACAATTGTGCCGGAGGAATCGTTGGGTACGCCGATACGCTCTATGTATATTCATGTAGCAATAATGGCACTATCAAAGGTGCCGCATCCACAACCGCTCCTCCCGGAAACCTTCCTGCCAATTCTATATATAATGTAGGAACGGGCGGGATCGCCGGAGGAAGCGGATTGAGCACCATCATTTCCAGCCGAAACAGCGGGACGGTGCAAGGAAGCAGGGGCGTAGGGGGAATTATCGGAAGCACACTGGTAACTACCCAGCCGAAAACTTATTATAATAACACGTTTATCGGTTTTTGCTCGAACTCGGGGAATATAAACGGCGACAGTTATATAGGAGGATTATGCGGTGAGGCGCAACTTGGCGCTTATAAATCGTATAATGAGGGTATGATCGAGGCTAATTCATCCTTCGCTGGTGGAATTTTAGGATTCGCTCCCTTGGCCTCCATCACCAACACGGCGAATTTCAATAAAGTAATCGCCTCCTCTTATAGCGGAGGAATAGCCGGTTCCATCCTTGCCGGCTCGTTGGGTATTAACACGAATCTAGGGGAAGTAGCCTCCTACCATGAATATGCCGGTGGTATGATAGGAAGGGCAGGGAATACGCTTGCCATGAACTATTGTTCCAATTTCGCGCCGATATCAGGCTCCTCATACCTCGGTGGTATGATCGGCGAGGTAGGCGACGCAAAGAAATGGACGATCATGGATGGCGTATCCTTGGGGTTTGCCACATTCGAGCTGGCGTCTACTCTTGTCGGATTTGTCCCTTTCGCTAAAATCGTGGGAGAAAGCGGAGAAATCCTTGTTAACTGCGCCCTTACAGTACTTAGCCTCGTCTTAAATGATATCGATATTTTATCAGAAGGTTTTAGCGTATTCGGGCTTATTTCACACGGTCATCCGGAGATTATAGAAACAGAGAGGCTGAAAGGTGTCATTACCCATGATATCGCCATGTTGGAATCAGACATGGACACGAAACTGGCCAATAAAATAGATAACCTATCGTTCGCAAGCATCAAACTGAGGAGCAAAGATATGACAAATAGGTTCATGTCTAATCGAAAGGCATTAACAGAATGGTTTGAAAGTGGGGCAAACCACCAGATTTATAGTGACGCGATGAATTATAAGAGAGGGTTGCTCTCCAAACAGATCCTTAAAAGCAAAAAAAACGAAGAAGTTCTACATACGGTTGTCAGTGGTGTTTGTTGCGCGGTCAATTCAGCCTTGCTTTTTGTTACAGTTATCACTTTCCCCGAAGGTGTTCCCGCTGTAGCCTTGATGGGAGGTGCGCTAGCGTTAGTCAGTTTCGGCAATTCGGTTTCGGCCACTCTTGATGATTTCGTGGAAAACTCCGTCGTTATCACACAATGCTTAAACGCCGGAGAGATTGGCCAATATAGCAGCGGAGGCTTGGTAGGCCAACTTCAGCAAAGCTGCCTTATCTCCGATTGTATAAATATGGGACGCTCAAATAAAAGAGCCAATGCCCTAATTGGAGTTGTCAATCCAAACGTAAGGGTAGGCAGGAACTTGAATGTCGGGGAGAATTGGTATCTTTTCGCACCTCCCGCATCCGTTTCTTATTTTGGGAATTACTGCATGCTGGGCACTGTAGAGCAACCGAATCCTGTGATTATGAACATATTCAGCTTACAAGACTTAAAGTCGGAAAAGACCTTTACTGGATGGGACTTTGATGTAAAATGGGAAATACCATCCAACGAAACAGGCAGCTTTCCGATCCCTAAGAAATCCGAGATGCAATTTGATAAACCTAATTTATAAATAAACGAACAAACATGAAAACATACACTAAAACAATATGGAATATATGCGCATGCATGCTTATCATCTTGCTCGGCGGATGCGCAGACGATGACATCATACGAAACGACTGCGGATCGACCTTGCAAGAGACAGAATCTCATCTAATAAGCACGTTCTCCTTGCCGGAAGGCAAAACTCCCATACAAGATACGAGAGAACAGATCTTTTTCCAGTTGAGATCGCTGAGCGATAACTCCATACAGCTCATGGAAGGTAAGATCCGGAAAAACGCGGGGATTCTTTCCTGTGAAATGTTTATCCCCAATAATCTGGTATTAGAAGATGGAGACTATATACTTTGGTTAAAATTCGATGAAGAAGGCAGCGTCTATCCACTAAGCTATCATCTGACATTCCGTGACAAGATGGTCAGTATGGTACGTGATACTAAATATATTTACGAGATGCTGAATGGCGAAGGTACAGAAGAGAATCCTTATCTGATTACTTCCACCAACGATTTCGCCTATCTCGTGTCTCAATTAGCCACGTACGACAGTAATTACGGATACGGGCAATTCTTCAAGCAAATAGCCGACATCAAAGCTCCTATCCCCAATTGCCTGTATCAAGGCAACGCTTATAAAAGCGCCCCGTTCGCAGGAAACTACGACGGTGATTCCCATAAGATACTAAACCTAACCTATCTCGGGACGAACGGCGGAGAGCAAAGCGACGCAATCGGGCTTTTCTCCATTTTACACGACGGGGCAGTGATCCGGAATCTTGATATAGAAGGAGCGGATATAGAGTATCCGGGGAATTGTTGCGGATTGCTTGCGGGAGTAGCTAACGGAAATATACGAATCGAGAATATAACCTTAAACGGGAATATCAAGTCCACGAAGGATAAGGTTGGCGGTTTAATAGGCTATATCGAGGGCAACGCCCAGTCGTTGGCACAAATCAGTATCCGGAATGTGCGATTGGGCGTCTCATTCTCGGAATCCGGCAGCTCTTATATCGGAGCGTTGATCGGCTGGGCCGAGAACGCTTCCATTCAAGTGGAGGATATCAGTAGCGACGGGATTTTCAAAAACTTGAGAGGGAATAATCATGTGGCCGGTCTGATCGGGAAATTATATGGTCAAATCGATGCCAGAAAAATTAAGCTGCAACATACCACCTTAAACAATTTCCCGATATCCGGAAACCAGAACGTAGGCGGATTGATCGGTGAGGCATTCTTACAGGCGGCATCCAATTTCAAAGACATAACCATCGACATGCCGATCAAAGGTAGCTCCTATGTCGGCGGATTGATCGGTCAGATCCGGTCGGAAACCCCTACCAATATCCTCATCGCCATCGAGAACTTCCAGTTGTCCAATCCGGCAAATCGGTCTCAAATCCAAGGGGGTAGTTATGTGGGTGGAATGATCGGATATTCCCACAAAACACACGCTAACGCATTTACGATAGAGCTTAAAGGGGAATCCTTGTTTCATGCCTCGATAACCGGGCAGTCTGTTATAGGAGGTATTTTCGGTTCTTTAGATGATACCCAAATACAATTTACCCCGGCCTCACGATTGTATATGGATAATGAATCCCTTGAAGCTTCTTCAGGGATTTGTGGCACTTTAGCCGGAGCCTTATCTTACCAAGAACCGGGGAAAGAAATTCTTTTGGATCCGGAAATATTGGTGATTAATCCCAACATCAAAATAAAAGGAGGAAATAACGTAGGAGGAATCATCGGAAAATTATATAATGGGACGTTGACAGGAACCTATACCCCCGAATTCAGTACCACGAACGTAATCGTGAGCAAGATTCCACGACCTATTTTCCCGGGTAACATAAATTCGGAAAAACCCTATCGAGAAAATGCCGCTTCTATTGGAGGAATTGTCGGATATGCCGATAAATCTACTCTCAGAAGACTCTTCACGCAACCTTCCATTTACGGCAGAAGTACAGTCGGAGGAATCATCGGATATGCGAGCGATACTCAAATATCAGATTGCGGCGTGAAAACAGAAACATTTAATAATGGGAATAATAGCGCCATTATGGTAGGAGGAATTATCGGACAAGCATCGTGCTCATCCCACTGTGAGTTTTCCAATCTAGTAAATTACAGTAATATCTCCTCAGGATCCAATTATATCGGAGGCATTTTCGGGAGTATGGTAGCGGGAACTAGCGTAAAGATCAATAAAGTCGTGAATTTAGGTAAGATATCAGCCACAAATAACGTAGGCGGTATCATAGGGAAAACTTCAGGAAAAGACATAGAGGTTTATGACGCAGCTAATTTCGGCGTAATCCAAGGTATCGCAGGAGATAAAGAATGCGGAGTGGGCGGTATAGCCGGTGCCGCCGAGGATGCCATTACAATTTATAAATCCGTTAACCACGGAAATATCACCATAAACAGGAATGCCAAGTATTATGGAGCAGGAGGTATCTTGGGGTATGTGAAGCAAGGGGGAGCACATGTCCGTTACTGCTGTAACCGGGCAAATATAGACTATCCGAAAGATAAAGAAGACAGCCATGGCATTGGAGGTATCGTGGGTAGCATAGAAAAGGCTAACGATAACGACGACAGTTACGTACTGGATTGCTACAATATGGGAGAAATCAACGGACAGCAAAAAGCGACCAGCACGCTTGGTACCGACTACCGGGGAGGGATCGTAGGAAACCTCGGAAGCCACGGGAGATGTTACCGGGCCGTGAACGGGGGTTATGTCCGCTTTGGAAACGCAGGTGTCGGATACGGCAACAAGAAGAACCTGACACATATCTATATCTCGCCCGGTACAGGCAAAGACTTTGGGGCAACGTCTATCCCTCTACCAATCAGAGAAGATAAAAATATTTACCAAGGATTCGACTTCACGGGAGATCATGATCCAAACCGGCAACCGGTCTGGGTTCTGGGTGGCACATATAGCTCGGAGAATAAAATGCTACCCTACTTGCATTCAGGAAAATGTTATTTCCAGTTCGCAAAATATGCCCCATAGAGGATTGACAAACTATACAAGGTAGCAAGCATTCCCATAGCTATAACGTAAAGCTGGAAGATTGGTAAATTTCAAGGTCTCTCTGAGAAGTACCGAGAAAATATTATGGATGGCATGATAATTCTAGAAACAAATTTATATTATGAAGACAAATTATTTTTTCCTATACTTTTTCTTTATCATCCTTACCGGATGTTCGGATGATAAAATAACACCGGAATTACCCCCAAATACAAACGATACGTATGAAGGGGTTCATGATCAAATCAAGTTTTCAAATGAAACCGAGGACTTCACGTATGGAGAACTAGCTTTCTATATCAAGGTACCAGACGGAAGTATTATCGAACGAAAGGCTAAGCACCAACGGATTTCTGGAATATCCCATTTCATCATGGAAAAGGGACTGAAAGAGGGTAAATACCAATTACTCTATATGGAATATACCGTGAAATCGGATTGTCCGGAAATCGACGGACTGAAACGCCAATTCGGATTATGTTGCCAGATAAACATAACCCCGGATGGTATCCGGATAGAAAGCACCTATAACTCCAATATGAAACTTTACGGAGCCGGTACCCCCGATGATCCTTATCTGATCGGATCAAATGATGACTTGAATAAGATCAGAACCGGAATATCCAACCGATATGTGTCCTCTTCCACTTGTTATTCCCAACAAAACAATATTGACATGACCGGCTATAACGACAAATGCGGCTGGGAGGGAAATTGGTACCAGATCGGGCAATCCGCGACTTATCCATTTACCGGATATTATTACGGGAACGGATACTCGATAAAGAACATGACCCTCAAAGATCCAAACAAGATTGCCGCCAGCTTGTTCGGATACGTAAACAAGGCTGTCATCATGGACCTGACAATCCAAAACGCAGACATCACCGGCTATTGTGCCGTATCCGCCATAGCTGGAGCGATCGTCACATCGGGAAGCGGACAAGATCCAACCTTTATCAAGGGATGCACGGTAAAATCATCGACCATCCAAAGTCAAGGGGACGGTATGGGAATCGGTGGAATTGTAGGTTCCGTAGATCCAAACACTAAATTATGGATCGATTCATGCAAAGTAGACGATAATACCGTACAAGGAGCTATAGCCGTAGGCGGTATTCTTGGCGGGGCCAACGTACTTTCGACAACACAAATCACCAACTCCAGTAACGAAAAAGGCAAGGTAGAGGCATATTACATGAACGCAGGAGGAATTGTCGGCTACGCTGATTCCTTATACGTCTATCTCTGCACGAACAAATCGCAGGTAAAAGGCGGCACACACTCACACAAACCTGATCGATTATCTGGTTTCATGGGTACCGGAGGTATCGTCGGCGGAAGCGGAATCAGCTCAATCATAACCTGCCGGAACGAGGGGAGCGTAAATGGTCAGAGAGGTGTTGGAGGGATCATAGGAAGTACTTTAGTCATTCTTAATCCGGCAACATATAATAATACATTTATAGGATATTGCTCTAATAAGGGCAGAGTCAACGGAAAAGAGAATGTAGGCGGACTATGCGGTGAAGCACAATTAGGAACTTACAAATCTTACAATGAAGGAAAGGTAACAGCAGATGGCTACTATGCCGGTGGCATAATCGGGGCTACCCCATTATCCAGTATCACCAACACGATCAATTTCGGAACTGTATCTGCCTCACGGTTCAGTGGCGGCATGAGCGGACAAATACAAAGCGGATCATTGGCGTTAAATGTGAATATGGGCAAGATCTCGGGGAGTACATATATCGGAGGGATGGCCGGTATCGCAGGAGGTTGCCTATCCATGAACTATTGCGCTAACTTAGCAGATGTAGAAGGAAATGGGTATATCGCCGGATTAATCGGAGAAGTCGGCGATTCAAGGGAATGGACAGAGGCCGAGAAACGCTCCGCCATATTCGCCACTATCGAGCTTGGCCTTTCAGTTTTTAATACCGTTGTCGGTATCGCTGATGCGGGAACGACAATCCTTAACAATCTAATCACGTCACACGACGCAGTAATGGAAAGTATCAGTGCCTATTCATTGGGAAAAGAAATGGCCGACCTTTTCCGTCCAATGCAACGAAAGGACTACACAACTTCGCTTAGTGGATTAGTCACCAAGGGGATGGAAAAACTGGAAACAGATATGGATAATATACTGCGAAATAAATTATCAGCTCTTCAGTTTAGTACACCCAATCTTCAATATGGGCGAATGATCGATCAATTCATGAACGAATACAGGAAAAAAGTGATTGCTTGGTATGAGACCGGCAAAAACCATGAGGATTTCCGTGACGCGATGAATTACAAAAGAAATCTTCGCTATAATCAAATACTGGATATCAAGAAAACAGAAAAGATCATCCATACCTTGGCAGACGGGGTATGTTTTATAGCCAGCACAGCCGCTTTTGTCGCCGGATTCGTTGCCACAGGTGGTGTCAGCACGATAATCGCCGCGGCCGGTGTGGTCGTCAGTGTGGTCGGATACGCAAACTCCATAACAGCTATAGCGGACGATTTCCAAGAAAATGCTGTGGTAATCAGCCAATGTGTCAGCTTCGGAAACATTAGGGCGAAAACAGGCCCGTACGGCGATTACAACGGAGGACTCATCGGGCATTTTGATGAAGGTTGCCTGATATCGGATTGCCTAAACGGAAGCGATGGCAATAAAATAGGAGGAGCTACGGTAGGAAGTCCGGAAAAGCAAGCTGTCGTAAAAAAATGCCTGAATATCGGTAGCCAGTGGAAAAATTTCGCCTATACGGGTAATGCACTAAGCCGATTTGAAGATAACTATTGCCTAGAAAATACGATCGAAAATAGAAATATCCATGGTGCCACCGGCTTAACCCTGCCACAATTATCGACCACTTCCACATTCCAAGGCTGGGATTTCCAAAGACTTTGGAAGATTCCCTACACAGGACTGGGCTACTTCCCGGTTCCTTATCAATCTGAGATGCAATACAAAGAACCCCAATTATAAAAACAAGCAAATATGAAAACGATTAATAAGCCTATCTGGCACTTACTTCTATACCTGTTCATCTTATCGCTGGCCGGAAGTTGTTCAGATGACGATATGCGGAGAAACAGCATCGGTTCTTCCTTGAAAGAAAACGGCGACCATTCGGTCAGCTCCTTTACTTTGCCCCAAGAGAATAGTGAAATCATCAATAAGGACGGGATCATATACCTACAACTCACGTCATTGAGTGACAATAGCACTCTCGATTTCGAGGGAAACTTAAGATTCCTTTCGGGAAATCTCACTTGCGAAATCTATATCCCGAACAATCAAGAAATCGCCGACGGGGATTATATAATGTGGATACGGAGCGAAATGGAAGGAAATTTATACCCTCAAGGTTATCGCCTTACGTTCCAAGAGCAAATGGTAAGCGCTGTACTTGCCACTGTACATAAATATGACCAATTGCAAGGAAAAGGCACAGTAGATCATCCCTATTTGATCACGTCCACCGAGGACTTCGCATATATGGTACAGCAGCTCCTTATGTATGACAGTAGCCATGGTAAAAACCAATATTTTAAACAGGTAGCCGATATTTTAGCGCCTGTCACCGACTGTCTTTACCAAGGAAATGGTTATAAATGCGCCCCCTTTGCCGGCATATACGATGGAAACTCGAAACAAATACAGGGTATGGCGTTCACTGGAAGTTCCACGGAAGAATCAGTTGGCCTATTTTCCACGCTCCTTGACGGAGCCATCATCCGTAACCTTACCCTTATGGGTGCGAATATCCAAAGTCCAGGCTCCAAATGCGGTCTTCTTGCAGGAGTAGCACAAGGGGAGGTACGTATAGAGAACGTGGAGGTACGTGGTACGATTAATATGGGAAAAGATAAAATCGGAGGGCTGATTGGCTATGCGGAAAAAGCAGGCAACAAACAAGGCCACCTCACGATCAATGATACTAAATTCTATGTAACCTTCGTTGATAACGGATCTTATGTCGGAGGATTGGTTGGATGGGCCGAAAGCGTACAAATGGATATCAATAATATAACAACATCCTCTCCCTTCGGCATATTAACCGGAAAAGATAATACAGGAGGTTTAATCGGTAAATTGTATGGTACAATATCCGCCAATAACATTAAATTGACACACACCACCGATGATCCGAATATGAAAATCATCACAGGAAATAATCGTACCGGAGGATTGATAGGTGAATTCTATATGACCAATTCTTCCTCTTTAAATAATATCACGGTTAATCTGCCTATTGATGGACACGATGAAGTGGGAGGATTGATTGGGAAGTTGTATGTATCTTCAACGAGTTCTTTCACGCTAAGCATAGACACTTATAACAAATCTACGGGATCTCAAGGAGATCAACCTATTAAAGGAGAAAGTAAGATAGGAGGACTAATCGGTTTATCATCCGCAAAACAAGGTAATATCATTTTAAAATTAATCGGGGAATCCACAATCACATCCCCTATCACTTCTTCTGGCAAATATGCGGGGGGTGTTTTAGGCCAAGCGCAACAAACAAAGATAGAATTTAACAATTCCGCCAAAATAAATTTAAACATCGCAAACATAAAGGCCAATCAGTATGCGGGAGGTTTCGCCGGTTCATTGGAAAACGGTGGAACAATTAATGTAAATACACAAAAAGTACAATTAAGCCCTTTAATGTCTATTAGAGGAAACAGTGGATTAGGAGGTTTCTCCGGAATAATTGTATCAACGAATCTCAAAGGAGACTATAAGCCAAACTTCAGCGATACCGATGTGATAACCAATAAGGACAATACGCCATTCTTCGCAGGTAAAATCAATTCTGACGACAAGAGTTCTAGTGCCCAATACATAGGTGGTATAGCGGGAAGCGTAGATAATTCAAGTATAGAAGGCTTCTATGTCACTCCTTCTTTATGTGGCAATCGATACGTCGGTGGAATTGCCGGAAGCGTAAATAACACAACCGTCTACAACTGCGCAGCCAATTGTGGCGTATTTAACAACGGAAGTTATAGCGAAGCCTATTCGTTGGGTGGAATCATCGGATATTTATCCAACAACAAAGCGTGCAACTACGAGAATTTGGTGAATTATACATCCATTAATGATGTCGGAGATGGTATAGGAGGTATAATCGGACATGCAGACTGTTCCTCAAACATTACATTGAGAAAAGTCGTAAATCTCAAAAATTTAACCGCTAATTATAGAATAGGTGGTATTATTGGGTACATTTCGGGAACAAGCGTAGTTAAAATTTATCACTCCGCAAATTACGGAGATATCAGCGGTAAAAAAGGAAGATGGGATAAAAACGATGCCATAGGTGGTATCGTTGGCTACTCTTCGATGAATGTGCAGATCCATAACTCCGTAAATCACGGACATGTCACAGCAAGTAAAGACTATTGGGGCGCAGGTGGAATTTTAGGATACGCAAACTGTAGTATTCCATGGGTTAATTGTTGTTGTAACTGGGGAAATATAGATCTCTCCAGAGACTCTGAAAAAGAAAATGGCGGTATAGGTGGTCTTATCGGTAGCATCGAACATACGAAAGCAGGCAATTGGAACATAACAGATTGTTATAACCAAGGAACTGTCACAGGGCAAAAGCACTCAACATCCTGGGGAAGGAGAGATTACAGAGGAGGTATTGTCGGAAATATGGGAAAAGACGCAAATTGCCACTTCGTCATAAACGCCGCAAAAGTGGACTATGGGAATGCCCTTGCCGGGTATCTTACCGATAAAAACATGAAGTCGAGCTATTTAGTAAAGGATACGGGAAAAGATTTCGCAGCAACCGCAACCCTGCCAGATAGCCGTAAAGGAGACGAAAGCGAAAAGACTTTATATTCCGGATTCGATTTCCAAGGAACTTGGCAGATAGGAGGAACACACAACCAAATATGCGCACAACTCCCTTATTTGCAATCTTGTTATTTCCAATTCGCAAAATACAACCCATAAGATACGCCCCTTTTAACATCATCTATATATATCCAAATCGGGTGCAAACTATTCATCGGTTTGCGCCCGATTATCACAAAAGACTTCGTATATTTGTGAAGTTTATATCTCATATACATTACTTAATACACGAATACAAAATGAAAAAGTATCTTATTCTTGCCGCATCAGCCCTGCTCCTAGCCGCATGCAGCGAAAAACCGGGTTACGAGATCAACGGTACCGTAGCGAACACCGATCTAAACGGAAAATACGTTTACCTGTATGAATATGGCGTACAAGACGCCGCCCCAATGGATAGCGCATTGGTGCAGAACGGCACGTTCACGTTCAAGGGAACACAGAACGCCCCCGCCTTACGCAAGCTTGCCTTCGCCGAGGATGTCGTGGAACCCAAACGTGCCGCTTCCGGCGAGAACGCCCCTTTCACAAGCATATTCGTATTGGAAAATGGTAAATTACAGGCTATTCTTGACGAGGCAGCTTCCGCCGTTTCTGGAACACCGGAGAATGACGGATTGAAAGCCCTGCAAGCACAAATGAAGACTTTGCGTGCGAATCTGGAGAAGCTTTCCGCCGACATGAAATCAGAGGATAAGGAAGTCGTAAGCGCCGCCGAGAAGAAATATGACGAGATCGACCAAAAGGTAACCGATGCCGTCAAGACTTACATATTGAATAATACGACCAAGCAATCCGCCGCCAAGTTATTATACGATTTCCGTTATAGCTTGGACGAGGCGGCCCAGAACGAGATTATCGCCAAGGCGGACTCCGCTTTCAAGGCCGTTCCAAACATCGATAAGCTCATGGCTCACCTAGATGTACTGAAAACCGTAGCCGTAGGCAAGAAGTTCGTGGACTTCGAGATGGCCGACCCGAACGGTAAGACGCACAAGCTATCCGAGTTCGTAGGCAATGGCAAGAACATCGTGTTGATCGACTTTTGGGCAAGCTGGTGTCCTCCTTGCCGCCGGGATATGCCAAATTTGGTAGCCGCTTACAAGAAATACAAGAACAAAGGTTTCGAGATCGTCGGTATCTCCTTGGATAGCAAGGCTGACGCATGGGCGAAAGGCGTAAAGGACCTAAATATCACATGGCCCCAACTCTCCGACTTACAAGGCTGGAAAAACTCCGGTGCTCAACTATACGGGGTAAACAGCATCCCTCACACCGTATTGGTGGATAAGGACGGAACGATCATCGCCAAGAACCTACATGGCGAGGAGATCGACGCTAAACTTCAAGAAATATTGAAATAATAATAACAATAACACGATATGTCCGCCCAAATCACGTTAAACTGGACGAAGGACTCGACTTTCGAGACCTTGCTGGACGGCCATAAGGTTACGATCGACACAACAGCCGAGAACGGGGGTAATAATGAAGGCCCCCGTCCCAAGGCTTTAATGCTGGTCGCCTTGGCCGGATGCAGCGCAATGGACGTAATCTCCCTTTTCCTTAAAATGAGAGTACGTTTCGACAAAATCTCTATCGACGTAACCGCAGAGACTTCGGATACGATCCCGATGGTATATACCGCATTCCACGCTACATACCATATCGACGGGAACATCGGGGACGCCGCCAAAATAGAGAAAGCGATTCGCCTTTCACAGGAAAAATACTGTGGCGTAGGACTTATGATGAAAAAGATAGGCCCGATTACCTACGATATCTTACTGAACGGCGAACCGCTTAAACCACAAAAACATGAAGATTAGAAAACAGTTCTTACTTTTATTTATCTCTACCAGTCACTTGTTCGTATATGCGCAAAACACGGAACCTTCAATGTTTACGAAAGAGGCTAACGAACAAGTGGTGAAATCACTCCCGTTTGATAACAAACAAGATTTTGAAGACGCTACCCGTGGCTTTATCGCCACGATAGACGAACCTTCCATTACCGACGAGACAGGAAAAGAGGTGTATGGATTAACCGTCTGGGATTTCCTGCGTCAAGAGACTCCGGCATCCGCCAACCCTAGTCTTTGGCGACAAGGGCAACTCAACCGCATACACGGCTTATTTGAGGTATTACCCGGTAAAATATACCAGATACGAGGATTCGACCTCGCAAATATGACGTTTATCCGTAGTGATAACGGTTGGATCGTCATAGATGTATTGCTCTCGAAAGAGACGGCCCTAGCAGGTTATAATCTTCTGAAGAAACATGTAGAAGATCTTCCGGTCAAGGCGGTTATCTATACGCATCCTCATGTGGACCATTTCGCGGGAATAGACGCTATATTGGAGAACGCCCCCAATAAGCCCGAAACGATCGAGATCATTGGCCCCAAGGGTTTCTTTGAAGATGCCGTCAGCGAGAACCTGATGGCGGGTGTAGCCATGGGGCGAAGAGCGACCTATATGTATGGCCGCAGTCTACCTAAAAATGAGAAAGGAAATATAGGTACTGGTTTAGGACAAACTACCGCGGCAGGAACTACGGGCTTGGTCCCTCCTACCCGTGAGATATCCGAGGAGGGCGAGACTTTACGAATTGATGGTGTCGAGATCGTATTCATGTCCGTACCCGGCGCCGAGGCTCCCTCGGAAATCATGATGTACTTCCCTGAGATGAAAGCTTTCTGCGTAGCCGAGGAAATCAACCGTACCCTGCACAACCTGCTGACCTTACGAGGGGCGAAGGTCCGGAACGGCCAATTATGGAGCAAATATATCGACCGGGCGATCACGGAGTGCGGCGATCAGGTAGAGGTATCCTTCTCTACCCACCATTGGCCGACTTGGGGCAATAAGAACATCGTCGCTTACTGGGAAAAGCAGCGGGATCTATATCGCTACTTACACGACCAGACACTTCACCTCGCCAACCAAGGATATACACCTCGAGAAATAGCGGAGATGATTAAATTACCAAGCTCTATCGCCAACGAGTTCGCCAACCGGGGATATTATGGAACCGTTAGCCATAACGTAAAAGCCCAATATCAAATGTATTTCGGCTGGTTCGACGGCATCCCCGCCCATCTGAACCCACTCCCGCCGGTAGAAGAAGGTAAAAAATACGTAGAGGCTATCGGAGGAGAGGACGAGGTAATGAAAAAGGCGCGAGAGGCATACAATCAAGGAGAATACCGTTGGACGGCTACTTTGCTGAACCATCTCGTTTTCGCTAATCCAAAGCATAAACCCGCCCGCCAATTACTTGCGGACACGTACGCTCAATTGGGCTACCAAGCGGAAAGCGGCCCGTGGCGTAATTTCTACCTGACCGGAGCTATGGAACTGACCGAAGGCATCGCTGGTAAAGGCAAGGCCAACTCAAACCGGGCACGTATGTCCCAGAACCTAAGTCCCGAAATGCTATTCGATTTGCTCGCTATCCAAATAAATGGAGAAAAAGCGGCCGATAAAGACTTAATAATAAATATTATCTTAACCGATACGAACGAACAAGCCACCTTGATCTTAAAGAACGGCGCCTTATCGAACCGTATCGGCAGGCTCCATCCGGCCCCTACCGTAACTTTGGAAGGAGACAAACAAGTCATCTACGCAAGCCTCATGCAGCCGGAGAATATAGCGGCAAATCTGCAAGCCCATAAGTTATCGGTAACCGGGAAACTTGAAAGCCTAAAAGAGCTATTCTCCACTTTTGAGGCTCCGGACGCTTATTTTAATATCATCGAGCCTTAAACCTTTCCCGCCTCTTGCATGGCTGGATTAAAAAATTTATCTTTGTGCGATCTTTAGAGAAAGCGATATTACTATAAAATTAGCATAAGGTTTTATTACACTTTAATATAATAAATTAGCGATTATGATTTATTCACATGAAGTTCAACACATGTGTGTTGTAAAGAAGGGAGCTAACCACCAGTGCGCTCCGATTCCTGAAGAAGGAAAGTGGGTTAGAGCAACTCAGATCACTGATATCTCTGGTTTGACTCACGGTATCGGTTGGTGCGCGCCGAAACAAGGTGGATGTAAGCTGACATTAAACGTTAAAGAAGGAATCATCCAAGAGGCTCTTGTAGAGACAATCGGTTGTTCCGGTATGACTCACTCAGCTGCTATGGCTTCTGAGATCCTTCCGGGTAAAACCCTTTTGGAAGCATTGAACACAGACCTTGTTTGTGACGCTATCAACACCGCTATGCGCGAGTTGTTCTTGCAGATCGTCTACGGTCGTACACAGTCCGCTTTCTCAGAGGGAGGTCTGCCTGTAGGCGCTGGCTTGGAAGACCTTGGTAAAGGTTTGCGTAGCCAAGTGGGTACGATGTTCGGTACATTGGCTAAAGGTCCCCGCTACTTGGAGATGGCCGAGGGATATTGCACGCGCATGGCATTAGACGCTGATGACGAAGTAATCGGTTATGAATTCATCCACTTGGGTAAATTCATGGATATGGTTAAGAAGGGTATGGACGCTAACGAGGCACTGGAAAAGGCGAAAGGCTCTTACGGTCGTTTCAAAGAAGCTGTAAAATATATCGATCCTCGTAATGAATAAGAAAACATTTACACGTGTCCTCATCGGGCTGAGCGTTATCACGGCTGTGGCTACGCTTATCACGTATTTCGTGATGAAGCCGGAGAAACCGTGGTTGGCGTTTTACGTGGCTTGTTGTGGCGGTGTATTGGTTTTCAACTTTCTGATATCTTTATTCCTAGTAAATAAGAATTTTAAAAAGTAAAAAAATAATATGGCTTTATTTGAAAGTTATGACCGTCGTATTGATCATATCAACGCGGTATTAAACGAATATGGTATCAACGGTATCGAAGACGCAAAGGCTATCTGCGATGCTAAGGGTATCGACCCTTATACAATGTGTAAGGAAACTCAACCGATCTGTTTCGAGAACGCTTGCTGGGCTTACGTAGTAGGTGCCGCTATCGCTATCAAGAAAGGTTGTACGAACGCTGCCGAGGCTGCCGAGGCTATCGGTATCGGTTTGCAGGCATTCTGTATCGCTGGTTCTGTTGCGGATGACCGTAAGGTGGGTATCGGCCACGGTAACTTGGCCGCTCGTTTGCTTCGCGAGGAGACGAAGTGTTTCGCTTTCTTGGCTGGACACGAGTCTTTCGCCGCAGCTGAGGGCGCTATCAAGATCGCCGAGATGGCAAACAAGGTTCGTAAAGAGCCGTTGCGTGTTATCTTGAACGGTTTAGGTAAGGATGCCGCTAAGATCATCTCTCGTATCAACGGTTTCACGTATGTACAGACTCAGTTCGACTACATGACAGGTGAGGTGAACGTTATCGAGGAGAAAGCTTACTCTAACGGTCTTCGTGCGAAAGTTAAGTGCTACGGCGCTGACGACGTTCGCGAGGGTGTGGCTATCATGCGTAAGGAAGGTGTTGACGTATCTATCACGGGTAACTCTACGAACCCGACTCGTTTCCAACACCCGGTAGCCGGTACTTATAAGAAAGAATGTATGGAGAACGGTCACCCGTATTTCTCTGTTGCTTCTGGTGGTGGTACGGGCCGTACTTTGCACCCGGACAACATGGCCGCTGGTCCTGCTTCTTATGGTATGACGGACACAATGGGCCGTATGCACGGTGACGCTCAGTTCGCCGGTTCTTCTTCCGTACCTGCTCACGTAGAAATGATGGGCTTCTTGGGTATGGGTAACAACCCGATGGTAGGTGCTACGGTTGCCGTAGCGGTTGCTATCGAGGAAGCTATGAAGAAGTAATCAACTAAACAATAAAATAATTGTTTATATATAGACTCCTGTAATCTTGATGGTTGCAGGAGTTTTTATTTTACTTATCAAAAGGAGGAAAAGGATGACACTAAACATAGACCAAGAGAGTTGCATCAAATGCGGGAAATGCGTACGGGTATGCCCTTCGGATATATTCACGCAAGAAAGGGCCGGAGAGACGATCGGGCTGGTACGTGTGGAAAGCTGCATCGTTTGCGGGCATTGCGTGGACGTATGTCCGACGGGCTCCGTGTCGCACAGCGAATTCCCGCCGGAGAAAACGCACACGATCGATTACAGCCAGATGCCTACGCCGGATCAGGTGATGTTGCTGATCAAGTCACGCCGTTCCAACCGGACATTGACCTCGAGGCCCGTCCCCAAGGAGATGCTGGACAAGATCGTGGAGGCCGCTCATTGCGCACCGACGGCGACAAACTCCCAAAGCCTCTCGTTTACCGTCGTCACCGATCCGCAAAAGCTACGGCAGGTGAGCGATTATACGATAGGCGTGTTCGACTCCTTGGCGAAGCTATTATTGAATCCCGTCGTGAAATGTGTGGTCAAGCCGTTTATGAAGGATGTCTATAAATACGTACCGGTATTCAATCGGTTGAAAGAGGAACACAAGGCGGGTAAAGACCCGATTCTCCGGAAAGCCACCGCCCTGCTACTGATCCATACACCGAAGTCCAACCGATTCGGAAGTGAGGACGCTAACCTCGCTTATCAAAACGCCTCCTTGATGGCGCAATCGCTTGGGGTAAGCCAGATCTATATGGGCTTTGTGCTCACCGCCATCCGGCAGGAAGGAAAAGATACGCTCGCCAAGACGCTAGGGATCGACGGCAAGATACAAGCGATCATGGCGCTCGGCATACCGGCTTTCAAGTACCCGAAGTATACGGACCGGAAAGAGATCGTCAAGAACTATATCGAGTGAGACTTGATGGAGACAACCTTGTCGACCGGGGTGTGCGATCCATTGGATTACGCATCGTAAGTCAATGGATTACGATACGTAAGTCATTGACTTATGGTTCGAATCTCATAGGTTTACCGGGCTAGGATCACTCCCGATCACCAGAACTTATTATGCTCCGGGCTATATTCGAAACCAGCGTCTTTAAGCTTTGTAAGAAGGGATTTCTTGTTCACTTGCAAATCCTCGCATAAATCGTCGAGGGAGGGATAATTGTCACGAAGTTTCATATTGATGAAGCTGAATAGCATCATCGGATCGTTTGGTAATGACATAATCTTACGAATAAAAATGTTATCTATGTTTTACAACACAAAGATAATGCTTTTTCGCCAGATGGAACCCAGACACGATCCTTATTATTTGAATATCGGTTCGCAACAAAACAACCCACAAACTGGTTTTAAATAACGAGAACTTATAATTCAATTGAATGACATGAAAAAATATGTATTAGTAGTAGCGGTAGCCGCAGCCCTATTCAGCTGTAGCGGCAACCCAAAGGCAGACGCCACGCAAACAGACAAGAACAAGCAGGAAACCGCCCAAGTACCGGATATGCACAACGCAGAGACCTCCTTGGATTACTGGGGTGTTTACGAAGGAACATTACCGGCCGCCAGCTCGCCGGGTATTAAAACGACCTTGACATTGAACAAGGATAAAACCTTTACCCTCCGCTCCGAATATATTGACGAGAAAGACGGTATTTTTAATGATAAGGGAACTTACACGCTGGACGGTAACATCTTGACGGCGAAACAAGAAGGGGGAGACATCACGTATTATAAGGTAGAGGAAGGCCAACTGAAAATGCTGGACCAGCAGAAGCAACCCGTCACGGGCGACTTAGCCAAGTTCTATATCCTTAAGCAAACAAAGAAATTCTAGGATTTATCCCCATAAGTATATACTTTCAAGGGCAAAAGCATACCCTTTTGTACATGAAAGTATATACTCATTTGCCTAAACCCAAAACTATTCCTACCTTTGCGTCCCTATATAACTATATAATTACTCCAATGAGAATAGCCGCTTAATTTATCTCAAGATGTCGTTCTTTCCATCCGGAAAGCCCTCTATCCGTATAGAGCTGATTTCGTGACGACAGATTCGAGGCTATCGTGAAACCGATCATCATCGGTATTTCTTATCCATTTTAGTATCTCACATTTTAAATCAGTTCACACTATGAGTATCGTAGCGCAAAAAATCACGTATATACATCCGGACAACCAAGTCTTATTCAAGGGGATCGACTTGACGATCAACAAGGGGCAAAAGGTAGCCTTAGTCGGGAACAACGGATCGGGAAAATCCACCTTCCTCCGTATCTTGGCTGGAACCTTGCAAGCGCAGGAAGGGGAGATTATCTATCCGACCCCACCCTATTACGTACCCCAGCATTTCGGGCAATATGATAACCTGACGGTGGCCCAGGCCCTACGTATCGACGGGAAACTAGAAGCCTTGCGGGCGATTACCGAGGGCGACGCCTCCCTCTCTAATTTCAATACGCTGGCGGATGACTGGACGATCGAGGAACGGAGCCTCGCCGCCCTGCACGCTTGGGGTTTGGAGCATATCCTCCTTTCCCAACCGATGCGCACATTAAGCGGAGGCGAGAAAACCAAGGTTTTCCTCTCCGGAATCGAGATCCACCAACCCTCGATCCTGCTATTGGATGAGCCGACCAACCATCTGGATAGGCGTAGCCGGGAGAAGTTATACGATTTCATCACGTCTTGCCGTATCACCTTGCTGGTCGTCAGCCACGATCGTACCTTATTGAACCTATTATCTTCCATAGCGGAATTATCCGTCGGGGGGATCACCCTTTACGGGGGGAATTATGATTTCTACAAGGAACAAAAAGAGCAGGAACAGGCGTCCATGCAAGAGAGACTGGAAGCGAAGGAGAAAGAGCTTCGCAGGGTCAGGAAGACCGCCCGTGAGGTAGCCGAGCGAAAACAAAAGCATGAATCCCGGGGAGAGAAGCAAAGCGTCCGGAAAGGAATCCCCCGGATCATGATGGGCGGATTGAAGGAGAACGCCGAGAAAAGCGCCTCCAAACTAAAAGAGGTTCACGAGGACAAGATGGAGAACCTAGCCAACGAGCTAAAGCGAATGCGCTCCTCCCTACCCGACCTTCAAGGCATGAAACTGGATTTCAGCGCATCCGGCTTACACGAAGGCAAGATATTGGTTACCGCCAAGGAGATCAATTTCGGTTACGCCGAGGCCGGCGATCTATGGCCCTCCCCGATGAGCTTCCAGATCAAGAGTGGGGAACGGTGGCTGATACAAGGCGATAACGGTTCAGGCAAGACGACTTTGCTGAAGTTGATTACCGGCCAGTTACCGCCTCGTAGCGGTTCCTTGATCCGTGCGGATTTCTCCTCTATCTATATCGACCAAGAATACTCGATCGTCCGGAACGACCGGACGGTGTACGAGCAAGCGCAAGCCTTCAACGAGCGTCATTTCCAAGAGCACGAGATCAAGACATTGCTAAACCGTTTCCTCTTCCCGCACGACACGTGGGAGAAGAGCTGCGGGAAGCTGAGCGGAGGCGAGAAAATGAGGTTGGCATTCTGTTGCTTGATGATCAGTAACCAGACTCCGGACCTGTTTATCCTAGATGAGCCGACCAATAATCTCGACATCCAAAGCATCGAAATTATCACCTCCATGATCCGTGCGTACAGGGGCACGATCTTGCTGATCTCGCACGACGCTTATTTTATCCGGGAATTGGGTATCCACCAAATAATAACTACCTTCGCGGGTAGGTTAAAGACGAATTTATGAAGACGTTACTTGACGTGCATACCCATACGGTAGCCAGTGGGCATGCCTTTAGCACCCTGCAAGAAATGGCAGCGGCCGCCTCCGAGAAAGGATTGAAGTTACTAGGTATAACAGAGCATGCCCCCGGCATACCGGGGACGTGCTCCCCGATTTACTTCCGCAACCTGCACGTGGTTCCCCGCCGGATATACGGTGTCGAGTTATTGCTCGGGGCGGAATTGAACATCATCGATTATAAGGGTACGATCGATCTGGGCGAGGAGTACTTCCCTATGCTGGATATCCGGATAGCGGGCATCCACTCGCTTTGCTACAAACCGGGAACGGTCGAGCAGAACACGGAGGCGATGATCGGGGCGATCCGCAACCCGCATGTCCACATCATCAGTCACCCGGGAGACGGTACGGCCGAGGTGGATTTCGAGCCTATCGTATTAGCGTCCAAAGAGCATCACACGTTGCTGGAGATCAACAACAGCTCTCTCAACCCGGTCCGCAAGAAACTCACCGCCAGAGATAATAACCTCACGATCTTGCGCCTATGCAAGAAATACGAGGTTCCTGTGATTTTAGGTAGCGACGCGCATATATCTTTCGATATAGCCCGGTACGATCATATCTACGAGTTATTGCAAGAGACACGATTTCCGGAGGAATTGATATTGAACGACAAGGTAGAGGCGTTCAAGAAGTTCATAGGGAGATAAGCGGTGCCTTACATCCGGGCAGATACATTCCTGCAACCGCGCAGATACGGACCTGCAGCGAGGTAGATACGGACGTGCATCCGTGCAGATACGTACCTGCAACCGGACAGATACGTACCTGCAACCGGACAGATACGTACCTGCAACCGGACAGATACGGACCTGCAACCGGGTAGATACGGACGTGCATACCTGCCCGGATATCTCGTCACTTACAATGTTCCTTTATTAATTTGTCCACGACAGGATCACCCAACTCCTTCGCCTTGTTGAAAGCCTCGCACGCTTCCGCCTTCTTACCCTGACGGACGTAGCAGATGCCTCGCAGACGGTAGCAAGAGGCGAAATCCGGAGCGATCCGCAAGGCATTCTCCAAGCTCCTCAACGCCTGATCATAGTTTTCCATACGGATATATACGGACGCTTCCTCCGCCGGATAAGTTGGGTCGCCCGGATTCAAGCGGATCGCGGATTGGATATCGGCCAAGGCGCCGGGGAAATCGTTCATGCGGAACTTCGCTTGCTCGCGGTAATAGAAGAAGCGGTCGCCGACCTGTCCTTTCAAGAGATCGTAGTATAAATCATAATCGTCCACGGCCTCCTTGTATTGCATCAGTTTCAAGCGGAGATCCACCCGTTCCAAGATATAGGGAGCGGCCTCGTTCGTTGGCGGGTTCCCGCATTTGGCGATGGCGCTATCCAGCAAGGCGATGATATCCCCGAAGTTAGCGCCCCGGATATTCGCCTTCGCCTTCGCCGCCCAATACCAAGAGGTAGAGGATGCCATATCGCTATCGTTCACCTTCATATAATCATCGAACGCCTGCTCGAAATCTCCTTTATAAAAATGGATGTCCCCTTCCAATTGGCGATAGACCGGCAAGTCCTCCTCCCCGATCGCTTTTTGTATCGCCTCGGTAGCGGCATCGACGGTCCACTGCTCCTTATTCAAGGTCGTATCCGCGGCGGCCACGCCGTAGATCAGCTTGGCTCGGTTGAACCAGATATCCCCTTTCCGCTCGCTGAAGCGGGAAGCCGTGTTTATATCTTCCAACGCCTTATCCAGATAAGCCCCCTGCTCGGCCTCCGTAGGAGCCAGATCCGCACGGTGGTAAGCGTAATGATTGGCACGGTTCAAATACCCGTCGGGAGAATCCGGGAAAGTGGCGATGAAATCATTCAAGGTAGCCAGATACGTCTTCGGGTCTTGCGAGCTTGCCATCAGGTATAAGGAGAGCTGCGCTTGGCTCGCGTCCGACGGCCACGCCTTCCGGATACCAATCCGGCTATAGGTGGAATTAAAGGCGTCCGCCGACTGAATCGTCAAGCTATTCGCGTATCCCGCCGAGACCGCGTAGGAATCTTCCTTCTTCCCCGACGCGTCTTCCTGCGCCAAGCCGAACACCTCGCCGTCCGCCGTCAATACAGGAGCGTTTACCTGCCCGCTCTCCAGCGCCATCGACAATTTATAATAGCTGAACGGCTCCTTCAACTTACTGACCTCCGAGACCGGTCCTTCCCCGAACTTCGTGATCTTACCGGTCGAGTAAGGCATCAGATAAGCGGTAACTCCTCGCGAGATCGGCTCACGGGCGATCGGCAAGAACACAGCTTTCTTCGGAACCTCTACCTTGAACTTGATCACGTCATATAATTCATCAGCCCCCAAGATGCGGCTTACCGGATATTCTTTTCCGTCGGCGTCGGTCACGGTCGCCCTCGCCGCGTCCTTAAACAAGGAATAGCCGGACAACGCCTCACCGGTCTCGGTAATGAAAAATCCCGTACCAGACGCTTTCTTCTGGTTATCTTTTCCATAAGTAGTGACGGTAACCACCGCCTTTCGTTGCTTATCCATCCATTTGGGCGCTTTCTTTTGCGCCGCCACCCAAAATACTTGGCAACAAATCGTAATCAACAGAACAATTCTTCTCATTTCGTTTTCATGTTATCAGAATATACGTCGCAAATGTAAATATTTATACCGGATAGGCGAACAAATTAGGGAATTAATCTATTATGAGTATATTCGCGGAAACACTTATAAAAAACCGCGAGATTATGAGACTAAAATCATGTATGCTTATGTGTAGTTTATTCATGGCGAGCTTAGCCTCCGCTAGTAACTTCGCCTCGGATTCTTTCAAGACCAAGAGCGGAAAAGAACTGATCATCACGTTCATCAAGCACGGCAGCCTGATGCTTACGTACGACAATCATTCGATACAGGTAGATCCTGTCTCCGAATACGCCGATTATACGACTTTCCCGAAAGCCGATATCATCTTGATCACCCACGAGCATGGCGACCATCTGGACCCGAAAGCGATACAAGCCATCGAGAAAAGCGGTACGGAAATCATCGCCAACGAGAATAGCCAAAAGAAGCTGGGAAAAGGGAAGGTCCTAAAAAACGGCGATACGGATACCTCCATCAGCTATATGAAGATAGAGGCCATCCCCGCCTATAACACCACGCCCGGCCGGGATAAATATCATCCCCGCCACCGGGATAATGGCTATATCCTCACGTTCGACGGACTAAGAGTCTATATAGCCGGTGATACGGAAGACATCCCGGAGATGAAAGACCTGAAAGACATCGATATCGCTTTCCTTCCCGTCAACCAGCCTTATACCATGACCGTCCCGCAAGCGGCTAAAGCGGCCCAGATGTTCTCGCCTAAAATCCTATACCCTTACCATTACGGGGATACGAAGATCGGCGAGTTGAAAGACGCCTTGAAAGGTAGCGGCATCGACGTTAGGATACGGGAGCTACAATGACGACAAGGCACGGCTCGCCTTTAAGATATTCCGCCGGTACACCCAGCAAGCCAAGAGGAAATAAACGACACATTGTACCCACAACGTCACGTACTCCACACCGACTTGCTCAATCGACGCTCCCATCGAGTTGAGCTGTACATAGGCCAGCGTAGCGGGAGCCGCCGGAATGATATAATGGGCCATTTGCCAATACCAAGGCATCAATTCCAAGGGATAAGAGACTCCGGAAAGGAAGATCAAGCCTACCGAGAAGAAAGCGATCATCAATAACGGAGCCTCCGAGTCCGTAAAGAAATAAGAGGCGGCCAGCCCAAAGAAGCTGGTAGCCAACAGGAAGGGTATCAGCAGGATCAAGGTGTTCAGATAATTACCGATATCCGGCAGGCCAAACAATAGAGGTATCAAGCCCAACAAGAACAAAGCGAAAATCGTATACAATACGCAATACACAAAGGTCTTGCTGATTATCACCCTAGCGATCCGGCCAAAGGATAATCCCTCGGAGGCGAAACGAACGATGGTACCCGAATCCCGCTCTTCCCCGCTTATCATACCGATCACCATCAACAAGGTCTGGAACATAATGACGATCAATACCGCCGGGATCAAATAGGTTCCATATCCTTCCGTAAAATTATACAACGCCGTCCCGACCACTGATATGGGTTGCGCCGAAACGATCTTGGAAGCGTCTTGCTGGGGCAAGAACACCAACATCTCCGGACGATACCGATCGTTCAACGCCAACATGGCACCGCTGGAAGCCTCCTGCATCGCCATATAATATAGGAAAGCGCTTGTCGTCTGGTACATGATAAACAGGGACTCATTCCCTCGTGCCACCCGGGTCTCGAAATCAGAGGGAAGATACAAGATACCTACGGCATCCCCCTCCTTCATCCACTCCTGCGCCTCGGCGTAATCCAAACCATCGGCGATTACCGAGACTTGCGGAGTGGCGTTCAGCAAACGGATGTACTCCCGGCTCAAGTCGGTCTTTGAGTCATCGACGACTACCACCGGGGCGTTACGCACCAGATCCGGGGCATACATATAATTATACAGCAGGCCATAGAGAAATATACCTCCTACCAAGACGAGCAAGATAGCGTAGCTCGTGGAGATCGTCTTAAACTCGTCCTTGACCAAGGAAGCGATATCCGCCAAGGTTCCTTTCATATTATCGGATGTTCTCATATTTATGACTTAAAATAGCGGTTTTCAAATGTGGCAACAGCACCAATGCCAATAACATAAACGCAAACAACGAACTTACGTTTACCCATGTATAAGGGAATCCGTAATCGCCATACAATAAGTTCTGGTTGATCTCCACGAAATGCCGTACCGGAAACAGGTACGAGGCGTAATGTACGGGAGCGTACATGGAATCGACCGGGAAAGTAACGCCGCATAAAGTAGCCCCCAGCGAACCGACCATCGACACCACGCTAATCACGATCGCTATAGCGGGAAACAACGAGAACAGGAATACCGCCAACGCTTGCGTAGCGACCACGAATAAGATCGCCGTCAAGTTCAATGGCCAGAAACCGCAAGCGAAAGGAATATGCATGACCCCGAACATGATATAGTTAGCGAAGACGCTCATGATACAAAAGATAATCGTATAAGGGAGCAGTTTGCCCACCACCGCCACGAACATGTTCATCCGTGCCGCCTCCAGCCACTCATCGCCTGTCCGGAACTTGATCTCGCTACCGATAGCGTACACCGTAACCAGCAAAATGATCACTTGGAAAAAGACAAAGAAAAAAGGATTGCTCAGATAAACGGAATAATCCAGATCCGGGTTGAACAGCGGGTGGCTACTGGATCGTACCGGTAATAGGAAGGTGGTTATCTGATTCTCCCCCAGCCCCATCGCCGTAGCTTGCACAACCACCGGGGCGAGGGAAAGCGTACGCAGCAGGGTCTCGAAGGCCCCACGTACCTCACCGCCCACGCTCAACAAGGCATAGTGGTAATAATACGATAAAGTAGCGTCACGCCCCGCCGTGGCATCCGCCTCAAACTGATTGGGGATCACTAAATAACCGTAGATTTCTTTTGCTTGGGTAGCATGGCGAGCGGTCTCTTGGTCCGTATAATGCCGGGTTACCCGGAAAGTCGGTACCGCCTCTACCTGCCGGATGATCTCCCGGGACATGGAGGTGTTGTCTTGGTCCACTACCGCTATCGGTATGTTCTCCATCTGCCCGCTTCCGAAAATCGTAGACATGAAGAATATACAGAACAAAGGCAACACGATACACACCCCGAAATATAACCTCCGGGAAACCATGCGATCCAGTTCCCGACGTAAAACCATATAGAAAGGACTCTTCTTTAGCATAGCGACAATAAATTATTTAGTTGTAGAGACGGGGCGTGCCCCGTCTCCCACCGTCCGACAGTAACTTTAAATACTATTTCGAGGGGATGAGACGGAGCACGCTCCGTCTCTACAACTGGATAGTATCAAGGGAGTTGATAGAGTACGGACATACCGGGACGCAATCCCTCCACCTTCTCCACCGGTAAGGCATGTATCTCGAAGGTCCGCAAGTCATAGCTACCAGTCTGCTTGGTAGATTTCCAAGTAGCGAAACTGCCCAACGGACTGATATAATTGATCTTGAACTCAATATCCTTCTTATCGATCGCCGGTACATCGGCGACAAACGTTCCTCCCATCTTAAATAAAGGCAAACGATCCTCACGTACGTTCAATACCACATGCACGTCATCTAATACGACTAAGTTCATGATTGGCATCCCGGCCCCAACCAACTCTCCCCGTTTCGGGAAAATAGCTGAGATTTGTCCGGATTCCGGAGCCGTCAACCGAGCGTCCTGTAAGAGAGCCGCCACCTCCTCCACGGTTCCTTGCGCCGCCGTCACCAACGAGCGGGCGCTCTCCTTATCTTGTATCTGCGCCCCGTCTACCGCCATTTGATATTGGCTATAAGCGGCACGTTCGGCGGCCTCAGCCGCTTTATACATGGCCTCCACCTCATCTTTACGCTGTGAGGTTACCACGCTATCTTTATACAAGGCATTGACCCGATCATAGGTAATCTTCGCCAATTGTAAATCCGATTTGGATTTATTCCACAATTGTTGCAAGGAAGCGATGATTTGCTTTCGTGTACCCTCATCCACTTTCTGGTGCTGATACTTCGCTATGTTCTCCATGGCGTTCACCTGTTGATATTTAGCCAACGCCTCCGGACTATTGATGACTACCAAGGTATCGCCTTGGCGTACATTCTGTCCCTCTTTTACCAGAAAGGTATCGATACGCCCCGGTAACTTACCGGAGATACGTATTTCCGTTGCCTCGATCTGCCCTTGCAAGATCACCGGCTTCTTTTTCAACAAGATCATCCCGATCAACGAGACAACTATAACAATCGCCAAGACTGCGACGAAGGCCACACTCAAATATCTCTTAGTTTTATCCATAACCCCTAAATTTTCAATTTTCAATTCTCAATTTTCAATTCCCCAAAAGCTCCTCGGTCTTTCCCTCCATCTTGTATTGGTGGAACTGCTCCGGCGTACCGCAGACAGACAGCAGATTAATCAAGGCTACATCATACTGATAATAAGCCAAAAGAAAAGCGGTCTTCACCTTCGCCAGCATAACCTCAGCATCGACTACCTCCGTAGAAGTAGCCATTCCCTCTTGGAAAGATTTCTTCCGCACCCGGACCAGTTCCCGGCTCATCTCGATCGTCGTATCCAAAGCTTTTACATTGTCCAAGGCATTTTGTAGCTGGCTGTAGAATTTATCGATACCGACCTCCAGATCCGTAATCGCCTTCTCCTTACCCAAACGAAGCGACTGACTAGCGATCTTTGCCTGCCGGATGGTTTTCTCCCGGTTCAAGCCATCAAAAATATTCCACGTAAAACCAACTCCTACCATCGTACGAGGCAACAAATATTTATCCAGTCCATCAGCGTACAAAGTCTGTTTGCCGAATAAAGCGATATTCGGGACATAAGCGGACCGGCCGATCTTTAGTTGATTATCGGCTACAACCTGCTGCAATTTCAATTGATTGACTATATAATTATTCATCGGAACCAGATCCTTGAAGTATTGGGCCGGAGGAAGCGCCTCATTAATAAATAAAGGAGTCGTGGTACGTACGTCGCTCCCCTCCTCCATATTAATCAAGCTTTTAAACGCCTGTTGGGCGACCGCTAAATCCTTACGGGCCGATTCCAGTTCTCGTTTCGCCTCGTCCATACTCACCTGAGCGAACAGACGCTCGGCCCGATTGATCATCCCGTTTTGCTCTAATTTAAGGGCTTGGTCATAATGGGTTTTCAAAGAATTGTACACTTCTGTTTTTACGTCCACCACGCTTTGTCCCAGACGAAGCCCGAAATAAGCCTCGATCAATAAGGATTGTTGGTTAGCATCCACTTGGCTCCTATTCACCTCCGCTATAGAGACCATCGTCTTTCCGATCTTGTTCGCGTAGATACGTTTTCCTCCCGTGAAAACAGGCCACGTCACCGTAGCGTCTATAGAAGTGATGTTTTGGGAGATCAGCGGAAGCGAGAAAGTACCTTGCCCGATCTTATCCAATACCGACATGATCAACTCATTATCCGGGATATAATTATGGACAAACTCCTTCGCCGGTTCCGTATATTTACTCAGCGACTGCCGTACCTCTATCGGATTCGACATATGTACGAAAGCACCCGCGGCGTTCACCGACGGATACCAAAAAGCGTTTAGCTTTTGATGCTCATTCCGAGCCCATTCCACTTCTTTCCCGGCTATTTTCAAGCTTTTATTTTCCTTATGAAGCAGGTCGAGAGATTGTTCCAAGCTTAAATCCACATCGTTCCCTTGGCTCCATGAAGCGCATGGAAGAAGATACAGCAAAAGAATACTGTAAGATACTATATTACTCACCATAAACTCATTTAGTAATTGACGTTCAGTTGGAGTAATAACAGCGAAAAAGGGAGGATTGTTTTTACTTCTTTTTCAAGTTGGGAAGGAACCAAGTAACCAGTCCTAAAAGAGGCATGAAGCCACATACGTTGTAGACAGCCTCTATTCCATAATGATCCGCCATATTTCCTAATACGGCCGAGGCTATACCCGCCACACCGAAAGCAAATCCAAAGAAAAGTCCCGAGATAAGACCTAATTTATAAGGAAGCAACTCTTGCGCATACAACAAAATAGCCGGGAACGCCGATGATAAGACCAACCCCACGCAAAAACTAAGCACGATCGTCCAAACGAATCCCACATGCGGCATCAACAAGCTAAATGGGGCTGCCCCTAGAATCGATCCCCAAATCACATATTTCCGTCCTATCTTATCACCGATAGGACCACCCGCCAAAGTTCCCATGGCCGTAGCGATCAGGAAGACGAACAAACAGATCTGCGAAGTCTGTACACTCACCCCAAATTTATGGATCAAGTAAAAGGTATAGTAGCTATTCAAACTAGCCATATAGATATATTTAGAGAAAATCAAGGTCAGCAATATCGAGATCGAAAAGACTGTTTTTCCCAAAGAAAGAGGCATCTCCACATGCGTCTCACCCGACTTCTTCTGCCATTTCACCCGACTCAAATACGCCTTATACCAACGGCAGATAGGAATCATCACCAAAATAGCGACGAATGCCAGTATAGAAAACAAAGCGATATGAGTCCGTCCATAAGGCGCCACCAATAAAGCAACCAGTAGCGGACCTAACGATCCGCCCAAATTACCACCCACTTGAAAAAGCGATTGTGCCAATCCCCTACGCCCTCCCGACGCTAGCGAGGTAATCCGGGACGCTTCCGGATGCAAAACCGAAGACCCGATACCTATCAAGAATACGGAGATCAAGACCCAATGGAGCGTAGAGGAAAAAGCGAGATTCAACAAGCCGACCAACGTAAAACTCATACCAATAGGTAACGACCAAGCCACGGGACGCTTATCAAAAACCAAACCGGTTATAGGCTGGAAAACAGAAGCGGATAATTGATAAACAAGCGTAATCAACCCGATTTGGGCGAAGCTCAACGCTAAATCATCCTTGAAAAGTGGATAAACCGCCGAGATAACGGATTGCAACGAATCATTCAAACAATGCGTAACACTTAACGCCACCAATACCCGGAATGCTGTTTTATTTACCGGCTGTTGTTTAGGAACCTGCTCCATGACTGTCCATATTTCTATTTAACCTCGTGCTCATTAACATTTCAAAAACCACACAAAAAGTTAGCTAATTTCTAGAAAAACAAACCCTAAGAGCCTATTTTAACCATAGTTAATACAACTATTCTTTCGGTTCTTTTCATTTCTTTATGTTAATCGGCTTAATCTTAATACCTATGAGCCTTGTTTTCTCAGTGATACTTCAGAGCTGTATCCCGGAATGAGCATATATCTTATAACTCACTCCCAAAACAAACGCCAAAATCCCTTATCTGCCATCATTCCGACCCGAAGTTAAAGATCGAGATCATTAACGGGAACAGCCTCTGAAGTTTTTTATATTTATTCCTCTTCTTCTCCCTCGTTCGCCGAATGTAAGATAAAAGTAGTAGCGCCAATCGTTACGATCGTACCCTCCCCGATACGTACTTGTTCTTTTTTACCGACCAATACATTTTTCACAAAAGTCCCGGTCAAGCTAGGAAAGTCACGCACCATATAAACGAACTTGCCATTAGTGTCTTTCTTTACATTAATCACACAATGCTTACGCCCCATACTTGGATCGCTCGTGATAATAGGGACATCTACACCTTCCGTATCCTTATTACGGCGACCAATCACATTATCTCCCATCACTAATGGTAGATCTTGCTTAAAAGCAAAACCATTCTCGATAATGGTAATATAACCACAAGAGAAATCCGGTTCCTTCACCTCTTTTTCCTCACCGGTAGCCGTCTTCACCACCTTTCGGCCCAATTTAATCTTAAATTGCGCTCCACACTGCGGACAGACGAAGGCTAATACCTTCCCTTCCGGATATTTGGTCTCATCAAAAGACAACTGATTATCACATTTTGGACAGAATACTCTTTTCATACACTTAAATACAGGATCTAGTATTACAAACGGAGCGCAAATTTACGAAAAAACCTTCAGCTACACTCCTAAAATCTCATGGTTATGATTTTTTGAAACAAAAAAGGCTATCCATCACGGACAGCCAATCTCAATTGTTAACCTTAAATCTAATACCATGAAAAACACAGTGCAAATATAGAGGTTTTATGTTATGTAGCATAATATTTTATTTGCAAATCTCATATCCTTAACCAGATTTAACAAAAACCATGCTTTAAAACATATCCGTAAAATAATATATATCCCCTTAGAACTTAGGTTCATTCTCTTTAATCTCCTTCAAAGGCAAGGTAAACCAAAAAGTGGAACCTACTCCCAATGTAGATTCTACCCCGATTCGTCCCCCTAGTTTCTCGATAATATTTTTGCAAATCGCCAATCCTAATCCGGTACCTTGTTTGCAAGCGTTCAACTTAACAAAGCGATCGAATATAGTTCTACAATCTTCCTCCGAGATTCCCATTCCCGTATCCGAGACCGAAACTCGTATTTCATCATTCGATACCTTATAGGCTAATTTGATCTCACCTTCCGAAGTAAACTTAATCGCATTTGTCAAGAAATTAGAAATAACCTGTACGACTCGTTTCGGATCTGAGAAAACAGTCACGGGTTGTGAGCCCCGATCGAAAACAAATCGAACGTTTTTCGGAATCTTCAAGGCATGTACCGCATAGGTTTCCTCACAGATCTCCTTAAAATCAAAATTTATCTTCGTAATGTCAAAAGTTCCCGCCTCAATCTTTGAGAAATCAAGGATATCCTCAATCAATTGCAGAAGCAATTCACTATTCTTGTCAATGATATCCACATAAAACTCTCGTTCCTCCTCCTCTATCTCCTTGGTCTCTGCCAGTATATTCGCGAAACCAACAATAGCATTTAAAGGCGTACGGATCTCATGACTCATATTCGCCAAGAACATAGACTTAAGCCGATTCGCCTCTTTAGCCTTAGCTAACTCATATTCTTTCCGTTGACGCTCTCGTTCCACCCAGCGCAATTTATCTTGCATGGCGATCTCATCCGTTATGTCCATCAAGTAATAAAGGATTTTCGCTGGTCTTCCCGCCTCATCATATTTATAAGGGTACGCATACGCTCTCACCCAAACATATTGCCCCTCAAAAAGCTGTCGGTATTGAATACTATATTCACCGATCTCACCCGTAACAATCTTTTCAAAGCCTTGTACAAGTACCCTTTCCCGATCTTCCGGATGTACGATCTCACAAAAATCTTTTTTCGTTGTCAAGTTACTTGCTCTCAATCTGGATTTATTACCTAAAACACGTAAATCCAGATCGATATGCATCTTATCGGTTTTAACATCATATTCCCACAGCAAGGAATCACTGCAACGCATAACCGTTTTCAACTTCGTGAACAGTTCCTCTACTTTCTCCGACTTTTGATATTCTTCCGTCTCATCCGTAAACATTAGTACATATCCACAGATATCTTCAGCCTCTCCTTTCAACGGCACACATTTAATAGACAGACGTAAATTTGTACCTTCCTTTTTTGGGTCTATGTTATAGTACTCATTCGTTTGTATATTATCAAATTCATAATTACAATCGAACACAACCATTTCTCCCTGTTTCAGACGAGCGATCTTGTCCTCTGGAAAATTAGGATTCTCGAAAAGATTTATTCCCATAATATCCTTCCGGCTTATAGCGAACAAATTCTCGTCCGTCCTATTGAGATCCACTAGCTGCCCCCTCTCGTCATAAACTTCAATTCCAACAGGTAATTTCTGGAATAGGGCATTAAAGCTCATTTCCTCTAGCATTTTATTACATTGTCCCATCGTCATATTAAATTATAACCACTAATTCCCTACTTTAAATCAATCAAGCAATCTCCTCTGTTATTTATACAACAAATGAACGATAATAACGATTGCAGCAGAAGTTTAAAGTTATAGAAATAATATGAAAATCAAACATAATCATGTTGAGAATATATGTTTTCGATATTGAGAAAGAGTCATTCCCGTCCGTTGACGAAAAAAGCGATTCAATGTCGATTGAGACGGAAAATTAGTCAATATAGCGATCTCCTGTATATTTAATCGAGAGTCACGTAGCAACGACTTTACCTCTAACACTATATAGATAGATAAAAACTCCTTGGCTGAAATGCCACACCTTTCATTCATGATCGCACTTAAATAAGTTGTCGTTATATTCAATTTATCCGCATAAAATCCGACATTCTTGTGATTCTTGAAATTCTCTGCCACGAGACTACAGAAATCATAGATCAATTGCTCTTTTCTCAAACTAGTCCTGAAAGGGATTTTCTTACGCACTTTCACATAATAGTCGTAAACATCCATGTAAAAAATCCCCAAGTAACATATAATCCGCTCCCTCAGAAGCCCATTACCCCGATACCGCTCAAGCTCATTCTCTATCAATTTGCAAAATGATTGAAAACGCTCAATACCATTATTATCCTCTATATTATAGTAAAAATGATCCTTCACGAAAAAATGAAATCCCGGATCAAAATGACGTAAGGAACTTAATACATCCCCATGTAGTACATGTGGTATGATGATAAACTTCGCCGAGAAGTCCTCACTCACGTTCCGCATTGAGCATAACTGTCTCGGAAATAAGAAAATCAATTCATTCTTATTCCATACATGCTTATTATCAAGCAAATGAATGATCGCACTACCTCTATTACATACTGCTATTATCCCGTAATCCAAAAAAGAAGGTTCTGAAGTCAATGGACTATCTTCAATCTGTTCCGTAATAATAAAGTCTTTTTCTAATCCGCCTAAAAAACGATCACATGTATTATACCTATTCTCTTGCATATACTCTTATAAATTAAGGGAATACGAAATCTTACCTTCAACAACAATCAACAGAATAATATTATATTTTGTTCTGTCCGTTAAGGTCCCAAGTATATTCGTTTGATATTTTTCTTTCCTTACCCCCTCTTCTATTAGCCATCAAACCTTATATATCAATTGGTGCTAACAGCTAACCAAGGAAATCATAAAAAAACACAAGACAAAATTATATAATAAAAAATTGACTATTAAATGCATACCTAAACTAAAAGCGTACAAAAACACATCAATTGTATACAAAATCGAAACAGACAAAGAATAACCGAAAAAGATCATAAAAATACAGTTAGCTTCATTGACAAAGTAAGTTAACTGAAACACCAAAGCAAGTCAACTTACTTTGCCGATGAAATTAGCTTACTTTGAAAGTATGGATGTTACCCTCGGAAAGGGGCGCTTAAGCAGTGTTCTCAAAAATTCGTGTATTCATGCCTCTATACAAAAAAAGGCTATCCGTCACGGACAGCCAATCTCAATTGTTAACCTTAAATCTAATACCATGAAAAACACAGTGCAAATATAGGCGGTTTTATGTTATGTAGCATACTGAATTATTTGCAAAATTCTTTCACTTAACTCGATTTAACGAAATCATGCCCTAAAACATAGTTATTAACAAGAAAACTATTCGTTCAGATCTAATAGCTTCCCAAGAAATCGTCGAGGGAACGAGTATCATCATCTGGCATCAATTCTTTTTTCAAACGAAATTTGCGTTTATAGATAGCATCCTTCGTCACATTCAAGACTGACATCAGCTCCGCCGAAGTTAGCCGCAATTTGATCAAGCAACAAAAACGAATGGCATCCTCCGTCAAATCCGGATAAGCGACACGTAAACGACTTATAAAATCATCATAAAGAGTATTTACGATCTCGATCAAGTTTCTCCAATCTGAATCCGGCAATATCGTTTCCGATTTAGAAAGTATCTTCAGCTTCTTGAACGTATCCAACTGTTCCAGCAAACACTTCGCCAAACGCTCCTTTTCCTTGATCAAGGATTCCACGTCACGATGCGCTTTCCACTGAGCCGCATGCTGGTATTCCTTCAAACATTTCTCCTTCGCTTCCAATTGCTCCTTGATGTGCGACATCTCACGACTATAACGTTGTATCAAGATTTCATTTTTATCCACAAGACTCGCTATTTCTCTCAGTTCTTTCTCCTTTTTTGTCTTATAAAGGTGATAACGCAAAAAAGATAACAGAAGCAGGGTAAAAGCGACGATGATTAAAATGATCAGATAATAAATATCTACATAGAAATGCTCCGGCTCCTTTAGAACCGAGCTTATGGCAGTAGATGTGTGCAGCGCAAACTTCATATAAATAGTATTTATTATCTTAATACTTCTTTCTTAGAATTCCCTCTCTCCAAATCGCTTCCAAAAAGCCTGTCCCATATCCGATCAATTGGACAAAAGCCGCTATGATAGATAACAACGCAACGATTCCGTTCTTATTTCTCACTAAAGCGTCAAAAAAGATCAGCGAAATATAAAATAACAATAGCCCCCATACCTTTGGAACGAAAAAAGCGGAAATACATACCCCCAGCAGACCTACCACAAATAAGGCCGGCAGGCAATGTACCCATTTCAATGATTCCGGGTACTTCTGGTACAAGATAATCCTAGCGTACCCCGAATGCCATACTTGCCGGAAAAACTGGACGAAATTTGTTCTTCGCTTATGATAGACCCAAGCGCCCGGAAAATAACGGCATTTATAGCCTGCCGCAAAAATCCGGATACTAAAATCTATATCCTCTCCATAACGCATATCAGAGAAACCACCCAAGGCTTCATACACCTCTTTCCGCATTCCCATATTAAAACTCCGGGGATAGAATGCATCTAAATGCCTCCGGCTTCCTCGGATCCCTCCTGTCGTAAAAAAAGAAGTCATCGAGTAATTGACCGCTTTCTGTATAGCGGAAAAAGAAGAATGCGCCCTGTCAGCACCACCAAAGGCATCCACCTTATAACGCATTAAGGACTCGTGTACTTGTTCCAGATAGCTGGCCGGAACGATACAATCCGAATCCAAGACAATCACGATCTCTCCTTCCGCATAACGTACCCCTTGATTGCGAGCCAAGCCTGGACCTGAATTCTCTATATAGAAATAGCGAATCCTCAAGCGGTTATTATAGGCATTGACTATGGGCTCACAAGGTATAGAAGAACCGTCGTCCACTACGATAACCTCAAAATGTACATATGTCTGCCGGGTAAGGCTGTTTAATAAATCGTCTATCTCCTCCGGACGATTGTAGACAGGAATAATAATTGAAAATACTTCCATTAAGCTAGATTTAATCTGCCGACAAAAGTAAAGAGTTAAAAAGCGTGTGTCAAAAAAGGGCACTGGACAAATAGAGGACATAGCTGGACATCGAATACCCCCTATTTTTTACCCCATAATAGAAAAACTGGACAAAATCCATAAGATACGCTCAGTTTATCCATACGGAAAAGTCTATTTATCAACAGCTTACAAAATACAATACTATCCGCTACTATTTGGACAAAGACTGGACGCACACAATATTATTTCATTCGCACATCTGCCCCCCACATTAATTTTTCCCGAAGCGTCTGATAAAAAGTATGGTTATAGCGTTTGATGACTTTCGTCGTATAATCGGCCTTGCTCATCTTTAATTCGATACCTGCCGGGAATATTTCCGAACGTCCATCCAAAGAGATCAGAAAATATTTATTCCGGCTCTCTACCCGAAGCGTTATTATATCTGAATCCGGAATCACCAACGGACGCACGTTCAAGGAATGCGGAGCGACCGGACTCAAGACAATGCTATTACTTTGTGGGACGATAATCGGCCCATTTACGCTCATCGAATAGGCTGTGGAACCGGTAGGTGTAGCCACTACCAAACCATCCGCCTGATAGGAAGTCAGATATTCCCCATTCAAGAATGTATGAATCGTAATCATCGAGGAACTATCACGCTTCAGCACGGCGATCTCGTTCAAGGCGTAATTATATCCGCGAAACGCACGGTCTTCCGTATATAAACGCAAGAGGGTTCGTTCCTCTACCTTATAGTAATTCTTAAAAATCTCGTCCAGCGTATCCTCAACCTCATTACTGCTGACATCCGCAAGGAAGCCTAGCCGTCCGGTATTAATACCTAAAATAGGAATATCTTGTTTATTTACCCGGGCCGCCGTACGAAGGAACGTACCATCTCCTCCCACGCTAAGCGCTATATCCAGATCAAACTCATCACCCACTAATAGCCCGCTCACCACTGGCTCAAAACCAAAAGCATCTGTAAGGAATGTATAAAAAGGGCTGTCCACATAAATATCAGCCTCTTGTTCACGAAGCTTCTCAAACAAGCGTTTAATCAGATTCTGTCTCTCGATCTGATATTCACTTCCAAATATTCCAACTTTCATTCTACGCTCCTTACTTTACATATTCATATAATGTAATAACTCATTCATCCGCTGCCGCAACATATCATCCACCATCCCCTTCTCCATAAAATGATAAAGCACCGTATAATTGAAACGCTCGAAACTACGGATCACGGGAGAGGCATCTTCCAAATCAATCTTAAGGGTTATAAGCAGACGGCCCGTATCTTTATCTTGATGGGATAACAAATTAAGGACATGGGCATTATTCGCCTCTACCAAACGGGCGATATCCGTTAATGAATAATCCTGTGGCATCATTTCCAATACGATCACGCTTCCAGCCGCCTCCGCATTACATAGCTCGGATAAAGCATCTACCAAACGATCCCGGGTAATCGCCCCCAAATAAGTTCCGTCCACGGAAACCACAGGCAACAGGCTCAATCCATATCGGGTTATCATTGCCAACGCTTCATGTAAATGTCCATTTTCCGAAATCGCCGGAGCGAATAAAACCGGCTCACCGATCGTAGCCGAAGGATCCGGCATCGCCAATAAGTCTTTTTCCGACACTAAACACTGGTATGCGTTATCACTCAATAACGGAAGATGCTTGAGTTTAAAATCCTCCATTAACGCCAACGCATATTCCGCTGTGTCAAAACTTTTTAACACCGGAATTTCCTTTGTTATGAAATCTTTCACCAACATTATTCTGTTAATTCCCTAAATCCTGCTAAATTTGCCGATACTTTTGTGCAAATGTAATGAAAGAAAAAAGATATACGATATACAATGACAAATTTAAGTGTAAACATTAACAAGGTTGCTACTATTCGTAATGCGAGAGGTGGCAATATGCCAAACGTGCTGAAAGTAGCGCAAGACTGTGAATTATTCGGGGCACAAGGAATTACGGTTCATCCCCGTCCGGATGAACGACACATACGCTATAGCGATGTTTATGGACTAAAACCTCTTATCCGGACAGAATTTAACATAGAAGGTTATCCTTGTGATAAATTCATCGACTTGGTATTGAAGGTAAAACCGACCCAAGTCACACTGGTTCCGGACGCTCCGGATGCCATCACGTCGAACTCAGGTTGGAACGTAAAGGACAATTTCGATTACTTAAGCGAATTGGTAGACACCTTTACCTCACAAGGAATCCGTACATCCATCTTCGTCGGAACAGACTTGGCGAATATCGAACTAGCGGCGAAAACAGGTACGGACCGTATTGAGCTATATACGGAACCTTATGCGACCTTTTATCCGGAAGATCGTGACAAAGCGATCGCTCCTTTTGTAGAGGCCGCTCAATTAGCTAAAAACTTAGGATTAGGCGTAAATGCCGGACACGACTTGAGCTTAGAAAATCTGGCTTTCTTCAACAAGAATATCCCTTGGCTGGAGGAGGTTTCTATCGGCCATGCCTTGATTTGTGATGCGCTCTATCATGGTTTGCAAGAGACGATCGCTTTATACAAGGCATGCTTGAATAATTGAGAATGGAGAAGAATTGAATATTGAAAATTATAACCTATAATTCAAAACGATGAGTATTTTACTTTCACTACAGGCCGTAGGCTCTCAGGCGGCAGATCAAATGCCGGATTTAACGGCTGTAACCCTTCCTACGGAAGCGGAAATCAATGTGATAGACCTTGCCTTTAAGGGAGGTTGGATTATGGTGGTATTGTTACTGCTCTCTCTGATGGCTATTTATATTTTTGTTCAACGTCTGATCATCATTCGCCGTGCGGGAAAAGAAGACGAGACGTTCATGAATCGTATTAAGGACTATATCCATGAAGGAAAAGTGGACTCGGCTCTCAATTTATGCCGGAGCACCAACACACCTTCCGCCCGTATGATCGAGAAAGGCATTACCCGTTTGGGCCGTCCGATGAACGATGTGCTCGTAGCGATCGAGAATGTCGGAAATTTGGAGATCGCTAAACTGGAAAAAGGTTTCCCCTTGATCGCGACGACCGCCGCCGGCGCTCCCATGCTTGGTTTCCTTGGGACAGTAACCGGTATGGTACGTGCTTTCTTCGATATGGCAAACGCAGGTACCAATGTTGATGTCTCCTTATTATCCGGTGGTATCTATGAGGCCTTGGTGACAACCGTGGGTGGTCTAGTAGTTGGTATTATTACATTGTTCGCGTACAACTATCTGGTATCTCAAGTAGATAACGTCGTGAACAAGATGGAGGCTCGTACGATGGAATTCATGGATTTATTAAATGAACCGGCTAATTAATTGAAAATGGAGAATTGAAAATTGAAAATGAGCCAACTCTCCTCTATTTAATTTTCAATTCTCCATTTTCAATTTTCAATTATAAAAAATTATGGCTCTAAAAAGAAGAACAAAGGTAAACGAAGCGTTCAGCATGGCCTCTATGACCGACGTCATATTCCTCTTGCTGATCTTCTTCATGGTTACCTCTACCGTAGTAATCCCGAACGCCATCAAGGTTACCTTGCCGCAAGCGCAAAAGCAGACAGCGGCGAAACCTCTTACGAGGGTAACGATAGACGCGAACTTGAATTACTACGTGGCATTTGGAAAGCAAAAAGAGGTACAGGTCTCATTTGATGAGATCACTCCTTTCTTGCAAGATAGTTACGCGAAGGAACCGGAGATGTTCGTCGCCTTATATGCCGACGAGACCGTGCCTTACAAAGAGATTGTAAAGATACTGAATATAGCGAACGAGAATAAATTCAAGATGGTGCTTGCCACCCGTCCGCAGAAATAGCAGATATGAGACTGAATAAGGATGACATATACAGTTTGATCGGTACCGTTGCTTTTCACGGTGTCATTCTACTGATACTTTGGTTTACCGTATTGAAAACCGAGGTACCGGATGAAGACGGGGGTGTACTCGTTAATTTCGGGAATGTAGATGCCGCCGCCGGAATGTTCGAGCCTAAGTATACCGGGCAAGAACCGCCTCAGGAAACGACCACTCCCCCTCCTCCCGTACCGGAGCCGCAAGTGGAAACGCCCAAGCAGGAACTCATCACTCAAGATATCGAGGAAAGCGTAGCCCTTGAGGACGCTAAAAAGAAGAAAGAGGAAGAGAAACGCAAGAAACAAGAGGCTGAGAAGAAACGGAAAGAAGAGGAGGAGAAAGAACGTATCCGCCGGGAAGAAGCCGAGAAGAAACGTCTGGCCGAGGAACGCCGCAAGAAGGAACAAGCCATTAGCAACAAGGTGGCCGGAGCTTTTGGTATGGGAAACGCCGAGGGTAACAGCCAAGGCGACGCTGAAAGCGGAACCGGTAACCAAGGAAGTCCGTTCGGTAACTCTGATCATGGGGCGAATGAAGGCGTAGGCGGTTACGGATCATTTAATTTGAACGGCCGTTCCATTGGTGCCGGAGGTCTCCCTCGTCCCGCTTACACGATCCAAGAAGAAGGTCGTATTGTTATCAATATAACCGTAGATCCGAAAGGCAATGTTATATTTGCCGAGGTAGGTCGGGGAACTAATATCGACAACGCCTCCATGCGTAAAAGCGCTTTGGACGCAGCTCGAAAGGCGAAGTTCAACAGTATCAGTGGCGCTAATAACCAGAGTGGTACTATTACTTACGTGTACAAATTTAAATAATTGAATCTTATGAAGAAAGCGATCGTATTCTTAGCGAATGGCTTCGAGGAAATGGAAGCCACGGGAACCGTAGACATTTTGCGTCGCGGAGGTATAGACACGAAAACAGTCTCCATCACAGACGACCGTAAAGTGGTGGGTGCCCATCATATGGAATATATGGCAGATGCCCTACTTTCCGAAACTGATTTTTCAGGTATAGACGCCTTGATCTTACCGGGAGGTATGCCCGGAGCATCCAATCTAAACGAGTCTGAGGCGGTAAAGGAGGCCTTATTGCAACAATATCGCCAAGGAGGTATCGTAGCCGCTATCTGCGCCGCCCCGATGGTATTGGGCGGCCTTGGCTTATTAAAAGGCCGTAAAGCGACTTGCTACCCCGGGTTCGAACCGAAATTGATTGGTGCCACGGTAACAGGCGAGGCTGTCGAGGTAGATGGAAATGTGGTAACCGGTAGAGGACCGGGCTTGGTATTCAATTTTGGCCTAGCTTTAGTATCTGTACTAAAAGGTGACGCGGTTGCGGAGGAAGTTGCGGCCGGATTACTATTATAAGATTTAGATCATCAGTCGAAACCCAATAGAATAGGGAACGTAATCCATTGAGTTATGTTTCCTATTCCATTGAGTTTTATCACCTATCCTATTGACTTACGAGATATCCCCCAAAGAGCTCCCTGCCCTATTCTATTTTGATCGTTTCAACCGCTTGTCGCTTCGTCCCATCCATGGATACCGCACGATAACGAACCGTGGAGAAATCAATGGAACGTAAATCTATATTCCGAATAACGCTATTGTACATCGTACGGTAATAAATCACATGGTTTCGCATATCCGTAACCGAAGTCCATTGAGTAGCGCTCGGTATATCGCAAGGTACTTGCCCTAATGGGAATTCGATCCCTACGGGAATATCAAAATTATTCAATATCTGGAAACACTGGAAGACCGTTTCCAATGCGGTTTCTTGTTGTGGGGCCGAAGCTTGGTAAAAAGCCGCACGAACGAAACGTGACGGTGGAGTTACGTCGCCCGGAATCCCAAGGAAACCGCTTCCCGCACCCAATGAAGACAACTCGATATTTCCTAATTGTTGATTGGGGGCCGTACCCGGGAAAAGATTAACATAATTATTCAGGTTCGTCAGATGCCACTCGAAACTGGGAGAATTAGTCAGAACTCCTAACGTATTCTCATAGAAGTGTAGCTCACCCTTAATAATCTCAAGAACCAGTTGACGCCCCGACGGCTCGGCAAACCGCCAATGAACGGTAGACGCACGGGGATCTATATTGATAACATGCACTTTCTTAACAGCCTCTTTCACCTCCTCTACATTTGAACATTCCCCCAACAGCCAAGACACTAATTGCAGATCAGAGATACTTTTATCCCGAACTGCGGCATTATATTTCTCATATTCACCGTACTTTGGAAAATAAAACAATCCAGCCGATAACCCAACCTCATTGAGTCCTTCAGCGATAAATTCCTTTTGCTCCACTGCCAAGCCCACATATCCATAACGTGCCGTGAAAGTCATTCCATCAACCCCATTCGGAGTATACGATCGTTCGGTGTATCCTCTTGGAACCACGACATACTGGCTGTTCAAATTACTTCCACCCCATTCTATCGTACGTGCTACAATAGTCGTACTGTCCTTGCTTTTTAAGGTAATACCGGTGCAAGCCTCTGCAGCGGAAGGATTAATAAGCAAGCCGGCAATCGCAAATAAAATAAAGAAATATCTCATAAACATCATTTTTGATAAAAACAAGCGACAGGAGAAGGTTGTTTTCAAGATTTCAAGACTTTTTCGTATGTTTGCGGTCATTTTATCAAAAAGTATAATATGAATAATAATCTAAAAGGTTTCGCTTATGGAATAGCGACTTCTGTTACATTCGGTTTAATCCCTTTGTTTACATTGCCTCTTATGGAGAAGGGTATGCGGTTTGATTCGATATTGTTCTATCGTTTCTTATTCGCGGCCATCGCCTTATCGGGTATGCTTCTAGCAAAAAAGGAATCTTTCAGAACAGAGATGCGAAACCTACCGATATTGATTTTATTGGGTGCTTTTTATACAGGCTCGGCAATGTTCCTGTTTTGGGGCTATAATTTTATGGCGGCGGGAATCGCGACAACTCTACATTTTACATATCCAATATTTGTAACCCTTTTCATGCTTTTTGTATTTAAAGAAAAAACATCATGGATCACGCTTTTAGCGATCGGACTCGCTATTTGTGGAGTAGCCCGCCTATCAATCGATGGAGGAGAGATGCGATTAAACGGGCTAGGCGTGATCATCGTATTACTTTCCGCGGTCGCTTATGCCCTCTATATCGTAACCGTCAATAAATCAAGGGTACATGATATGCCGGGACGAAAACTTACGTTCTATGTATTTATCGTCAGTACCTCTTTATTTTTCATAAAAGCACAGGCAGGAACAGGAATCCAACCCATTCCAGACCTGCCCTCTTTTATTAACCTCGTCTTATTAGCCTTCTTGCCAACCGTAGTATCTAACATTACATTGGTACAAGCCGTACACCATATCGGTTCCACCCTAACTTCCGTACTGGGAGCAACAGAACCCGTGACAGCCGTCTGCGTGGGTGTTTTAGTCTTTGGAGAGCCTTTCACCCCTCACCTCGCTTTAGGAATCTTACTGATTATCGTAGCGGTTACATTGATTATCCTGTCCAAATACATACAGAAAAATCTCCATGAGGCCAAGCGATTGTTCAAAGCACGGCACATCTTAAGAACCAAATAACAATACAACTGAAAGCAATACGGCATAGATAAATACATTCCGTGCCGTATGCCCTAAAGTTCTATTAAGCTCACGGCCTTGATACTGTTTCATCTCCAGCCATGTGGCGGCAAACAGCACGCTAAAAGCCGCGAATAAACAAACAAGCCAAGGTGAGGCATCCATCAATAAAGGAAGAGTTATCAAGACAGCCAATATACCGTTCAGCAAATAAGTTACCAACCCGAACGTACGCCCGAATAGCACAATCGTAGTCCGTTTACGAGCCGCCTTATCTTGCTCATAATCCCGGTAATTATTCACGATCAAAATATTAGCGGACAACAGCCCCAATGACAACGAAAGCAAGAATGACAATAAGGAAAACGATAATGCTTGTACATAATACGTAAAACAAACCGGAATAATCCCATAAAACAATACGACACACACATCCCCTAGCCCGTTATAAGCCAAAGGAAACGGCCCTGCTGAATAAGCCAAGACACAAATCGCGATAGCAATTCCTACACCGATGAGCTCCCAGCCGGCAAAGAACAACAAGAAACAGCCACATAGACAAGAAAGCCCCAACGTGATAAAAGTCCCCCATAGCATTGCCTTAGGAGTTATCCAACCGGAAGCCACCGCTCGCTCCGGGCCTAACCGGTCCTCCTTATCCGCCCCCTTCTTAAAATCAAAATAATCATTGGCAAAATTACTGGCTATCTGGGCAAGTAAAGCCACCAAAACACAAAGGATCGCCGGAGCCAATTTAAATACTCCATCCCTGTAAGCCAGCGCACACCCAACTAATACCGGACTAAATGATGCCGGCAACGTTTTCGGACGTGCCGCCTCTAACCAAGCTTGAATTCTCGATCTGTTATTCTCCATTCTATTGTTTTATTCTTAAAATAACTACAAAAATAAAAAACAAATAACATATACTGTTGTTATTATCTAAAGAAATACTTGTATATTTGCGCCATGAAGAATTTTCTATTCATATTAGGTCTGTTGATTAGCTTCATGCTGTTTGCTCCCGAAGAAGGGACAAAGAGTATGGATGAGGTTATGTCTGCTACTAAAGAGGCCGTTATGAAAGAAAAAAACACGGCAGATGCCCAACGTCGTTTCGAAGTATTAAGTAACGAGCTGAAAAGCAGCAACTGCTTAACTCCCCGCAGGATTTCACAAACGACAAACAACACTATCGAAATACGGATATGGAAAAATATGGAGAAATCCCTTCAAGACATGCGTTTGAGAGGAGTAAATCAACTTCATAGAGTATCTCAACATATATCCACTTATCAGATCATAAATTTATCCACACTTCTGTGTCGTATGGGAGAGCATGTCTTTGCCCTACGAAAACTCATTATTTAGTTTTTAATTGTTTCATATTTGTATCTTTCGGTAAGTCATTGATATGTCTTATCGATAGGAATATTGCATTTATTAAATCAATATTTCCGGGGAGTTATTGCCCATTTACATTATTATAAACAATTAAAAATTACAATTATGACAACTAATAAATCAGGTAAAATACGTATATATCTTTATGTTCTTCTAACAATCGCAGGTTGTGTATTCGCATGCAGTTCTATCATCCCTAACGACTATATTAAATTAGTAGTAGTTATGGGCACTCTATGTGTTGGTCTATATGGCATAATGAAAGGACTGAGTAGTACCGGGACGTCATCGGAAGAGGAAGTCTTGGAAAAAGAATAATAAAATACAACAATTATCGAATCCTAAAAAAATAAGAAGATCATGAGAATAAATAAAGATTTGGCTGATGCAATCATGATGGTTTCATTTATCGTATTGGTATTAGTCGGAACTACAACATTTGACAATGAGGTTACTAAAAACGTAACCATGGGATCCCTCGGTGTGATTACGGTAGCGATGTTAGTTCTTCGCGTCATAGGATCACGCCAAAAGGAAGAGGAAGAAGCCTTTTAGTAGTTAGTCCATTGGTTTCCTGTTGTTGTCCCGGGGTGACCCGGGATTATCTGAGATACGTTTTTCTACCTACATTATAATAACTTGCTGTTTGACTTGGGTATAGCGTTTTTACGCTTGACAACAGGAAACCGGACTTATATACCTTACACTTTTCGACTGAACTTTTTCTCTTTGACAAGACTAACTGCGGCAGCGGCGAAAAACAAGAAAACACCTCCCGTTAACAAAGCGAACACGGCATGCCCATGATAAACATTACGTACAATCCATCCATGAATGATTCCATTCGTGATCTGAGGTATCGTTATAAAGAAATTAAATATACCCATATAAGTACCCATCTTATCTGCGGGAAGACTATCGGAAAGAATAGCATAAGGCATCGCCAATATACTTGCCCACGCTATACCGATGCCAATCATCGAAAAGACCATCATTCCTGTGTTATTCAACAAATAGAGAGAAACCAACCCTGCCCCTCCTAGGCATAAACAGAGGGCATGAGTCATTTTCCGACCTAAATGACGGGCAATCGGGATCAATAATAAAGCGAATAACATCGCCACAAAATTATAGATACTGAATAACTCACCTACCTTATCGCCAGCCATCGCATATTCGGCGGAAGCAGGATCTGTTGCCCCATATACATGTTCAGCGATAGCAGGCGTAGAATAAACCCACATGGAATACAAGGCAAACCAAGCGAAAAACTGGCATAAACCTAACTGTAACATTATTTTAGGCATATGATAGATATCATGCATGATCTCCATAAAACCATTGCTATCCCGCCTTTTTTCAATGACCTCACCACCGGAAAGCCGAAACTCTGCCATCTCTTCTGGGGAATATTCCTTTGTCTTAAAAATTGTCCATAATACGCTCGCTAATAAAATCGCCGCACCGGCATAAAAGGCAAATTTAACATTATCGGCAACCTCACCAGCAACCGCCGTATTAGATAAACCAAACACCTTATTCATAATACTCGGCAACAAGGAACCAACGACAGCACCGATGCCGATCAAGAAAGTCTGGATCGAGAAGCCAGTCGTATGCTGCTCATCGGGTAGCATATCCCCTACCAAGGCACGGAAAGGCTCCATCGTTACATTGATGGAAGCATCCATGATCATCAACATACCCGCACCAATCAATACGGGAGATAAAATAGCCGTCTCTGTACCGGGTGACAAGAACAATCCCGCATTCGGCATCAATATCAAGGCAATCGTCGTAAAGATAGCTCCTACCAGAAAAAACGGACGCCGACGTCCTAAACGGCACCATGTTTGGTCGGAATAATGACCAATGATAGGTTGTATGATCATACCTGTCAGCGGAGCCGCTAACCAAAATAAGGATAGTTGCTCTACATCCGCTCCATAGGTTTGAAGTATTCTACTTGAATTTGCGTTCTGAAGGGCGAAACCGAATTGAATGCCCAAGAAACCGAAAGTTAGATTCCAAATTTGCCAAAAACTCAAAAATGGTTTTGTTTTCATGAGAATTATGTTTTTTAAGGTATTTATTTGTTTGGTGACAAACATACGGAATTATTCCGAAACAGGACGTCGTCCCTATTCAAATTCATGCAAAGAAGTAGAGCAAACGTTTTCGGAAGCCACTTTTTTAACGGGTAGACTGTCTCACCACCAGATTTGTCTTGATAATCTTGCTCACGATACGATCCCCGTCACGCAAGCCATTCAAACGTTCTATCAGCAAACGCATAGCGATAGCTCCCAACTCATAACCATGTTGATCCACGGAGGTCAGCAGGGGATCGCTAACTTCCGCTAAGCTATTATTCGTAAACCCACAAATCGAAACCTCATCGGGTATCCTCAATCCTTTGGCCTTGACAACATTCAGCACCCCAATAGCGGTCTCATCATTTACGGCGAAGAACGCATCCGGACGATTGGGCAACGACAATAATTCCGGGGTCAACCGAAGCGCCTCGGTATAATTATCACAAATCTTGATTAACTCTTTATCTACCGGTAATCCATTTTTACGCAAAGCATCCTCATATCCCATCCTACGATTATTAGAGATCGCTAAATGAGAAGGAGATCCGAAAAAGGCGATTCGCCGGCAACCGCTACGAATCAAGTATTCAACAGCGGAACAAACCCCGGCATAATCATCAACGACCACCCGGTCTGTCAAGATCCCCGTGCATATACGATCGAAAAACACCATGGGTATATCGCTATCGATTAGTTCTTGGAAATGATTGTAGATTGTCGTCGTTTTAGCGACAGAAGCCAAGACACCGCAAACACGTGCTTCCAATAAAGCTTGCGCACCTTTTACTTCTTTCTCATAATTCTCATTACTTTGACAAATAATAACACGATACCCTCCCTTTTCCGCCTCATCCTCTATACCGGATAAAACAGAAGAAAAGAAATAATGTACGATCTGCGGTAAAATAACACCGATTGTTTTCGTATTATTTGTCCGTAAACTCAAGGCTAAGGCATTGGGCTTATATTTATGTTCACGAGCGTAAGCATTCACTATATTCTTGGTTTCTTGGCTGATATCCGGATGATCAGCCAAGGACCGAGAGACTGTTGACGGGGAAATATGCAAGGCTTTCGCTATATCCTTTATCGTGATTTGACGCTTTTTCATGGTTCTCTTTTTTATAAAATCAAAGATATGTATTTAGGTCATACAATGCAAACGTTTGCGAGAACGTTTGCGTAAATTTATAGGGGTATCGACAAACATTTTAACAACATGAGAGGTTTGATAAACATACATTTGCATTCATATACTATGGCTAAAATTCAATAAATATAATAGAGTATTAATCTTAAACTGTCTAATGCATGAAACAAAAAATGTATTCTTGCGACGCAAGAGTAATCTTATCTATCTTGATAGGATTGTTTCTCTCCTGCAATGTTTTCGCACAAGACGTCACGATCAAAGGCAACGTGAAAGACGCGAAAGGTGAACCCATCATCGGGGCTAGTATCCTTGAAAAAGGAACTACGAATGGAACTGTTACCGATTTCGACGGTAACTTTATGCTCTCGGCGCCTAAAGGAAGTACGATCGGTATTTCTTACATAGGCTACAAATCACAAGACATTATCAACCAAGGACAAAGTAATTTAATTGTCGTATTACAAGAAGATACGGAAGTATTGGACGAGATTGTCGTAATCGGTTATGGTACGGTGAAGAAAGATGACGCTACCGGTTCCGTGACGGCCATTAAGCCAGATAAGATGAACCGGGGTTTGACCACTACCGCAACCGATATGATCAACGGTAAAATCGCCGGTGTAAATATCACGACTGACGGTGGAGCTCCGGGTTCGGGAGCCAGTATCCGCATCCGTGGTGGTTCTTCCTTATCGGCCAGCAACAACCCGCTGATCGTTATCGATGGACTTCCGATCGACAATGACGGTATCAAAGGGGTATCCAACCCGTTGAGTACGATCAACCCGAACGATATCGCAACATTCACCGTATTAAAAGACGCATCCGCCACAGCGATCTATGGTTCGCGTGCCTCTAACGGTGTGATTCTTATCACCACTAAGAAAGGTGAAAAAGGCTCCCGCCCACGGGTTACGTACGATGGAAACGTTTCTATCAGCACGAAGACCAAATCAATCGATGTTATGGGAGCTGACGAATATCGTAATTTCGTAACGGATCGTTTTGGGGCGGAATCAAGCGCCGTTAAGTTATTAGGAAAAGAAAATACGGATTGGCAGAAAGAGATCTTCCGTACAGCAGTGGGAACCGATCATAATATCACGGTATCCGGAGGCTTGAATAATATGCCTTATCGTGTATCCGTCGGATATACAAACCAAAATGGTATATTGAAAACCTCTAAGTTCGAACGTTATACTGGATCTGTAAACCTAGCTCCCAGTTTCTTCGAAGATCATTTAAATATTAACTTCAACGCCAAGGGAATGATCTCAAATAATCGTTTCGCCGATACGGGAGCTATCGGAGCGGCAATCGCATTCGACCCGACTCAACCAGTCATGAACGGCAACAGTAAATACGGAGGTTATTTCGCTTGGGAAAATGCCGGTGAATTTATCTCAATCGCTACAAAAAACCCGGTAGCGATGCTTCAACAGAAAAAAGAAGAGGCTAATTCTAAAAACTTGGTCGGTAATATCCAAGTTGATTATAAATTCCATTTCCTTCCCGAATTACGTGCGAACTTGAATTTAGGTATGGATATGGCTACCGGTACACAAGATATTTACTATCCGAAAGAATCTCCATTAGGTTACGTGGATAACGGCAAAACAGGTTATGAGACGATCGACAAATACAATCACCTATTGGATTTTTATTTGCAATACGCTAAGGATTTCAATGAAAAGCATCATTTTGATATCATGGCTGGTTACTCTTGGCAACATTTCCATCGTTCCACAGAGAACGCATACAATAACTTAAACGGAGATAACCCGACTTCTTATATTTTCAAGACAGAAAGTTATTTGATCTCTTTCTTCGGACGTGTCAATTATTCATTCATGAATCGCTATCTTATCACCGCTACCTTACGTAACGATGGCACTTCCCGCTTCTCTAAAGACAACCGTTGGGGATTGTTCCCTTCCGTGGCTTTAGGATGGAAGATCAAGGAAGAGGGCTTTATGAAAGACGTGGACGCTGTATCGGATTTAAAACTACGCTTGGGTTATGGTATTACCGGTCAACAGGATATCTCGCAAGGAGACTACCCGTATATGGCGACTTATTTCGCAGGACAAGACGGAGCCTACTATCAATTTGGCGACCAATTTGTTCCTATCGCCCGTCCCGACGGTTACAACCCGAACTTGAAATGGGAGGAGACTACTACTTGGAACGCCGGATTCGACTTCGGATTCTTAGATAACCGTATCACTTCATCCTTGGATTATTATTACAGGGAAACTAAGGACTTGATCAATGTGATCGACGTACCTGCCGGAACAAACTTCAAGAACCGTATCGTCAGCAATATCGGTTCTTTGAGAAATCAAGGTGTTGAGTTCTCCATCAACGCTAAAGCGATCTCAACCCCTGATTGGAAATGGGATCTAGGCTTTAATGTCGCTTGGAACAACAACGAGATTACCAAGCTAACCGCACAGGATGACGCCTCATCCATCGTATTGACAGGAACCGTAGAAGGTGGTACCGGGACCATGATACAGGCACAAGGCGTGAATCACCCGGCGAACTCATTCTATGTATACGAGCAGGTATATGATCAACAGGGAAATCCGATCGAAGGATTATACGTGGACCGCAACGGAGATGGCGTGATCAATGACGAGGACCGTTATTTCTGCCATAAACCGGCGGCCGATGTAACGATGGGCTTTACTTCTAAATTGGTATGGAAAGCATGGGATTTCAGTTTCTCACTTCGTTCCAACCTCGGGAACTATGTATATAATAATGTAGCCTCATCCAATGCGGCATTAAGTGAAGGTAGTATTAACAATAAAGGCTATCTATCCAACCGTCCGCTATCCGCTTTCGATACGAATTTCCAGAACATGAACGTATTGTCCGATTATTATGTACAAAACGCATCCTTCTTACGCTGCGATAATATCACGTTGGGTTACTCTTTCAACAAATTATTCGGCGTATTGGGCGGACGCATCTACGGAACCGTACAGAATCCTTTTGTTATCACGAAATATAAAGGATTGGATCCGGAGGTAGCGAACGCAGCTGATAAGACCTTCGGTATCGATAAGAACGTATATCCTCGCCCATTGGTAGGTATACTCGGTGTAAGTCTTAACTTCTAATTTTAAATCAGGATATCTATATGAATACGAAATTCTTTAAATATATAATACCGGCTTTATCGCTGGTTTTCAGCGTAAACTTCACCTCTTGCCTAGGTGATCTCGATGTTACGCCTATCGATCCGAACCTAAACGTAGAGTTCGATCAGAACGCCAATTTCGCCAAGATCTATGCGGGATTAGCCATCACAGGAAATAAAGGTCCCGACGGACAAGGAGATATCGCCGACACGGATGAGGGAGCGTCGGGTTTGATGCGTATGCTATTCAACCTAAATGAGCTTCCTACGGACGAGGCGATTTGCGCTTGGTCTGGCGACGTGGATGTATATCCCTTGAACTTCGCTAAGTTTACCGCCTCGAACGGTGTGGTATTGAATATGTTCAACCGTCTGTACATCCAAATCGCTCAGTGTAATAACTTCTTAATACAGACAGAGGGCAAGGATGACGAGGAAAGTCTTACACAGCGTGCTGAAGTTCGTTTTATCCGTGCCTTGGATTATTATTATTTGATTGATTTATATGGCAATGTCCCGTTCGTTGATGAGAACACGGGTATCGGTACCTATGTCCCCGAACGGATTACCCGGGCGAATCTCTATACCTATATAGAGAAAGAGTTGAAAGAAATCGAGCCACAAATGAAGGCCCCCCGTGCAAATGTATATGGACGTGCCGATCAAGCCGCCATATGGATGCTACTTTCCCGCTTATATCTGAACGCAGAAGTATATACAGGTACCCCTCAATGGTCTGCCGCCGCTGAATACGCAAAGAAAGTCATGGACGCCGGTTTCTCTCTGGCTCCTAATTATGGAGATAATTTCCTTGCAGATAACAACACCTCTCCCGAGATGATCCTGCCGATTTGTTATGATGGCGTACAGACTCGCTCTTGGTCCGGATTGTTCTTTATCGCCAGCTTTATCAGTGGTGACATGAACGCACTGGATGATTTCGGGACTAAAGAAGCATGGGGTGGTAACCGTGCCCGCATGGCATTGGTGAAAAAGTTCGCTTCTGACGGAGACTTATCGAAAACAGCTGATACACGTGCCTCTTTCTGGACTACAGACCGTACATTCGAGATCAATAAGCCGACCGAGTTTACAGAAGGTTATTCTGTAACTAAATTCAAGAATATCACGAAATCCGGACAAATCGGTCACGATCCGAATCAGCAGTTCCCGGATATGGATTTCCCATTGTTCCGTTTAGCCGAGGCTAATCTGACCTTCGCCGAAGCCACATTACGGGCAGGAGGCGATAAACAAGCCGCTTTAAGCGCTATTAACCAGCTACGGAAAAGAGCGAAAGCCACGGAAATTACGGCAACCGATCTTACTTTGGATTTTGTGCTTGATGAGAAGGCCCGTGAGTTCTATTTTGAGGCGCAACGCCGTACGGATTTGATCCGCTACAATAAGTTCACCTCCAATTATACTTGGGATTGGAAAGGCGAGACAGCGGGAGGTACTTCAATCTCCAGTCACTTCTCATTGTTACCGATTCCTTCGACCCAACTCGTGGCAAACAGTAACTTGAAACAAAATCCGGGTTATTAATCGTAAAACCTATTAATAAGTAACAATTATGAATAAAGTCAATATATTATCCATCGTGTTTGCGGGCATCTGTGCTTTTTCTGCCTGCACGGACGATAAAGATCCGGTTATCAATGACCTAAAGGACTCAGAAGGTAATAATATATCTTTTACCCTCAATGCTCCGAATAACAGCTCATATACTTTAATGCCGGAAAATGCCAGTAGTATCATCGATATTTTTACCTGTGAACAACCGGATTACGGTTTCGCGGCAGGTGTAACGTATACCGTACAAGTCTGTGAAGGAGGAACTGAATTCGAGAAATTCGAGTCGCTGCCGACTACCGGTTCCGGCGAAAAAGTCTTGATCAAGACATTCGAGCTGAATGATGCCATGAACAATCTGGGAATGGTTAATCCCACCGTAGCTTATAATGTGGACTTCCGTCTTAAAGCATTTATTAACGACAGTGTTCCCGAACTTTATTCGAACACGGTAAACATGGCGATCACTCCATATAGTGGCGCCCGTACCCAAGTTTATTTCGTGGGTGACATATTCGACAACGGATGGAACAATAACGACCCATCGATGCGTATATTCGCCGACGACGATGTTAATAATATGTTATTCACTTACACGGGCTTCGTAAAAGCCGGTAGCGCATTCAAGATCATTCAAACCCCGGGTGATTGGGGCATTCAATGGGGTTACGACAGCGACGGAGCATTAAGCAATGACGGCGGTAGCGGTAATATCGAAGGCTTCACGCAGGATGGCTATTATACGATCACGTTAGACTTGGCAGGTAACAAATACAGCATCGAACCTTATACCGGAGCGACAACCGAATACAAACAAATCTCCCTGATTGGAGACTTCAATGATTGGGGTGGTGATCTAGATTTACAACAGGCTAGTTACGACAAGCACATCTGGATCGGCGAGAAAATAGAGATTCCGTCCGATGGCGGTTTGAAATTACGTGCGGATCATGACTGGGCCGTAAGCTTCGGTGGCAGCAATAGTTTATGGAACGATAAACAAGGACAATTCGCCAAATTTGACGGAGGTGATAATGTAAAGGTTTCCGCCGGTACCTATTTTATCAAGTTTAATGACTTAACGAAACATATCATTCTACTAGCCGAATAAGGCATTACTTAAATTACCATCCTTTACTTGATTTAAAAGTCAAGTAAAGGTGGTAATAGATAAAAGTAACGCTTGTGTTTATGAATTATGTCTCAAAAGATATGTTTTAGAACATGATTTTGTTAAATCACGTTAAGCAAATGAGATTTCCAAACTATTCGTTATGCTACATAACATAAAACCTCTATATTTGCACTGTGTTTTTCATGGTATTAGATTTAAGGTTAACAATGAAGATTGGCTGTCCGTGATGGATAGCCTTTTTTTGTTTCCTTTTAATAGTACATATTGGATTTGATGCCATTGCTGACATACAACAAACCATTCTTTCTCGTGATATAAATATTGTTTTCTCTAGCCAACCAGCCAATAGCCAAGGCTAGGTCCTCAATACTTAAAGACAATTTACGGCTTAACTCTTGCGTAGATATTTCATTTACCTCGTTTAGCGCATGCCACACTTTTCCTGCGTTTAGTCCAATTCTTCCTTTTTCCATAATCAAAATACTTTTCTAGTAAACGAACTATATTCTTTTTGTTTCCTCTTTCCTACGATTAGTAGTCATTTGTAAAGTTCGCCCTTAAATTTCAGGGAATCAATATCCATTCTTTCGTTTCTATGTTCTATTTTTATTATCTTGAATAATAAGTATTTATTAATTCCTATATTTGAGACGAATTACCGATTAGATATGGAAAAGGAAATGCTCACATTCGATATCACGAACGATTTTATCGTCGGAGATCGTATCACAAAAGAGACGCTAAACAAATACAGCAAGCTGCCTCATAAGATAAAGGCAGGTTTGTTTCTCCTTTGTGTAGAAGGTTCCGTGCAGGCTTCTATCAATCTAGCGAAGTATACGATTAACAAATATGATTTCGTGACCTTAGTGCCCAGCAATTTTATCCAGTTCCATGAAATATCGGACGACGCTCGTTTCTATTTCGCCGGATTCTCTTCGGAGTTTATGACAAACATCAATTTTATTAAATCAACCATGAGCTTTCTTCCCGTTATCACGGAACATCCGATCATGCCGCTGGAAGAATCTGTAGCTCAATTATATATTGACGGATACCGTTTATTGATACGTGCGCAATCCTTATCCCCGTCTTATTCTATGGTAAATAAAAACCTAGTCATCGCTTATCTCACGATATTCATGCAAGGAACGGCTGAGTTATATAAAAATCATAGCCATTGGACAAATGGAATCCGTACGCGCACCAATGAGATTTACCGTAAGTTTATCCAACTTGTCGTAGAGCATTATACCACCGAGCACAGCGTTTCTTTTTACGCCGCTCAATTAAATTTGTCGTTACCTCATTTCTGCACGACTATTAAGAAAGCGATCGGACTTACTCCCTTGGAAATCATTTCCTCCATTATCACGATGGATGCCAAGGCACAATTAAGATCGACAGACTTAACCGTAAAAGAGATCGCTTTCTCTTTAGGCTTTAACAACTTATCTTTCTTCAACAAATATTTCAGACAGCATACGGGAATGACACCTCAAGAATATAGAAGAATGAAAATTCCCTCAAGCACGTAGCCGGCAATTACTTCTTTAGTAAAACCATACGATCGATATCGGGCATCCATGAGTTTCCATTCGATAAGCGTATGCGATTCATACCGGGTTTCAGACGGATCTCTATTTGCTCGCTAGTTACCTCATGCGCAGGATGAACCTTTACATTTTTTACGACAACACCATTGACTTGGCAAATAAAATTTCGATTCTCCTCACATTGATAATCCACGGACATCAAGTATAAACCTCCCTCACGACTGTATACATTATGCCATTCCAGATAATTGCTATCACGATTACCTAATCCCGTAACCTTCGCACCTCCAGAGCAATTCCCGTCATCCTCATAAATCGCCGTTCCAAACGCTTTGTGATTTTTTATTTCTTGATAGTCTTGCAACCAAGCACATTCCGCCTCATAAACCGTCCGTTCTCCCCTTTCCGGTCCATCCAGACGGAAAATACGTGTCCCATGCGCAGGTATGGTTACGGAAAAATCCCGATCCTTGTACTTTCCAAGATCTCTCCTTTCAAATAAGTCCCGTACACTCACGTCGCCCCGCAAATAGAAATCGGCAAAATCCAGATGAATAGTCCGTTCCTCATCCGTAGAGTTATAGACGGCGACAGCGCATGTATTCCCATTCACTTCTTCCAGATCCTTTGTCAAGATATACACTCCATCCATTTGCTTAACGACATAAGCTTGCAAGCCTAGTACGTCTTGATTTAACGCTATCAGTTCCTCGTTTTTCAGTAGCCGCAAAGATTTCTCAGAGATGGTAGTCAGATCACAGCCGATCAATAAAGGGGAACTCATGATACACCACATTCCAAAATGAGTTTTATCTTCTTCCTCACTCATTCCACGGCCGATCTCAAGCATATCCATATCATTATATTTTCCTTCGCTCGCATAAGCGGACAAATATAGATTCTGCCGGATAATATTCTTCACGGACTCCCAGCTAGGATTTATATCTTGCGAGATACGCCATGAGAAGGCAACGTCATGCACCCACGTACCGGGAAAATCCCAACGACATACATTCATACGCACATCTTTACGGCCGGTAGCTAGTATCGCATTATGGATCGCCGTGTATCGCTCTTGCTCATCCAGACCTAATTGATCGAAATTTTGTTTGGCATCGCCGCCACAAAAGTCGATCTTAATAAAATCGAATCCTATTTCCTTAAAGAAGTAGTCCCCGTCCTGACGATCGTGCCCATAAAAGCCGACATTGATCCCTAAAGAATCCTTATCCCAAAAGGAGCCGCAAGTATTCCGGCCCGCATCGGAATAAATACCCGCCTTAAACCCTAACGCATGGATATGATCTACCGTCTGCTTCAAGCCATTCGGAAAACGGACCGGATGAGTGATTAACTCCCCGCTCGCATCCCGTCCCCCAAAATACCCGTCATCAATATTGATATATTTATATCCAACCTCTTTCAAGCCATTCCGTGACATCGCATCAGCTTGTTTCATTATCAGTTTGTCGCTGATATTCACTCGATAGGTATTCCATGAGCTCCATCCCATCGTGGGAGGATCATACGCAAAAACAGAAGATGCCAAGAGAAGTAAGGCGATTGATATATAGTTTCGCATGGTATAAAATTTTCATGTATAACGTTCTTAATCAAACAAAAATAAGAAAAGTGCATCAGACTGCCAAATCGGGATAAACGAAAAAAGGGAAGTATGCCTTTTTGACGTGACATACTTCCCTCATTTATATAAACTCTGTATTTGGATTACCAGATAACCACCCGATCAGCCGGAGCCATAAACATCGGATCACCCTCTTTAATGTCAAAAGCGGCATAGAACGGGGCAATATTACGCAAGGCGGCGTTCACACGCCATTTTCCCAATGAGTGCGGGTCGATCTTGGTACGACGACGGATCTCCTCGGGACGGATATTTTGTCCCCACAACGTCGCATACCCCAAGAAGAAACGTTGCTCATTCGTGAAGCCATCGATCGGGGCCGGAGTCTCTTTGCCCTTCAAGCTATTCAAATAAGCTTGGTGAGCGACCAACAAACCTCCGTGGTCGGCGATATTCTCACCCAACGTAAAACGTCCGTTGGCATGAAGCGTATCTATTACGATAATCTGGTCATATTGATCAACCAATTTATCAGCACGCTCCGTGAAACGGACAGCATCCTCGGCAGTCCACCAATCGATCAAATTACCATCCTTATCGTAGTTACGTCCCTGATCATCGAATCCATGCGTCATCTCATGGCCGATTACCACACCGATAGCGCCGTAATTCACCGCGTCGTCGGCATCCGGATTAAAGAATGGAGGCTGAAGGATCGCGGCCGGGAAACAGATCTCATTCGTTGTCGGATTGTAATAAGCGTTCACGGTCTGCGGATTCATATGCCAACGAGACTTATCGACCGGCTTATCCACGTCCGCCAATTGATAGGCCATATCGAAGATGTTAGAACGGCGAACATTCGCCCAATAAGAATCGTCCTTGATCTCCAAACCACTATAATCACGCCATTTGTCCGGATAACCAATTTTCACCGTAAAAGCGGCCAATTTCTCTTGCGCTTTCGCCTTAGTCGTATCGCTCATCCATTCCAAGCCGTTGATCCGCTCGCTCAAAGCGGTCTGCAAATTCCCCACCAGCGTTAACATCTTCTCCTTGGAAGAAGCCGGGAAGTATTTCTCTACATACATCTCGCCGACAGCCTCGCCCAACGCACCGTTTACCGTATTCAACGAACGCTTCCAACGAGGTTGTTGTTCCTGCTTTCCGGACATTACCTTTCCATAGAACTCAAAATCAGCGTCTACAAAATCATCACTTAGGTATGGAGCCGCCGCGCTCAATAAATTAAACGCCAAATAATATTTTTGCTCATCGACCGTCGTATTCCGCAAAGCCTCACTCATATCCTTATAGAAGTTGATTTGCTTCGCGTCCAACTCTTTCAGCCCGGCTAATCCCATGGATTCAAAATATACATCCCAATCCAACGGGGACTCTATTTTCTTGAAATCCTCGTAAGGCAATTTATTATAGTTTTTCTGGGAGTCACGCAAATCCTCACGGCCATAAGAGATCTCGGCGATAGCCTTCTCTATTTTCATCACGGCATCCACCGCCGCATCCGCCTGTTCCGGGCTTGAGCCGGCCAATGTAAATAATTTATTTATATAAGCCCTGTAAGCATCACGCATCTTGGCGGAGCCTTCATCTTCCAACAAATAATAATCCCGATCGCCCATTCCGATACCAGCCTGATACAGCTGGACGATATTCATGGCACTATTCTTCTCGTCAGCGCCCACGAACAAAGCGAAGAACGGAGCCATGCCTTCCTTATGAAGCGTAGCCACCATCTTAGAGACATCCGATTTCGTTGCCAGCGCATTGATAGCGGCCAGTTCCTCTTTGATAGGAGCCACTCCATCGGCATTCAACTTCGTGCTATCCAATCCCATCGCATACAAAGCGCCGATCTTCCCGGCGACACTGCCCGCCTCATGGGGCGTAGCGCTAAGTTCCTCGATCAATACCCGGAGCTGCTCTTGGTTATTCTCTAGTAATTGGTCGAAAGTTCCGAAACGAGCGTATTCCGGTTTCAATGGATTATTCTTTATCCATCCACCACAAGCGTATTCATAAAAATCCGTGCCTGCGGCAACCGTGGTATCCATATTCGCAGGATTAATAGCAGCGATCTTCACTACCTCTTTCTGAGGAGTGTTACAACTCGCTAAAGCGACTATCCCAGCCGCTAAAAACGGAAACATTTTTCTCTTTCTCATTTTGTTTAGTCTTTTGCCTTAAAACCTTACAAAGATACGATAAATACACAAAAGAAAAACATGTACGTGTTTCTTTTAAAACATGTACGACTTTTTCCGAAAACACGTACGTGTTTTTCGAACGATAAAAGGATTCATGTATTCAAGAATAAGTGTATCTTTGCCAACAAATCATTTATATCATGAAGAAACTAATAATCAGCGTTTGGGCATTTATCGCCCTTCCCTTATTCGCTCAGCGAGACGCGAATATCCGTATTTATCCGGAGCAAGGTAACCAACAGATCAGTAAACATATTTACGGGCAATTCGCCGAACATCTAGGGAGTTGTATCTACGGTGGCTTATGGGTGGGGCCGGAGTCCGACATCCCTAATACCCAAGGATACCGTACGGATGTCTTGAACGCGTTGAAGAAACTACAGATCCCGAACTTACGTTGGCCGGGCGGTTGCTTCGCCGACGAATATCATTGGATGGATGGAATCGGTCCCAAGGAAAATCGCCCGAAAATGGTGAATAATAACTGGGGAGGGACGATTGAGGATAATAGTTTCGGAACCCATGAGTTCTTGAATCTATGTGAGTTATTAGGTTGTGAGCCTTACATCAGCGGAAACGTGGGAAGCGGTACGGTTGAGGAAATGGCTAAATGGGTGGAATACATGACCTCGGAAGGAGACAGCCCAATGGCCAACCTACGCCGGAAAAATGGCCGGGATAAGGCATGGAAAGTCAAGTTTTTCGGCGTTGGGAACGAGAGTTGGGGATGCGGGGGCAGTATGCGACCGGAATATTATTCCGACCTTTACCGTCGTTACTCTACGTATTGCCGTAACTATGATAGCAATGTCTTGTTCAAGATCGCCAGCGGTGCCAGCGATTATGATTACAACTGGACCGAGACGCTGATGAAACAAATCGGCGGACGCATGGATGGTATCTCTTTACATTATTATACAGTAGGAGATTGGAACAATAAAGGCTCCGCTACCGATTTCAACACGGAGGATTATTACTGGACCTTAGGAAAATGCCTTGAGATAGAGGATGTCGTTAAAAAGCATATCGCTATCATGGATAAATACGACCCGAAGAAAAATATAGCCCTCATGGTAGACGAATGGGGCACTTGGTGGGATGTGGAACCCGGTACGATCCCCGGCCATCTGTTCCAGCAAAACACGATGCGCGACGCTTTCGTGGCCGCTCTTACCCTACATGTCTTCCACAAATATACGGATCGGGTAAAAATGGCCAATATCGCACAGATTGTCAATGTATTGCAATCCATGATCCTCACGAAAGGCAAGGACATGGTGCTTACGCCCACTTACCATGTGTTCGAGATGTACAAGGTTCATCAAGACGCTACCTTTTTGCCGATGGATCTAATCTGCGACAAGGAGAAAGTAAGAGACAACCGGGAAGTGCCGGTCGTAAGCGCCTCCGCATCCCGGGACTCGCAGGGTAAAATCCATATCTCGTTGGCAAACGTAGATCCCCGGCAAAGCGAGAACATCCATATCGACCTGCAAAACGTAACGATAAAGAGCGTGAACGGGCGTATCCTGACAGCGTCCTCCATAAACGACTATAACACATTCGATTCGCCGGAGAAGGTCAAGCCGGAAGTTTTCAAGGGAGCCAAGGTGGAAAAGGGAAAGTTAAGCGTCAGCCTTCCTCCCATGTCGATCGTCGTATTAGAAGTTTTATAAAAAGACGGACAATAACATGGCAATGTTTCTATAATTATTAACTTTGCCCGAAGAATTAAAAAACACATTAAAGAAACGCATTATGAAACCTACATTATTTGTATTGGCAGCCGGAATGGGTAGTCGTTATGGAGGATTAAAACAATTGGACGGCCTAGGTCCCAATGGCGAGACCATCATGGACTATTCTATTTTCGATGCTATTCGTGGCGGGTTCGGTAAACTTGTATTCGTTATCCGCAAATCTTTCGAGAAAGACTTCCGTGAGAAAATCATCTCCAAATATGAGAACCATATCCCGGTTGAAGTCGTATTCCAAGACTTGAACGATCTTCCGGAGGGCTTCACTTGCCCGGAGGGACGTGAGAAACCGTGGGGAACCAACCATGCCGTATTGATGGGCAAGAAGGTTATCAATGAGCCTTTCGCCGTAATCAACGCCGATGATTTCTACGGACGTGACAGCTTCGCCGTATTAGGCAAGCAATTGTCTGAGATGGATGGCAAGAAGAATGATTATTGCATGGTAGGTTACCGTGTAGGTAATACGTTGAGCGAGAGCGGTTCCGTGGCACGTGGCGTTTGCGCCACGAACGAGGAAGGTTATCTGACAGGCGTCGTGGAGCGTACCGCTATCGAACGTATCGACGGAGATATCCAGTTTGTAGACGAGAACGGAAAGAAGGTCGTATTGGAAGAAAATACGCCGGTATCCATGAATATGTGGGGCTTCACTCCCGATTATTTCGAGTATTCCGAGGAATTCTTCAAAGAGTTCTTGAAAGCGAACATGGGTAATTTAAAGAGTGAATATTTCATCCCGTTGATGGTAAATAAATTGATCACGGAAGGAACAGCCCGTGTGAAAGTATTGGATACAACCTCCAAATGGTTCGGCGTAACTTACGCAGCGGATCGTCAAGGCGTTGTGGATAAGATCCAAGCCTTGGTAGACGCAGGCGAGTATCCAAGCAAATTATTCTGATTATAAGGTTCTTATGGCTGATTCCTCAGCAGGAAGTAACAGCCGTGGCCTAAGACTTTTATCGTATCACCCTTGTGAAGCGATCTTTTCACCTCTGTGAAACGATCTTTTCACGGGGGTGATACGATCTTTTCACTCCTGTGAAAAGATCAATACCTCCTAATGAAAACGATACTATATATATTTCCATTACCCAAAAGACCTAGTCCAAAGCTTTTGTATGTAACCATTCAGAAAGCAAATCCGCGACCTCTATATTATTTAAATCCGACATAGGGAAATGGGTATTGCCATGTAATCCTACCTCCGGTAAATGAATAACGGTGACATCCCCACCCAGATCATTCAGCATTTTTGCCCATATCTTCATCAAGTACAAACGGCGTGTCCATTCATATAACTCCGGACGCTCATCAGTCTCGGGTAAATTATCTCCATAATAAATGACGATAGGGACCTTGGTATATTCCATGAATACGGACATAGGTACTTCAATGCCTTCCATTTTCTTGGAAAGCGTAATAAACTTAGCCTCCTCCGGCAATTGCCCTTCCGGAAAAGGAACCGCTCCACCCGGTTCGTATGACGCGATAGCCTTAATGTTTCTCGTCTTAAGCAATGTATTCCATCCAACGGGCCCGCCTTGCGAATGGGTAATAAATACGCCCGGGCCTATCTTGTCGAACAAAGCGGCGTAGGCATCCGAATAGACCTCAAAATCCGTCGTGCCAATAGTCGGCGTCATTTGACGAAAATATTGGTCCAAGGTTTCCTTATCCCGCTTAAACTGTACTCCTTCAAAATAATCCGGCCAGATACCTACACGAAAACGGTTAAACCAAACCTCCTCGTCAAACGCCGGGGAAATTGTCACGCTCTCCGTACCTCTACCGGCGTTCCCTCTACGAGGCTGATCGACAAGATAGACACTAAACCCGCAACGTAAGAAAATATTCTGGAAGCCCTCACGCCCGTCGGGTGTGGTTTCCCATGTCTTAGAAAACTGCCCTACACCATGGGCGAATACCAATGGGTATTTCCTCGCTCCGACCGGCTTTTGATAAAATACGTACGCATGGTCGCCATGATAAGTATGCCCTAATGAGTCAACCAAGACCGTACCTCCAATAGCGAAGCTGCCTTGCTCATCCACCATCAGGACACGCTCATCTCGCTGTTTACATCCAACAAGCAAAAGAATGATACTAAGTATAAAAACAGGTCTCATATTTCCGATAGCTAAATCTATTTCTGTACTTTTGATTCTTGTAACGCGTTATAACGGCTTCCCACTACAGGGATAGCGGAAACCGCATCCTCCAATTCCCTCATCTCACCGGCGGTGAAAATGATATCCGCAGCACGTAAATTCTCCTCCAGATGAGACAGCTTCGTAGTCCCCGGTATAGCTACAATCCAAGGTTTCTTATTCATTAACCATGCCAAGGCAACTTGCGCGGGCGTGATCCCCCGTGTCCTCCCAAAAGCATTCAGCACTTCCACGATCCGCATATTGGCACGGATAGCTTCCGGTTGGAAACGAGGTAAATCTTGACGATTGTCGTTTTCCGGATCAAACCGAGTATACTCGTTAATCAAGCCTCCCAAAAAGCCTCGATTTATCGGACTATAAGGAACAAAGCCAATACCCAGTTCCTCACACAACGGCAATATGCTATCCTCCACGGCACGATGCATCAAATGGTATTCACTCTGTATAGCCGTAACAGGGCAGATCCTATGGGCACGGCGGATGGTATCGGCATTCACCTCACAAAGCCCGAAATGTAATACCTTGCCTTCTCTGATCAATTCGTTCACAGTCTCAGCGACGACCTCAATCGGAGTGTTCGGGTCCGCACGATGCTGGTAAAACATACCGAGAGTTTCTACTCCAAGGTTGCGAAGCGAATTCTCACATACCTTACGTATATTGTTGGGAGAACTATCTTCCTCTGTCTTGATTTGTACGCCATCCACAAACTTATGCCCAAATTTAGTAGTTACAAATACCCGGTCCGAATAACCTTTCAACGCTTCGCCAACTAATCGTTCATTCGTTTGATAACCATAGCTCTCTGCCGTGTCGAACAAAGTAACGCCACGATCGATGGCCTCATGTACCAAAGCGATTACTTGCTTCTTGCCGGGATGCTGGCTGCGATGATAATTCAATCCCATACAACCGAAGCCAATAGCCGATACGACCATGGAAGCCGTACCGCTTCCCAAGGTTCGTTTTGCGCTAATTCCAGCCGCGACCTTACTACCTAAAGCCAAGGGCTCTTGCTTATCCCGGCTCTCATTAGCTACCATTTCATTGGATATAGAAGAAACACACATCGCGGCTCCCGACAGCATCGCCGACCTTAAAAATCCTCGACGATTTATTCCATTGTACTTTCTCATAACTTATGATCTTTTAATAAATAATCTATTTGTCGCAAAAATACCATGTTCCGACATCCGGACATGTACCAAAAATACGGATAGATATACCAATTTCATCGCTCGGAAGACAAAAACATAGGAAAAGAAGTACATTTGCGAAAACTAAAGAGATTAAGCCATGAATGAGATAATGAATATCAACACAGTACAACAATACAACGATTATTTCGGCATAGAAACCAGACATCCATTAGTCAGCGTTATCGACGGACGTGAAGCAAAACCCCTGCGCTTTTGCAGAAAGCTATATAACCTTTATGCTATATTGCTGAAAGACACGGACTGCGGGCAACTGAAATATGGACGAAGTATATACGACTATCAAAAGGGAGCGATGCTCTTTCTTGCCCCGGGCCAAGTATTGGGTTCGGAAGACGATGGATTATTACACCAACCGGAAGGATGGGTATTGGTATTCCACCCCGAGCTTTTACGAGGAACGCCATTGGCCCATATCATGAGGGACTACTCCTACTTCTCTTACTATGCGAATGAGGCCCTTCACCTTTCGGGACAAGAGCGCAAAACGGTGATCGAATGCATGGAAAGGATAAAGGAAGAACTGCAATACCCTATTGATAAGCACAGTAAATCATTGATAACAGATAATATAAAGCTATTCTTGGATTATTGCACACGTTTCTATGACCGCCAGTTCATCACACGTGAGAATACGAACCAAGACACATTTGCCCGATTCGAGGCATTATTAAACGAATACTTCAATTCAGGAAAACCAGCCCTATATGGGATACCGTCCGTACCCTATTGCGCGGAGAAACTCTGTTTGTCCCCTAACTATTTGAGCGATTTGCTGAAAAAGGAAACTGGCTTATCGGCATTGAAACACATCCAGCAAAAAACACTGGAGATTGCCAAGGAACGAGTGTACAATACTAAAAAGACAATCAGCGAGATCTCCTGCGAGTTAGGATTTCCTTATCCGCAGCACTTCAGTCGATGGTTTAAAAAAATGGCAGGCTGTACGCCTAATGAATATAGAGCGGCCAATTAATAGGTTTCCACCAGCCTGTCATCCGAACCTGTCAATTATACTCCTTATCCGTCACAGCCCGAAGTTGTACGGCATGATTCTCGATCGCATGTTCCGTAATGGTCATACATACGATAGAGCTACCCGGTGTCGCCCCATTCCAATGGCGTACATTAGGAGGTGTCACGATCACATCGCCTTTCCGGATCACACGTTTCTCTCCTCCTTCCTCTTGATAATATCCTTCTCCATCAAGTACTAACAAGGTTTGCTCGGCATCCGGATGGTAATGCCAGAAATTACGACTGTAAGGTTTGAATATAAAATGTGCGATCATCGTATTACCTGACTCCTTCAACAAGGAGACATAGACATCCCCCGTATTATACTCCGACGAAGCCTTTGCGTCGGCAGGGAAAATCAAGGTTTCGGCACATTGTTCACCCTCGCTAGAGCTGAGAGCTACAAGGTCAAAAGCTTCTCCCGGGGCTAAGACATGAACACGTTCCGGATTACGGATACGCCCTTCTAGCATTTTAGGGTCAGCATTAAATGGTTTCATATTGGGAGCATCCACCGTTCCCCAATGAGACAGGAGAAGCTGCGCTTTAGGATAAGCATTTGCGATCTTTATGGCTCCCTCCAATCCTATATGCCATGAATCATCCGAGAAATCAAAGAAAATCACGTCCGGGGCAGGTAATTCCAAGAACTCAGGAAGAAAGCGGGAATCTCCCGGTGCCCAAATTAAGCCATCCGGTGTTTTCATGAGGAAACCACAATAATCTTCAACCTTAAATTCACGCGTATATCCCGGATACTCATTTTGCCACGTATGGTAAGCCGGGGTTAACTTGATAGAAATCGGACCGACATTAAAAGTCTCCCCGATACGATGTCCGAAAGAGTTCAAACCCTGTGTTTCCATCAAAGAATCCACGTAGAATGTAGAATGATATTCCCGGCATACAGAAGACATTTCCGTACAAGTAGGAACACTGTAATGATCATTGTCGCAATGAGTAATCAATACCGCATCCAAATGGGGAACATCTTTAGGGGCGATCGGCATATTTATTAACAAAGGCATATCAAATCCCCTCAACATAGGATCGACCATCAAACACGTACCACGGCTATTAATCAGAAAGCCAGCGTTCCCCAACCAGCGTATAACCGTATGCCCGGTTGGCTCAAAAGCCTCTTTGCCGAAAGGTTGTGATGCAGGAGGGATGGCTTGACCCTTTTCATTATAAGAAAACTGAGCCTTTATGTTTAAGACAATCCCCCCTAAAATTAAAATAGCTAAGATACTTGCTCTCATAGTATATTGAATTTAGAGTTTTAAATTTCTATGACAAAATTACCTAGATTCAACATAAAACGATGTGCATATATTACAGATGTTTGTAACGCTATTACGGTTTCCTACCAAAGAAATCATGTTTAGACCTATTCCTTTGATCATAGATATCGATATTTATTCTTATTTTTGTCCATCTAAAACTAATAGAAATAAATATGAGACGGATTCTTACGATGTTGTTTGTTTCGGTATTTATGCTTTCGCTATGCCCGCTGCATGCGCAAGAGACTGAGACATTGGTGCTGATTGATACGGATATGGGTAAGATTAAGGTGAAACTGTTCAACGACACGCCGTTGCACAGGGATAATTTTATCAAGAACGTAAAAGAACACCGTTACGATGGATTATTGTTCCATCGGGTTATCAAGCAATTCATGATACAAGGAGGCGATATCAACTCGAAAGACGCTCCCTTGGACGCACATCTGGGCGACGGAGATCTAGATTACACCATCCCCGCAGAGTTCGTGTATCCGAAATATTTTCATAAGCGGGGAATGCTCTGTGCCGCACGTACCCCGGATGAGGAAAATCCTGAGAAGGCCTCATCTGCGACTCAATTCTATATCGTGACCGGAAAGTTCTTTACGGAGATGGAGTTAGATAAGATGACCAAGGAGAAAGGCATCGAGTTTACTCCGGAGCAAAAAGAAGCCTATATGCTGGAAGGCGGAACGCCTCATCTGGACGGGAACTATACGGTGTTCGGAGAGGTTATACAGGGTATGAAAGTCGTGGATAAGATACAGTTCGTCGAGACGAACGCCGATGACAGACCCACGAAGAACATAAAGATCAAGTCAATGAAACTCATAGAAAAATAAGTATAAAATGGAAAATCAAGCAACTGAGACAAGGGTGCTTATGCACACCAACAAAGGAGATATAAAGCTGAAATTATATAACGACACGCCATTACATCGTGATAACTTTATCAAGTTGGTAAAAGAAGGGCAATATAACGGCTTGCTGTTCCACCGTGTGATCAAGGATTTCATGATACAAGGAGGTGACGTAACTTCCAAGGATGCCCCGATGAACAAGCAACTGGGAGCGGGCGATCTGGGCTATACCGTTCCCGCCGAATTCCGTTACCCGAAATATTTCCACAAGAAAGGAGCCCTTTGCGCCGCACGTACCGGAGACGAGGTGAACCCGGAAAAGGCCTCTTCCGCCTCCCAATTCTATATCGTAACGGGGAAAAAGTATTCGGAACAAGAGTTGAACCAGATGGAAAAGCAATTGGAAGGCCGTCTGAAACAAGAGATATTCGCCCGCCTGCAAAACGAGAACAAGCCTAAGATCATGGAATTCTATCGCAGTGGTAACAAGGAAGAACTGGCGATCCTTCGTGATACCTTGATTGGCAAGACCGAGCTGGAGGCCGAGAAGCGGAAAGACGAGGTAAAGTTAAACCCGGAACTCCGTGAGGCTTACAAGAACGAAGGTGGCGTACCGTTCCTCGACAATCAATACACGGTTTACGGCGAAGTGGTAGAAGGCATGGATGTCGTAGACGCCATACAGTCCTCCAAGACCAACAAGCAAGATCGTCCGACCGAGAATATCGTCATTAACTCCGTAGAGATCTTATAATGCGGTTATCGGCTTCATAAACAGACGAAGGGTTATCGTAAATACCAGTAATAAAAGAGCTATCTTGAGAAAGATCATACATATCGATATGGATGCCTTTTATGCCTCGGTGGAACAACGAGACAATCCGGAGTTGCGAGGAAAACCCCTAGCGGTCGGGCATGCGGAGCAGCGAGGCGTAGTAGCTGCCGCTAGCTACGAAGCCCGGAAATATGGGGTACGTTCCGCCATGGCGTCTCAAAAAGCCAAACGTTTATGCCCGGACCTGATATTCGTACATGGAAGGATGGACGTATATAAATCTGTCTCACGCCAGATCCACGAGATCTTCCATGATTATACGGATATCATAGAACCGCTTTCCTTGGATGAAGCCTTTTTGGATGTCACTGATAATAAACGAGGCATCTCTCTCGCTGTAGATATCGCCAAGGAGATCAAGAAACGGATCTGGGATAATTTGAACCTGATAGCGTCAGCGGGAGTCTCCTACAACAAATTTCTAGCGAAAATAGCCTCGGATTATCGGAAACCCAATGGATTATGCACCATCCATCCAAGCCAAGCCCTCGATTTCATAGCACGTCTTCCCATTGAGTCCTTTTGGGGAGTAGGCCCCGTAACAGCCCGGAAAATGCATACACTCGGTATCCACAACGGGCTGCAATTACGGGAATGTTCGGGGGAGATGCTTACCCGCCAGTTCGGAAAGGCGGGAATACTTTATTATGAGTTTGCCAGAGGTATAGACAACCGTCCCGTAGAAGCGGTACGAATCCGGAAGTCGGTAGGTTGCGAGCATACGCTAGAAAAAGATATCTCCCGCAAATCCTCTGTTATCATCGAGCTTTATCACGTAGCGACCGAACTTATCGGCAGGCTGGAACGTTCCGGATTCAAGGGAAACACACTGACCTTAAAGGTCAAGTTCCACGATTTCAACCAAATCACGAGAAGCCTCAGCCGTCCGGAAGAGTTAACAACCTTAGATAAGATCCTCCCCTTGGCCAAGGAATTACTGAAAGAAGTGGAATATACCGAGCATCCCATCCGACTGATCGGTCTATCCGTATCCAATCCCGTAAAAGAGGAGCCTCATACGAAAGACCGTTGGGAACAATTAAGTTTTGAGTTCAGCGACTGGAAATAACACTTGCCCTAGAAGGATAGCTTCATCATAAAACGTATACCCTTTGTCTGGATGCCCGGATGATCCTTATAGGTCAAACGCCATACATAATCCAAACGCAAGAACTTAAAGATATTCTCGATACCGACACCCGCCTCCATATAAGGAGTAGACGGGTCCATCAGGTAAGAGCCCTGCGGGAATAAGAACAAGCCCTCATTTTGCTCACCGATATACGGATTATTCTTATCCGTCAAGTGACCGAACATACCCCGGAAGGAAAAGACCTCCCTCCATTTTAACTTCTTGATAAGCGGAATACGGTTCAATAAGGCTCCGTTCATGAAATAAGTAATATCCCACGAAGCGTACTCATCATTGATGAACTCCATCGCGTTCATATTCGTATAAGATTCCGGTTGCACCAAATACGACAAGTTTGCGTTTGGCAAGATCAACAAAGGATAAGGGGCCTTTGTCCAAACTTTACCTGCTTTAGCGAGAATATCCACATAACCGAAAGCAGAGAACCAGAAGCGTTTCTGAATACCGAGCTCCGTCTTCTGATAATCATACGAACTACCTAATACATCTTGGAAAGCCATCGTATGGTTCAAGGTGAATACCGGTGCGTCAAGCGTAATCGGATAACGGTAATTACGAGTCTGGTAGAATTTCTCATTCGGGGCAAAACGGAACTTAAACTCCACTTCCGACATCCGGTAGGAATCGGTAGCCGTGATCTGGCCATCCGGACCGATACGGTCAAACGCGGCGTAACCGGTTGAGTATTCCTTAAAATTCCGAAGTACCGCCCCATAAGCCCAGCCGTTATAATGCTCACGGTAATACGTCAGTTCCATATTCCTTAAATAGGTGGCACGTGTATCCTTCTGCCGCTTCAAGGCTAAGAACATATTATCCTTGTTGGTATACATATACTGCTGACCTAACTGGTTGATATCATATAGGTACTCGAAGCGAATAGAATGCACGGGAAATTCTTTCCGATAATCCTTCTTATCGATAAAAGAATATTCTACGATACCATCATATTTCAACTTGCGGTCTTTCGATCCATAAGCCAAATAACCATCCAAGAAAAGACGTTTACTGAACGCCGTTGTCGTGGTTCCACCGACACGGAAGCGGGCCCCCTCAATCGCGTTACCACTGATATAGGTGTTCATCGGACCAAACTCGAACTTGCTCTTCTCCGGAATCTTATTCGTCGCGATATAACCGGAGGTAAGGATCGAAACAACCTTCTCCGTCACATAGAAAATAGGAACGGAACGAAGTTTCGCCATTAGCAACTCCACGTTATTCTGCTTGCGAGTTCCCGCCTCAGTAGGACGATTCTCCTCCCAGAAATCCGCCGAACGGCGATAAGCTTCCATCGGTATAATAATAGGTGCGCTCTCCTCAAAAACTTTAGGATCATCTGGTCCCTCAAACGCTTGATTCGAATAGATATTCAAACGGCGGGCATACATTCCTTTCGATTTCTCCGTCAATTTGAAGTCCACGTTGATATCATCTTTCGTAATGATACGAGTCCCATCCGGGGCACGGTCGAAAGTCTGCTCGATCGTCATTCCACCGACAAAATTCAAGTTGATCTTCTTCGGGACATTCAACTTAACCTTCTGCACGAAATAAGTAGAATCCAACGTGATAAAAAGATGTCCCGTAAAACCGAACGTCTCCGGAGTAAACGGAGCGAAACCCAAATCCACGCACTTCTGTCCGGCGACCTCCACCGTGTCTAGCAAATAATATTTATAGAAGTTAGGCCCCATCGTAGACATAGGACTAACGAAACGGTTCAAGAACAAAGGAATATCATTCTGGAAGATATTCACTTCCCGGAATACCTCATTCAAGAACTGTTGCATACCGTCTCGTGAGAAGACCTCATCCACACCAGCCGCTTTCGTAGCCAGAACGACCCTCTTTTCCGTCTTCGGGTCTTTACGATAATAAACGGTCTGGATTTTCTCACGTTCAGATACCGGCAAGATCGTCTTTCCCACCTCCAACGTATCGATAAACTCAGTCAAGAAGTCAAACTTTCCCGCCTTTCCATCCTTTTTCGGTTTCGGTTGGTAATCGTTCATAGCGAAGACCATCTTCTCGTATTGATCATACCGAAAATAATCATGATTACGAGGATCGTTGCTCTCCCGACGTGCGATAGCGTTTTTGATAAAGGTAACCGCAGGATTATCCTTCTTTCGATATCTTTCCTTTCCCGGCTTGATAATCACCTCCGACAAATTAATACTTGTCGGAGCTAACTGAATCTTCAAATGTTCCGCTTTACCCGGAACGAATTTCAATTCTTTCTCCGTATAACCCAGATAAGAGACCTGTAAAGTACGTACCTTAGATGAAGAGGAGAGCGTAAAAGCCCCATCCAGATCTGTCGTAGCACCTATCGTAGTTCCCTTCAAAATCACAGCCACATAAGGCAAAGGTTCTCCCGTAATAGAATCAGTCACGATTCCTTTTATCATGTAGTTCTGGCTCTTCGCTACCCAAGCGAACGCCAATAAAAGCCATATAAAAACAATTCTCTTCCCCATCAGATCTGACACCTCATTAAACTCCGCAAAAGTACAACAGGATCATTTATATAAATGTTCCAAAACACATGCAATATATTCCAATTAGCAACAAAACAGGCAAAAATACACACGTATATACGCAACGCCCCTCAGCAGTATAGGCATAGGCCTGTATCTATACCAGCGTAAGCCAACACCTATACTGGCGTGTGCCCTCGCCTATACCGGCGTGGCACGAACCTACGAACGACTAATCTGAAGCCCCTTATTCGACAAGCTCATCTCCACGAACCGGGCGTTCGAATTGGGTGGAGAAAGAGTCAATATCTTTCGGATTTGCAGGGCCGCACCCGGGTCTTTCGCTACGATATATAAGTAACCACCACCGCCTGCTCCCGGAAGTTTATATCCCAAGGCATAAGCCTGTATCTTGGAGATAATAGCTTCCACCGCCGCCGGATTCGTTCCGGAATCGAGTGCCTTATTTTGCTCCCAAGTCTTTCCGACCAATTTACCATAAGTCACGAAGTCTCCGCATTGGATCGCCTCGTACATATCAAGCGCATGAGCTTTCATCTCGGACAAAAGACCTAAATGCGCCTCGCTATTCAAGAACATACCTCGTACGATTTCCGATAAAATATCTTTCGCCGTACGAGTAATTCCCGTATAATAAAGAAGATGACAAGGCCGGTATTCCGGATCAGTAAACAAGTATTCCGGCAGCCAACGTACCAAAGGATTCTGATTAAAACCCTCGTTCGTTTGCAAGAGTTTCAAACCGTGCAATACGCCACCGTATTGATCTTGCCATCCCCCGCCGGTAGTCAGTAATTGTTCTAAAATCAAGGTGCGGTTTCCGATCTCATTCTTATCCCAAGCCAAGCCACAAAAGTCAGAGATAGCGCCCAGCACAGTAGCCGCGAGGATCGAGCTAGTGCCTAAACCGGAACCCGCCGGTATCGCCGCCAACAAGGTAATCTCCAGCCCGCTACCAAAAGCTTCCAACTGGACATCCAAAGAAGCATAAGCCTCCGCCGAGAATTCCGGGATAAATCCCGCCAAGGCCAAAGCCGCTTTCGGAATGGAAAACGGCGATCCTACCTTATTATAATCACGAAGCTCATCCCATGAAGAGATAACCTCCATCGCTCCCAGATCGATCGAGCGAAGGATAATCTTATGGGTATCGGAAGGCTTGATATAGACTTGTAGCGGTGGTTGCCCGTTTAACTCGATCGCCACGTTCACCACGTTTCCACCCGCATATAAGCAATAGGGCGGCGTATCTGTCCACCCACCTGCCAAATCGATACGTACCGGACTACGTCCCCATACGATCTGGTCCCGATAGACATTCAAACATGGCTGCTGCTTACTTCCGAGGACAGAACCGACCAGCCCTTCCCGCAACAAAGCGAAAGCCTTTTGCTCCTCCTCCTTATACGCTTCCCCCGAGATCTTCATCACCTGAGAACGGAACATATGATTATGTATCCTTTTCATCAACGGATTATCCTCAGGAAGGGCTTTCGGTAAGGCAATCTTGTCTTTGGCGAAGCTTTCCGCCGCATCCGAAAGATCCAATTGATAGAATACACTTTTCTCATGATTAGCGGCCAATAATGACCAGTCTTTTTTACGGAAAACTTCTCGCTGAGCTACTAAACGGCGTAAATTCGCTTGATCGGACAAATCATTCGCCGATAATTTTCGGGCGGAAAGCCAAATAAACTTTCCCTCTTCCCTATCCGGCTCCGTAATCATCCAGCGCAGCACTTTTCCCAGCTCATCCACGGTTTGGCAAACAGGGAACAAAGGTGCGTTTTGTATATCCTCATTCCCTCCCAAGGTGATCCCTCGCTCCATCGCCCAAGTCAAGATAGGTTTCCCCATAAACAAGGTAGACACATCAGACAAGGCCCCTTTAAACAAGTCATTAAAACCATAGGGCCTTGCCGCCCAATTAGCTTCCCCTACCGGGACAACATCTACACAGACACCTTCCGGAAGAGATAAGTTCCAATTATTCTCCGGAACACCCGTTATAATTTGCTGGCCACGTAACGTCCAATTCTCACCGATATAACTATTCTCTATCCATAATTCCGAATTCTCAGCGGTCAATTTCTGGTGTAACACCGCATTCTGCACAAACATGGCGGGATGTGGTTTCACCTTACGCTGCATGATCGCACGTTGATCCCTAACTAAGTTCTGTACCGCCAATGTAGAGGAGATCAACTCACGGCTAGTTCCATAATGATAGAACTCTCCACCCGGAAGCGGCAGAATCGCTACTGAAAGCTGATTCAACTCCGAGTCCGTGATACGTGGATTCTTCCCCAAAGCCAACCCGAACTCAGCATATAAATCATACGCCTTCATCGCCTTGCCATCCTCGGTATAGGAATGTTTCATTAATAACCGCACCGCCTTGTCGCTTAGCAGCCAGATACCGATATCCATCAAGAATAAATGACTACCCGCCAATTCCCCCAAAGTTTCCAACGAAGGCTTCTGTAGCATGAAGTCCAGAGTGTCCGGAGACTTACGGCTCGATACAAAAACCCCGTGATTCTTGGCCAACGAAGGCTCGACCCATAAACCGTAACAAACCACATCTACCTCAGGAATCTCCTGCAAAGGCTGGTTAGCACGGATATATACGTCACCGCTAGCGATCAAGGTATGAAGCGATTCCGGTGCCTTTTTCATGATCCGTTCATAAAGAGGTAATTGCAAGGACAATAAGTTCTGGGATAACCTCTGCCCTCTTGCCCAGCGAAACACAGGGATCGGAGTCAATATTTTCCCGGATGGCGCATATCCGGGCAAACGGCGGCTTTGCCCTCCGGCATGCAACAAGATACGCTTCTCCTGTCCCAACCACTCTTCCGTCGGTACATCCGGAGCCTCTTTTTGCCGGGAGGCCTCCAACAACCAAGTTGTTCCTCCCCCGGACCCTAAGCGGGCGCCTACCGGATCCGAGGTGCAAAACCATTCCTCTGTACTTACATGCTCTACCGCATGGAAACAATCTACCAAATTTGGAGGTAAAGACAATAACTTTTTCATACCCATGATCATTCTAAGACTCCATCTTATTTTTCGAAAGCAAAAGTAACTTAAATTTTCTATACGGATATCCATTAACCCTTTTTATTACAATTTGTATGGAGTTCAAGCCCACTCAACTTCTTTAACACACCCATAAAAAAGTTTGTTTTTACTAAAACGCACTATCAATCAATCCGTTTCCAGTATCTTGGTTGTTGTTTAATTAAATATAGGACATATGGTATACGGTTATGTAAGAGTCAGTACAGACAAACAAACTACTGAAAACCAGCGATTCGAGATTGAGAAATTCACAAAATCGAGGAACATGAGAATCGACAGGTGGGTAGATGAGACGATCAGCGGGACAAAAGTAATCGCCGATCGCCAACTTGGTAAATTATTAAAGCAAATACGTAAAGGCGACATCCTGATCACGACGGAGCTGTCACGTCTCGGACGTAATCTTATGCAAGTTATGAGCTTCCTTCATCAATGTATGGAAAGAGACATCATTGTATTTACGGTAAAGGAAGGTTACGAACTCGGAAATAACATTAACAGTAAAATCTTGGCATTCGCATTTAGCCTAAGCGCCGAAATTGAACGCAACCTGATTTCGCAACGAACGAAAGAAGCGTTGGCTCGGAAAAAAGTGCAAGGTGCCAAACTGGGCCGTCCAAAAGGAGAGCGACCGGAAACCTGTAAGCTAAAAGGTAAGGAAGAGATGATCTTGCAGTATATTAAAGAACATAAGACTAAAGTATATATCAGCAAGAAACTTGGAGTAAACCGGCAAACCTTGAGGGAATTTCTCAAGACTCATCCGGAAATTCCACGGAAATGGAAAAGAATACAGAAGGATTAACAACTCAAGCAACAATTAACGTATGTTAAATTAGTTTAGTTTAGCAGACTTATCGCTCGTTTATTTGTTTATTCCCATTAACTTGCGGAGGAATAAGATAGAAATATACTTGAAATATCCTAAAAAACATTTCATCCTTTATTCCTCTATCATTCATAAAACGCCGCAAGGTTAACATGTATTCAAGACATCAAACATTTGTTTAATCTTTTAATATAAATCTTATGGAAAAAACATTGGTTATTTTAAAGCCTTGTACCGTTCAGCGAGGGCTGATCGGTGAAATCGTAACCCGTTTCGAAAAGAAGGGACTCCGTCTGGCCGGCATGAAGATGGTTTGGCTGACTGACGAGATCTTGAGTGAGCATTACGCCCACCTAAAAGAAAAGCCTTTCTTCCAACGTATCAAGGACGCGATGAGTGTATGCCCGGTAATTGTATGTTGCTGGGAAGGGGTAGATGCCATACATGTAGTAAGAACCTTGGCCGGCGCTACCAATGGTAGAAACGCCGCTCCCGGTACGATACGGGGAGATTATAGTATGAGCGTACAAGAGAATATCGTACACGCATCAGACTCACCGGAGACAGCCGAGATCGAATTGAAACGCTTCTTCAAGGATGACGAGATATTCGATTATGAGCTGAAAAACCTATTGAGTCTTTACGCCAATGACGAGTTTTAAATAAAAAAGAATAGCCGGAAACGAGAGAAATCATTCTCACCTTTCCGGCTCTCATATTTAGAAACCAACATCCTATTCTCCCGAACTGAATGAACAACCTAATTACTAATCTAAAAATCTAATACCATGAAAAACACACTACTATATCTATAACAGGGCATCCCCGCAAAATGTTTAAGGGATTTCATCCTGAAATTAGAAAGCCGATAAAAAACGTTTGTACGCCTCCAGTTGCCTTTCAAAACAGAAAGTTGTCTGGGATAATCTTAAGCAGTTCGCTTTTAGCTGTCGATACTCCTCATCCGGCAAGTGGCTCATGGCCCGTATATTTTTAGAAAGTCGCTCATAATCTCCGGGGGCCGAGACAAGGCCCAACTGATTCTCCTTTACAATCTCCTCGCCCTCGCCGCCTCCACAAAACAAGATAGGAACGCCTAACGGCAGCAAATCAAATAATTTAGAAGGTACCGCCCCCCTTATACGAACCGTCAAGGGGATAATGGAGGCATGGTAACGTGTAAGCTCCTCACGCATCCGTTCCTTGGGCAAAGAGCCATGATAAAAGACACCTCTATCATGTGTTCTCACATAATCCTCTATCTCCACGGCTTGGTTGCCCCCTCCAAATAAATGAAGCTCCGCTCCCATCCCTTTAAAATCGACACGCTCTATCAACTCCAATATATTCTGCGCCACGCCCAGTAAACCGGCATAGACGATCCTGAAAGGCTTTCGAGAAGAAGGGGGTTGATTCGGTAAAACAAAACGATGCTGCAAATTCCGATACAAGAACGAGGCCTTGCCCGGCTCATACCGTTTTATATAATCCACGATCTCCTTACTCTGCCCTTGACAGGCCGTGGCCTTACGATAAAGGAACCGCTCGATACGCCCCATCACCCTATGATAAACGCCACCCTCTTTCATGGCCCCCAGCTCCACGGCCGACAATGGCCAAAGGTCTGAGACGTTCAGTACCACCTTTTTCTGGTAGCAGCAACGAAAAAGCAACATGGCCGAGGCCGCCGCCAAAACAGGAGGGGTCTGGAT